>DCGK01000030.1:0-11261 GCA_002315235.1 Ruminococcus sp. UBA1780
TGATTTAATCAGTGGTTCCTTAATACACAATAAACATCTGAATGATATTTTTGCCTGATTTCAGATGTTATGTTCCAGTCGGTTAAAAAGGGGGGATCACAGTGGCCGAATCTTCAGGAGAAAAAACCGAACAGCCTACCGGGAAAAAGCTTGATGATGCCCGAAAGGAAGGTAATGTTCCTCAAAGTAAGGAAGTAACAATTGCGATAACAATGGTTGTTTCCTTTTATGCGTTTAAGATGCTGTATCCTCTTGCAAGCTCACAGGTTACAGGAGTACTTACAGACCAGATAAAATCAGTTTCTGAAGTTCAGACTCTTGATGATTCATTTCTTCAGACTCTGTTTGTAAGACTTGGTCTGAAATATGCGATAGCGTCTTTTCCGATTATACTTATTGTTGGTATTGCCGGAGCAATAATAACTCTTGCACAGACCAAGCTGCTTGTGAATTTTAAATCACTTAAGCCGAAATTTGACAGAATGAATCCGATACAGGGAATAAAAAAGCTTTTTTCTCTGAAAGGTTTCATAGAAGTATTAAAATCTCTTCTGAAAATTATAGTTCTTATTGTTATTATATACATATGTATAAAGGATAAGTTGAACATTCTGCCGAAATTAATCGACAGCACAATTGAAGACGTTGCGCACTTTACAGGAAACGTAATTTCTGATATAATAAATAAAGTATTAATAGCATTTGCAGCTATAGCTGTCGGTGACTATATGTACCAGAGATATTCATATATCAAGAATCTTCGAATGACAAAACAGGAAGTAAAAGAAGAATATAAAAACATCGAAGGTGATCCGCAGATTAAGGGCCGTATCAAGCAGAAGCAGAGAGAGATGGCTAATCAGCGTATGATGCAGGACGTTCCTTCTGCCGACGTTGTAATTAAAAACCCTACTCATTTTGCGGTTGCCCTGAAGTATGACAGGGAGAATAACGGTGCACCTTTTGTTATTGCCAAGGGTCAGGACCGTGTTGCTCTCAGAATTATTGAGATTGCAGAAAACAGCGATGTAGCTGTAGTTGAAAATATTCCTCTTGCCAGAGCTCTTTATGCCGCTGTTGATATTGGCATGGAGATACCCAAGGAATTCTATAATCCTGTAGCAGAGATTCTTGCACATATTTACAGCAGGGATAAAAAGGATTTGAACTGATTTGAAAAGATTTGCGAATTTTACAAACAATGTGGTTACTGCATTCGTAGTGCTGATAATATTTCTTCTTATCATTCCGCTTCCGACTGCAATACTTGACTTTTTATTTATTTTTCAGATTGGACTTTCGCTGGTTATACTGATGATGTCAATGTATGTCAAGGAACCGCTTGAGTTTTCAATCTTTCCTACTCTTCTCCTCATAACGACTCTGTTCCGACTGGGACTTAATATTTCTTCCACCCGTTCCATCCTCACAAATGCAGGATATGCCGGCGAAGTAGTAAAAGTATTCGGACAGTTTGTTATCAGAGGGAATGTAGCAGTCGGTCTTGTTATATTTCTTATCATAGTTCTTGTTCAGATGCTTGTAATTACAAAGGGTTCTGAGCGAGTTGCAGAAGTATCAGCAAGATTTACACTTGATGCTATGCCTGGTAAGCAGATGGCTATTGACGCCGATCTTAATGCCGGCACAATCACGGAAGATGAAGCCAAAAAGAGACGTGAGAAGATACAGCGTGAGTCTGCTTTCTTCGGAGCAATGGACGGTGCCTCGAAGTTTGTAAAGGGTGACTCTGTAATGTCAATCGTCGTTACTGTTATAAACCTTGTCGGCGGTTTCGTAATCGGTGCCATGACAGGTGTTGAAGATGTTCTTACAACATATTCAACAGCTACAGTAGGTGACGGTCTTATGTCGCAGGTGCCTGCACTTCTCATATCTGTTTCAACAGGTATGATTGTAACACGTTCGTCTGCTGAAGATGAACTTAACGAAGACTTTAAAAGAACTTTCCTGTCACAGCCGAGAGTTCTTATCATTTCAGGTATAGCACTGCTGTTCCTGATGTTTATAGGATTCCCTCCGGTTCAGCTTATACTTCTTTCAGCTATGCTTATCGGATGCGGAATAATGCTCTCAAGAAGAGAGAAAAAGGCTCCTGTTGCTGAGCAGGGCGTAATGGACGAAGGACTTCCTTCAGAAGAAATCGTCAGCGAAGCTGCATACTACAGAAACATTGACAATCTCTACGGCCTTCTTAATGTTGAACAGCTCCGTATCGAATTCGGCTACAGTCTTATCCCTCTTGTTGATGAGGCGAGCGGCGGTAACTTCCTTGACCGAGTTGTAATGTTCCGTAAGCAGTATGCTATGGATATGGGTATGATTATCCCGCCTGTACAGCTTAAGGACAGCAGCAGAATTAATCCGAATCAGTACTCAATCTGCATAAAAGGCGAAGAAGTCGCAAAGGGCGATATTCTTGTTGATCACTATCTCGGACTTGCTCCTTCAGAGAAGGAGGACGTAATTGACGGTATTGAAACTGTTGAGCCTGCCTTCGGAATCAAGGCAAAATGGATAAGTGAGGAACAGAAGGTAAAGGCAGAGCTTCTCGGATATACTCTTATTGATCCGGTTTCTGTTATCATCACTCATCTTTCAGAAGTAATCAAATCTCATGCATATGAGATTCTCAACCGTGCAGAGATTAACAATATGCTGGAAAACCTCAAAAAGACTAATCCGGCAATAGTAAATGACACTGTTCCGGCAGTTGTTTCAATCAGTGAACTTCAGAAGGTTCTGAGCAGGCTGCTTCAGGAAGACGTGCCTATCAGGGATCTTGAAACGATACTGGAAACACTTGGTGACTATGGTCAGAAAATCAAGGATACAGACATGCTTACAGAGTATGTAAGACAGTCTCTTAAGAGAACAATTTCACGTAAGTTTACTGAAGCTAACCAGATGAAGGTTATCAGCCTTGATCCGGGTGTTGAAAATATGATAATGGGCGCAGTTAAAAAGCTTGACAATGGCTCATATCTTGCACTTGACCAGCAGAGTATCCAGCAGATAATAAATGCAACGACTGATCAGGTCGACAAAATCAAGGAACTGGTTCAGACTCCGGTTATTCTTACATCACCTATAGTAAGAATTTACTTCAAGAAGCTTATTGATCAGTTCTATCCTAATATAGTAGTTTTATCATTCAGTGAAATAGACACACAGGTTCAGATACAGGCGCTTGGCAATATTGCCATATAGCTGCAGAAAGCCTGACGCTTTCAGTTGTCCGTGCGTTCAGCGTACGGAAACGCAGCTTTAGTCAGCTAATTATTCGTAGGGTGGTGATTATTCTTGAGCAGTGTATCAGATAAAACAGAATCAAGGCTTTCCGAAGAGGAAGCAAATGAGCTTCTGGCTCAGTACCGCCAGAGCGGTGATGTCAGAATCAGAAATGAGCTGGTAATGAATTTCAGCTATATTGCAAGGACTGCTGCAATGCAGCTTCGCGGTCTTGCACAGGGTTATGCGCAGACTGAGGATATGGTTAATCACGGAATAATCACGCTGATTGACTGTATCGAAAAGTTTGACGGTTCAAAGGGAATGAAGTTTGAATCGTATGCATTTATGAGAGTGCGCGGCGGTGTTATAGATCTGGTTAGAAAACAGGACTGGATTCCGAGAAGAGTCAGAACTGCGGCAAAGGAAATTGCAAATGCCAGTCAGGAACTGAGCAACGAACTCAGAAGAAATCCGACAGAAGAAGAGCTTGCAGCACGTCTTGGAATAACAGTGTCGAAGCTCAGACAGTATAATTATGAAGTAGCAGGTTCTGTTACTTTTTCATTTGAGGAGCTTATCCAGAATGTCAATCAGATGGGAACGCTTCTGGATTCGGCTACAAGTGACTACACTACACCCGAAAAGCAGTTTCTCAGAAATGAAATGAGGGAAAAATTAAAAACAGCAATTGAAGCGCTAAACGAGCGTGAAAGACTGGTTGTTACTCTTTACTATTTTGAAAATCTCAACCTTAGTGAAATCTCGCAGGTTCTTGAGGTAAGTGTACAGAGAGTATCACAGATCAGTTCCAAGGCTGTAGCGAAGATAAAAGCGGTTATGGAGGAATATATTAATTAAACAGGGGGAATAGAAAATGCTTACAGGATTTTATACGGCTGGTTCCGGAATACTTAATCAGCAGAGAAATGTAAACATTATAGGCAGTAATATTGCCAACAACCAGACTCCGGGTTACAGAGCCCAGCGAATGGTATCAACAACGTATGAACACAACTTTCTGACAAGACTGGAAAACGGTGTCTACAACAGAATAGGTGAAGGGGATCCTGCTGTTTACACTGAGGAAGTTGAAACAATATTTGATGAAAGCTACCTTAAGGAAACTGAAAATCCTTACGATATGGCTCTTGTTGGCAGGGGATATTTTAATATCGCAGGAAACAACAATACATATCTGACAAGAAACGGAAATTTCAATATTGATGCAGAGGGCTATCTTGTACTCGACGGTATCGGAAGAGTTCAGGGACGTAACGGTGATCTTCAGGTCGGAGGTTCCGACTATTCAATTACACCGCACGGACTTGTATATAATTCAGACGGAGTTTTTGTTGACAGAATTCTGGTAACAGCACCTGCTGAAGGGACTGCAATCAGAAAGTTTGACAACGGAATGTTTATTGCTGATCAGGCAGAGGCTCTTGATGTAACAACTGTTTACCAGAACCATCTTGAGCAGTCAAATGTCGATATGAACGAAGAATATACCGGGCTTATTGAAGCACAGAGAGCACTTCAGGCCTGTGCGTCAGCTCTCAAAATGGTAGACAAGATTAATGAAAAGGCTGCCGGACTTTCCGGAATAAGCTGATTTAACGGGGGATTATTATGAATAAAGCATTTTATACAGGAGCATCAGGTCTCAGAGCCTATCAGACAAACATTAACATTATCGGTCACAATGTGGTAAATTCAGGTACAGTCGGATACAAGGCTACTATTCCTGAGTTCCGTGAACTTATAAACAACAACATGGATGTAAATATCAACCGTGAGCTTCCTGCTGATGACAAAATCAAAGAAGGAAACGGCGTAAGAATGTGGCATGATGATCTCAATTTTACACAGGGAAAATTTCAGTCTACAGATTATCCGCTGGATTTCCTTATTGCCGGTGACGGACTCTTTGCACTTCAGGATGATACCGGCAATATAGAATACACCAGAAACGGTTCATTTGACATCAGTATTGAGGGCGAAAATGCATTCCTTGTAAATGCTGACGGAAAGTATGTCCTTGATCAGAATAATCAGAAAATTCAGCTCGACTATGTTCCGGGCACCAATACTATTGACATTGATACAGTAAAGCCGCGACTTGGTGTGTTTTCTTTCACAAATCCTAACGGTCTTACAAGAACAGACGGAGGAAGCTTTCTTGTAAGCGAAAACTCAGGCGAGCCGGAAAATGCGAGCAGAGCAGACTACACTCTGTATCAGGGCTCTCTTGAAGCTTCAAATGTTGAGCTTTCACAGGAAATGACCAATCTGATTGTTGCCCAGCGTGCATATCAGTTTTCATCAAAGGTTGTTACAACTTCAGATGAAATTGAACAGCTGGTAAATTCACTGAGAGGATAATAGAGGATAGATTCAGATGGCAAATATCGAAAAATTTGCTGCCCCAATAACCAACCGAAACATTGTTCAGCCTGTATCGGAGCATAAATCGGCAGAGGCTGAACGTGTCGACTTCCAGAATACTGCCCGTGTAAAGCAGGCACTCGGGGAGTCAGAGCTGCTGAAACAGCATAACGGAGATGTACATAATCAGCGCGGACCTGCGATTTTTATGAATCTTCTCTCAGACCCGCAGGTAACTGCCGGCTACATGAGAAATATCTTCATGATGATGGATATTGTTGCGCTGATTCCGATGCAGAACGGTTCTCTTACTGAGGAGATGCAGCAGCTGTTTTCCGAACTTAATCTTTTTCCGGAAGAAATTGCGGATGAGATGATTAATCAGGAAAACTCATCTTCCGCATTTAAGGGAGAATTTTTCGATTTTCTCAGGGATGTCCTTGCTGAAAACAAAAGTCCCGAGTTCAAGAAAGCCGTAATATCAGTACTCAAAGCAGTAAACAGTGAAAAGAGCAGAACGGATATTATGAAGGCGCTTTCTGCAAGCTTCGGATTTCTTTCAGCTCAGATGAAACCCAACAGGGAGATATCGGCTGCACTTCTTAATATATCCGAGAGATTTCGTGATGAAGATTCAGAAGAGGTTTTTCAGGAGCTCAAGTCTGATGCACTTTCAGTTCTCACTGATGTAGAGAGAAGTGTTCTCTTCAACTCACAGACAGAGCGTCTGATTTCCATGATCAGATACAATATTTCAAGATACAATAATGATCCGGATTTTCTTACTTCTTCGGTAAACTATCTTATGACAATGCTTAAGGAAGGCGACAAGTCAGAATTCCTTCAGCTTCTTTATGATCATCTTTCGTATTTTGAAAACCGAAGTCATGAAGATGAACTTTCTGATTCAAAAGTAATGAATATAATAACCGATATTCTCAGACTTCAGAGCGAAAGTGAAGAGATAAAGGCTCTTGATTCAGAGAGCGTTGAAACAATCATTCACAGCATGCTTTCATCTCCGAGCAATTTTACGCCGCTTCTTCATTTTATCATTCCGGTTGAATACGAAGATGTGGCATCATTCGCAGAAATATGGATAGATCCGGATGAAGAGAGCAGTTCTTCAGAGCAGGGACCGTTACGACAGATACACATGCTTATCGTGTTTGATATGGATAACCTTGGCAAGATGGAAACGGAACTGTTCGTAAGGGACAATTCAATTGACCTTGTTCTGTACTGTTCGGATGATGTGCAGGACTACGTTGAGAGTATTTCAAAGGATCTTAGAAAATGTGCGGATTTTTCCGATTACAGAATAAATTCAGTAAATATCAGAACGCTGAAACAGCCGCGTTCACTTGTTGACGTATTTGACGGACTTTCAGTAAGGAGGTCGGGTATAAATGTCAAAATCTAGCCGAAACAAAGCAGTCGCACTGAAGTATAATACTGACAGGGACCTGGCTCCTGTAATTATCGCTTCAGGATACGGAGAGATTGCCAATAAAATTATTGAAATAGCAGAGCACAACGGGATTCCGGTTTACCGCGATGACAGTGCGGCCTCACTTATGTGTATGCTGGAAGTCGGCAGCACAGTTCCGCCTGAGCTTTACGAGGTGGTTGCAGCGGTATATGCAAGACTTCTGAAGGCTGCTAACGAAATGAAATGATACAGTAAACCATTCTGAAAGGGGTAGTATATGGCCGGAATGATTATTCCAGCTGAATATGAAGGATCAGTCTGCGAAATAAAAACAACAGAAAATACTTTTATTACCACAGCAAGAGTTTCTTCGGTGTCATCCGATAAGATAAAGTTCAGCATCAAAGGAAGGGCATTCAGGTCGGTTTCTTTCGGAACACGTGTAAAAATAAACATTATAAATTCAACTCACGGCTTCAGGGTACTTGAGGGAAAGGTTTTCACCTATTCATTCGGTACTCTTACTCTTACTGATATCCGCAGCATTGCCGAGAGGGAGAGAAGAAGAAGTCTCAGAGTTGACATAAATGCATCTGCAAAGGCTGCGTATGAGAACACTCTGACAGGAAGAACTTCATTTGTGGAAATAACCGTAAGGGATCTGAGCCTGAACGGAGTAAAGTTTACAAGCAGGGTTCGTTTTGATATCGGTTCCAGAATTATATTCGGACTTGATCTTGGACGAACAAAATATATGGATATCACCTGCTCAGTTATGCGTCGCGGTTCAGAATCAGCAGGCGGAGAAATGAGCTATGTCGCTCGTCTTGAAAGTGAATCCGGACAGGAGGACGATATATGTTCATACCTTCTTCAGAAACAGGGAGAACTTTATAAAAAATCAAAATAAATACTGAAAGAGCTGACCATCCGGCAGCTCTTTTTTGTGTATATGCGGAAAATATCTGATTGACACAGGCAGATATGTCATGATATAATTAAAGGTATATGTATGGATATTTAAACCGCAGATAAATAGCCATAGCCTGAAACTGACCTGCGGATGAAAGGAATGATTAAATGGAACTTGTAAGAATACAGAAAATCATTGCAGACAGCGGATACTGTTCAAGACGTAAAGCTGAAGAATATATCCAGAGAGGTAAGGTAAAGGTAAACGGCCATCCTGTAAAACTCGGAGACAAGGCAGGGTTCAGGGACGAAATCACAGTCTGCGGCGAGAGACTTTACAGACCGAAGAAAAAGAACTATATATACCTTATGCTTAACAAACCGAGAGGATATGTGACAACTGTTTCAGATGAACTTGACAGAAAATGCGTTATTGACCTGCTTGACGGTGTTGAGGAAAGAGTTTATCCTGTTGGCAGACTTGACAAGAATTCAGAGGGACTTCTTCTTTTCACAAATGACGGAAATTTTGCAAATAATGTAATGCATCCGAGCAGACATCTTGCAAAGACATATCGTGTTACAGTTCGTCCTGACATTACAGATGAACAGCTTATCACAATGTCAGCCGGTATGGAAATTGACGGATATAAAACGCAGCCTGCGGTTATTAATGTACTTTCAAAGGAACCCGGAAGAGTAGTTCTTCTTATGACAATCCGTGAAGGCAGAAACCGTCAGATCAGAAAAATGTGCGAGGGAGTCGGACTTGAAGTCGCACGACTCAGAAGAATAAGCATAGGTCCGGTTAAGCTCGGAATGCTCAAGCCGGGAACATACCGTGAACTTACTCCGGAAGAACTGAGAGCAATCAGAAATGCTCTTGGTGAAGACAAATAACATATACAGTTCTTTAATAAACAAAGAAATCAGCAATCCTATTGCAAAATAAAAAAAATTGTGTTATGATTATAATGTTTGGTTAATAGAAGTGTTATTCTGTTAATCCTTTAAAACCTAACTAATAAATATCTCAGAAAGGGAATTTCATATGCAGATGGAGAAAAATTTAAACAGCGCGGCACGCGTAAGACTCTCATCTCTGTTTGATGATGGCGTTTACACAGAGATTAACTCATTGTCAGTTGAGAAGGACAGCCTTGCCAGTGTTGTTACAGCATACGGTTACGTAAACGGATCACTTGTTTACGCTTATTCACAGGATAAGTCAGTAAACGGCGGTGCGGTAGGAACTGTTCACGCTCAGAAGATTTCAAAACTTTACTCACTTGCTGCGAAGACAGGCAGACCGGTATTAGGAATTCATGACTCAAACGGTGCTTTTATTGACGGCACAGTTGATTCACTTAATGCATACGGCGAGATGATTGGCACTGCAGCTTCAGTATCAGGAGTTGTTCCGCAGATTTCACTTATTGCAGGAACATGCGCAGGAAGCGCTGCAATGCTCGCATGTTCAGCTGATTTTGTTGTAATGACAAAGGATGCAGAACTTTTCGCAGCTCCGAACGGAGCAGGCACAGCTGCGGATGCTGCAAAGGCAGGCACAGCTGCAGTTGTATGTGACGACGAAGCAGCTGCTGTTGAAACAGTAAAGGAACTTCTCAGACTGATTCCTGAAAATAATCTCACATCAGTTCCTGTATACGAATATTCTGAAAATTCATTTGCATCAGGAAGCAGCCTTTCTGACATTGTAAATAATATAGCTGACGCTGACTCAGTTACTGAGCTTTACAGCGGATTCGGCAAGGCTTCATATACAGCACTTGCAACAGCTGCAGGTTCTACAATTGGTATTGCGGCTACAAACAAAACTTCCGACAGACTTACAGCAGATGACTCAGCAAAGATTGCACGTTTTGTAAGAACATGTGATGCTTTCGGAATCCCTGTAGTTACAGTTGTTGATACAGAAGGCTTTGACGGTGAGGAAGAGGCTGCAGGCAGCGTAAGAAATATGACAATGCTCGCCGGAGCGTATGCAGAAGCAACAACAGCAAAGATTACAGTTGTAACAGGCAAGGCTTACGGTCCTGCATTCGTTGCTCTTGCAAGCAGAGGTGCAAATGCCGATCTTACATTTGCATGGAACAGTGCTGTTATTTCACCGCTTAATCCACTTACAGCAGTTGAATTCCTCTGGCATGAAAAACTTGCCGGAGCAGCTAACGTGGCTCAGAAGAGACAGGAGCTTGCAGCAGAATACATTGCTGAAAATGCAACAGCTGAAAAGGCAGCTTACAGAAACGGTGTAGACGAAATAATCTCAGCAGCTGAGACAAGAACAAAGATTACAGACGCACTCGAAATTCTTTCAGGAAAGAGAGTATCACGTCTTCCTAAGAAGCACAACAATCTTCCGCTTTAAGGAAACCAAATATATCGACTGACAGGAATTATTTTCCCGCAGTAAAATAATTCTGACTGATAAAACTCATATCTGCGGAGAACTGGAGTTTTTTATGAAAAGATTTAATATTACAGTAAACGGAAAAGCATATGACGTTGCAGTAGAAGAAATCACAGACGGTTCAGCACCAGCAGCAGCTCCTGCTCCTGTAAAGGCAGCAGCACCTGCACCAGCAGCACCGGCGGCAGCTCCTGCAGTCGGAGAAGGCACTAAGGTTACAGCACCAATGCCTGGCAACATTCTCGATGTAAAGGTAAGCACAGGCGATACAGTTACAAAGGGACAGGTGCTCATGGTACTTGAAGCTATGAAGATGGAAAATGACATCGTTGCTCCATGTGATGGTAAGGTTACAAGCGTTATTGCCAAGAAGGGCGATACAGTAAACGCTTCAGACGCTCTCGCAACAATTCAGTAAGAGCACGAAAGGCGGTTTATTATGGCTAAGAAAATTGGAATTACCGAAACTGTCCTCCGTGATGCGCATCAGTCACTTCTTGCTACTCGTATGCCTCTTGAGGATATGCTTCCTATTCTTGAAAAGATGGACAAGGTTGGCTATCATTCAATCGAATGCTGGGGCGGTGCAACATTTGACTCATGTCTCAGATTTCTTGACGAGGATCCGTGGGAGAGACTTCGTATTTTAAAGAAAAATCTTCCTAACACAAAGCTTCAGATGCTCTTCAGAGGTCAGAACATGCTCGGTTACCGTCATTATGCTGATGACGTACTCGAATATTTTGTTCAGAAAATTGTAGCAAACGGTATGGACATCATCCGTATCTTCGATGCTCTCAATGATATCAGAAACCTCGAATCAGCTATTAAGGCTACAAGAAA
>DCGK01000030.1:11353-11586 GCA_002315235.1 Ruminococcus sp. UBA1780
ACTATGCAAAGCAGATTGAAGAAGCCGGTGCTCACTCAATCTGTCTTAAGGATATGGCTGCTCTTCTTACACCTTACAGAACAGAAGAACTCATCAAGGCAATCAAGAAGGAAGTCAGCATTCCGGTACAGCTTCACACACACTACACATCAGGTCTTGCATCAATGTGTATGCTTAAGGCTGTTGAATCAGGTGTTGACTGCATAGATACTGCTATGTCACCACTTGCCAAT
>DCGK01000029.1:0-5326 GCA_002315235.1 Ruminococcus sp. UBA1780
ACACCTACAGTAACACCAACTGAAAAGCCGACAGAAAAGCCTGCAGTAACACCAACGCAAAAGCCGGCGGATACACCTACAGTAACACCGACGGAAAAACCAGCAGACACACCTTCAGCAGTACCATCAGTAACACCGACAGAAAAGCCGGGTGACACATCAGGAGAAAAACCACTGGAAATTGTCCTTAATGCAGGCAGCGACAAGGTAAATATGCCTGGTCAGGCTGCAGAAAAGATAGAATACAAGGATAATGCCGTTATTAAGGTAGAAGTTCCTGACAGAATGGTATACAGAACCGGCAGGGATATGCAGGTTGAATTCAGTGTTAATCTTAAAGACTATAACGCTGAAACTTCATATTTTGACTTCGCAGGTTTAGGTATCAATCTTCCGAAGGGCATGAAAATTGCTGATGTGAAAACCAGCGCTAAGTCAAACGTTCAGAAGATTGAAGAGGGCTCTCTTGAAGCTATAGCAATTGAAAATGAAGCAAAGCTCGGTCAGGGCAGCGTTTACTACATGATTAACGGTATTGATTCAGCTTCACTGGGAAGTAACGGAACACTGGTAACATTTACAGTAAATGTCCCTGCTTCCGAAGTAAAGTTCATAAATGAAATAACAACCGGTACAGCATTCGGACGTATTCAGTCAGTTAATAAGGAAAAGGACGGAACATATACTCCTCTTGTATCATTTATAAGAAACGGTGATACAAGATATACAGTTTCAAAGCCTAAGCTTCTCATGGGCCTTAAGGGAGACGTTGATCTTGACGGCAAGGTAAGCCAGATTGATGCCAACGTTATTCTCAAGGAAATTCTTGCAGGCGATGCAGGCACATCTGTTCTTCCGGCTGAAATCGACATGAATGCAGCAGGGGATAAGTCGACAGCACTTTCAAAATTCCTCGGAGATGTAGACGGATCTGACAAGGGTGCGAAAATGGCTCAGTCTGATGCCAACTGCATTCTCAAGGCTATTCTTTTTGCTGATGCAAGCGATTCAAGAGAATTCACTGATGAAGTGTGGGCTCAGGCTACAAAGTAATCCTGCGACATCAGTGTGCTCTGACTGCTGTCATCGGATGTGCAGGGCAATAAAAATAAAATTATTATAGTGAATGCAGAATTATTTTCTGCGTTCACTATAAATAAGGCGAATGCCGTCTCAGAATCTCACTGGGACGGCATTCGCTTTGTGTATTTACTGTATGTCTGAACCGGCTGACAGTAACCGCGGCCGGTTCATTTATCGTTTACTGTATTTATGCCCCATCCGCTGATATTTCCGCGCTGAAGAGAGCCGATAATTTTATCCTGAAAGCTCCTGTCCTCCTGTTCTTTTTCAAGAATAAAACGACGCATAGTTTCACGGTTTGTATGTCCGTCTTCCGGGCATGCCGATTTCATTACAGGAAAATCAAGCTTTCTGGAAGTGCCTGCAACAGTTCGCTCAGGTGCCAGTACAAGCGGACGTATAACTGTGATGCCGTGATGAGACATGTATGACACAGGTGAGAAGCAGTCGATACGCCCTTCGTTGAAAAGGTTCATGAAGAATGTTTCTACGGCATCATCTCTGTTATGTCCGAGTGCGAGCTTGCTGCATCCGGAATTTACCGCAGCATTGAGAAGCGCTCCTCTTCGCATTCTGGAGCACAGGCTGCAGGGATTTGGCTCCTTTCTTATATCAAACACAACCTCTGCGATATGAGTCGGCTCTATGATAAGCGGGATGTCATATTTGTCGCAGAAGGCTTTTATCATTGAATAGTCGGCAGGCTTTCCGTTAAACTGAGGATCTATGGCAAGTGCAGTAACGCTGTAGTCGATCCCTATGAATCTCTGAAGCAGTTTAAGTCCTGCCAGCATAACCAGGCTGTCCTTGCCGCCTGAAACTCCTGCAGCGATGCGGTCACCGTCTGAAATCATGCTGTATTCCTGTATTGCTTTTCTCATGAATCCGAGAATTTTCTGCATATAATAACCTCCGTGGATGATTTAAAGTGAATGCCGTAACAATTCCGGCATACACTACGATTATAACTTATATTTTTGATAAATTCAATTTAGACTTGAAAAAAAACCGAAAAAATAATATACTATATATTGGTGTTTTTTAGATTATACATTTTCTGAAGGAAAAAAGACTGTTTGTTCACTTAAAAATTAAGTTAAAAAATTAAATAACTATATTAAATATTATTGACATGTAAGTGAATTATGTGGTACAATAAAGTTGTATTCGGATATTCTTTTTTCTTTAACAGAAGATTTATACAAAAAATGATTTTCTGGAGAAGCACTGATTCAGGCACTGCGGGGGATATCCTCTGTGTTGTTATAAATTAATCAGTGTTTTCCCAAAGAAGGAAGAGGATAATTTGAAGGATAATAAAAAGGATGGAAAATTAAAAACCATTTTTGCGAGTGTATCATCTGAAGAAAAGATGTCGGGAAAGCTTGTAGCTTTTTTTGTTGTGCTGTTTGCTTTGTTTGTTGCAGCTGCAGTTTTTTTCCTTAACTTTATGCATAACATGGCCGGTGATCACAGAGGCGTCGAATTCAACAAAAATTCAGACTCCGTTGTTTCAGAGCCGTTCATTACAAATGTCCCTGATGATGAGCCGAAAGTAACTGTTTCCGAGTATATGTTTAATACACAGCAGCTTAAACAGTATGAGTATGATCAGCTGATTGAAGCTGAAGATGCAGACGGAAGCTGGTCACTGACAGAGGCTGACCACAGGCCCGGATATTCAGGAACCGGTTATCTGACTGATTTCAGTCTTGCGCTCGGCAATTCACTTTCATTTGGGTTTGATATACCGGCAAGGCAGCATTATGATATTTCAATATGCTTTGCATCGGATGAAGTAATGAAAAATGAAGTTCTTCTTGACGGTGAAAACCTTTTTGATTTCGAGTGTACGGAAGAAACAACAGGAAGATTTGTTATAAAAACATATTACGGTGTATTTCTTGAAGAAGGAAGAACAACTCTCACAGTGCATGAGATTGAGGCCGGATTTGACCTTGATTATATCAGAGTATGCAATAACAAATCAATATATTCATCAAAAACCGATATACCTAATTCACTTGTAAATCCTGACGCTTCAGCTGAAGCAAAGGAACTTATGAAGTATCTTACTGACAATTTCGGCAAAAGAATAATCACCGGACAGTATGCTTCAGATGCGGAAAACAAAGAACTGAAAAGTATTTATGATATCACGTCAAATTATCCTGCTATAAGATTCGGCGATATGAGTCAGTATTCGGTTAACGCTTCCGAGCCTGTTCCTGCAGTGAATGATGAAGTATCTGCGGCTCTCCGCTGGGCTGAGCAGGGTGGAATAGTAGGATATATCTGGCACTGGAAGGCTCCTCTTTATGAAAATGAATTTTATTCTGAAAAGACTGATTTTGATCTTGCTCTGGCGGTAACGGATATAGACGTTTCGCTTCTTAGTATGGAAAAAATAGAACAGCTGCATCAGGAGGGCGTTCTTACAGCAGAAACAGTAAGAATAGTACAGGATATCGATAACATTTCACAGCAGCTCGTGCGTCTGCGTGACAAAAATGTTCCAGTGCTCTGGAGACCGCTTCATGAGGCAAGCGGAGACTGGTTCTGGTGGGGCGATTCCGGTCCGGAATGTTACAAGTGGCTGTGGAATCTTCTTTACAGGAGACAGACAAAATATCACAAGCTTAACAATCTGATCTGGATCTGGAGTGCACAGGGCTCTGATTATTTTGTAGGAAATTCTGCTTTTGATATAGCATCGGTTGACCTGTATACAGACAATACAGACAACACAAGCTATTACAAGCAGTATCAGTGGCTTTACTCACTTACAGGCGGACAGAAGCTGATTGCGCTCAGTGAATGCGGTTCACTGCCTGATCTTGAGCTTACATTCAGAGACCGTGCTGTATGGTCATTTTTCGGTCTGTGGTACGGTGAATACCTTCTTGACAAAGAAGGTAATCTTTCGGAACAGTATAACTCACGTGATACACTTATAAAAATGTACAATGCTAACAGAACAGTAACTCTTGAAAAATATAAAACAAAATCAGAACTCAGAGAAGAGCCTCCTGTTACCGAACCTCCTGTTACAACGCCGCCGGTTACACAGACAAGTCCTGTAACGACGACAGAAGCTGAGGAAGAGGATGAATATGAGGAGGAAGAGTATTACGAAGAAGAATACGATGACTATGATTACGATTATGATGAGGAGTACTACGAAGACGACTGGTATTAAACGAAAGGCGGAACGGGGAAATGAAATATCAGATTTTTGGTGAAAAGGAAGTAAAAAACATTCCGTGGCAGGACAGACCTGAGGGGTGCAGTGATGTTGTATGGAGATACAGTGAGAACCCGGTTATTGAGAGGGACATAATTCCATGCTCAAACAGTGTGTTTAACAGTGCGGCAGTTCCGTTCGGTGACGGATTTGCCGGTGTATTCAGAGTTGACAATAAGGCAAGGGATATGGAGCTGCATGCCGGATTTTCAAAGGACGGAATTCACTGGGAAATAAATAACGAAAAGATTGTTTTCGATACTGATATCGAAGAAATG
Organism: Ruminococcus sp. UBA1780; assembly: GCA_002315235.1. GTDB lineage: Bacteria > Bacillota > Clostridia > Oscillospirales > Ruminococcaceae > HUN007. The sequence continues at coordinate 4,606 of DCGK01000029.1, forward strand.
AAGCAGTTTTATTACGGATATGATCCGAGAGTTGTATTTATAGAAGACAGATACTATCTGACATGGTGTAACGGATATCAGTACTATCCGACTATAGGTATTGCCTGGACAAAGGATTTTAAAACATTTCATCAGACAGAAAATGCATTTCTTCCTTTTAACAGAAACGGCGTTCTCTTTCCGAGAAAAATAAACGGAAACTTCGCTATGCTTTCACGTCCTTCGGACAACGGTCATACACCGTTCGGAGACATATATTACAGCGAAAGTCCTGATTTGACGTTCTGGGGAAAGCACAGGCATGTTATGAAGCCTGTACGAGGCTGGCAGAGTACCAAGATAGGCGCAGGTCCGGTACCGATAGAAACATCGGAGGGCTGGCTTTTATTCTATCATGGCGTCCTTACTTCCTGCAACGGATTTGTTTACAGCTTTTCTGCTGCTCTTCTTGACAGGGATGAACCGTGGAAGCCTGTCAAGCGTGCCAGAGACTATCTCATCAGCCCTCAGAAGATATACGAATGTGTTGGTGATGTTCCTAATGTAACATTCCCGTGCGCTAATATTGTTGATGCAGCTACAGGTCGTATAGCAATCTATTACGGATGTGCAGATACATGTACAGGCCTCTGCTTCACAACCGTTGATGATGTAATAGATTTTCTTATGGAAAATTCTTCGATATAACAACACAGAGGATATCCCCCGCCTCTATAGGCGG
>DCGK01000029.1:5420-12749 GCA_002315235.1 Ruminococcus sp. UBA1780
GTTAAAAGCAGAGCTTTGAACAACAAAGAGGATATCCCCCGCATCTGTATATAGCGGGGGATATCCTTTTGTTCATCAGGAGTTCAGTCGCATGCTGAATGAAAGCAACTCCCCTGACTGCCTCTGCCTGTCAGAATCAGAGCTTTGAAACAGAAGGGGGCTGCTAAAAAAGCCCTCTGCAGAAGAATGCAGAGGGCTTAAATGACGTTATCAACTCTTAAAAGAGTTATTTCTGAATGTATGACTTTACAAGAATCTGAAGAAGTTCATCACGGTCTATATGTCTGATGATATTTCTTGCGTTCTGATGAGTTGTAATATATGTCGGATCCTCAGAAAGAATATAACCTACAATCTGATTGACTGGATTGTATCCTTTTTCCTTGAGTGCATCATGAATAGTAGTGAGGTTTTTCTTTAATACCTTTTCTTTGTCTTCACTAACTGAGAATTTCATTGTTGCGTCATTTGTTTCGTTCATAGTATCATCTCCTTTCAATTATTATACCCTAAAACGACTATTCAGACAAGAGTTTTATTGAAAATTTTACGTTTTGACTTACTGGTATATCGATTTTTTGTTTGTTTTGATAATCGCAGTAAAGAGTATTAAGAGAAATTCCACGGAAAATTCCGGGGAAGAATCAGTTTATAACTTCATAGTTATCGGATGCATTTTCTTTTGTTGTATGTTCAGTGACTGATGTTACTTTGACACTGAGAGGCTTCTGTCCAAGACATATTGTTATTATATCGTTGATTTTGACGTCGTATGAAGCGCGTGCAGGCTTGTCGTTTACAAGTACCTTTCCGGCATCGCAGGCTTCATTGGCGATAGTTCTTCTTTTAATAAGGCGTGTTACCTTGAGATATTTGTCGAGTCGCATATATTCCTCTTTTCAAAATAAAAAAGCACAGGTATCAGATAAAAAATCCGATGCATGTGCTTTTAAGTGTTTATGTGTAAAAATTATTACTTGTTTACAGCATCCTTAAGAGCCTTACCAGCCTTAAATGCAGGAGCCTTCTTAGCTGGGCAGTGGATTGTTTCGCCTGTTCTTGGATTCTTTGAATCCTTAGCAGCTCTTTCGCGAACTTCGAAAGTACCGAAACCGATTAACTGAATCTTTTCACCGCTTGCAAGAGCGTCTGTGATAGCAGCTGTTACAGTTGCGAGAGCCTTGTCAGCATCCTTCTTTGAGTATTCGCCTTTTTCTGCTATAGCATTGATTAAATCTGCCTTTGTCATTTTTATTTACCTCCAGTTTTTATTGGGTTTAATTGTGAGCCTTAGCCTGTTCCCAGTACCTGTCAAGCTCATCTATGCCAAGAGAACTCATATCTTTCTCTTCCAGCCTAACCATTTCTTCTGTTTTTGCAAAGCGTCTGATAAACTTTTCCGTTGATTCGTTAAGAACAGTCTCTGAATCAACTCCTGTTTTTCTTGCAACGTTTGTACATGAGAAGAGTACATCACCGAGCTCGTCCGCAATCTTTTCCGGACTGTTTTCGGCAATCGCAGCCTCAAGTTCAGCTATTTCTGACTTAAGACGTTCAAGTGCGTCCTTCACATCAGCAAAATCCATACCGGCCTTCGCTGCTCTCTTTCCAACCTTCTGCGCACGCATAAGGGAAGGAAATGTTTTAGGAACGCTTTCCAGTGTTTCTGTGAATGTAGTCTGTCCCTTGGTCTGCTGCTTGATCTGTTCCCAGTTTGTAAGTACCTGATCACACCCGTCAACCTTAACCTCACCGAAAACATGAGGGTGACGGATAATCAGCTTCTGACAGATATCGTTGCAGACATCACTGAAACTGAATACATTTTCCTCGGTTTTAATCTGTGCATGGAACACAACCTGAAGAAGAACATCACCAAGTTCCTCACGAAGCATCTCAGCACTGTTCATGTCAATTGCTTCAATTACCTCATAAACTTCCTCTATGAAGTCTGATCTGATGGACTGGTGAGTCTGAACTTTGTCCCACGGACAGCCGTTCTCACTTCTGAGAACCCTGACAATCCCGATGAGATCGTCTATATCGTAATGATCTTTAAAACTAAACATTATAACCTCTTAAGACAAGTCGAATTCAGTCTTTAATTATAGTACCGCAAACTATCGTAAAATGCAAGTGATTTTTGCATTTTTGTAATAAGTATAGAATAATACTGCCATGGTGATGCAATAATGAGTAAAAAACACATAAGAAACCGTGGTTTTACGTCATCTTGCGTCAACAAATCCGACTTTTCTGTAAACCTTTGAGAGTGTTTTTCTTGTGATTCTGAAGGCTGCTTCGGCTCCGGAAGTATAGCATTCCTTAAGATAAGCCTTGTCTTCAATAAGCCTTGCATATTCGGTACGTACAGGTTCAAGATGATCAGCAACAGCTTCGCCGACAGCGAGCTTGAAGTCGCCGTAGCCTTTTCCTGCAAACTCAGCTGTTATTTCGTCGAGGGATTTTCCTGTTACAACTGAGTATATTGTCATAAGGTTGTTAATACCGTCCTTGCCTTCCCTGTAGCATACTTCAGATTCGGAGTCTGTTACAGCACGTTTGAATTTTCTTACGATTGTATCCTTGTCATCGAGGATAAGAATACATGCGTTAGGATTTTCGTCAGATTTTGACATTTTCTTCTGAGGATCCTGAAGAGACATGACTCTTGCGCCTGCTTTTGGGATAAACGGCTCCGGAAGTGTAAAGAAATCACCGTATTTCTGGTTGAATCTTCCTGCAATGTTTCTTGCGAGTTCAAGATGCTGTTTCTGGTCTGCACCTATTGGAACCAGATCAGCATTGTATGCGAGAATATCTGCTGCCATAAGTACCGGATATGTGAAAAGACCTGCGTTTATGTCATCTGCGTGCTTTGCACTTTTGTCTTTGAACTGAGTCATTCTTGAAAGTTCACCGAACTGAGTTGAACATGAGAGTATCCAGCTGAGTTCAGCATGATTAGGGTTGTGACTCTGAATGAATGCAATTGATTTTTTCGGATCAATACCGCATGCGAGAAGCAGTGCGTACGCCTGAAGAGTGTTCTGGCGGAGCTTTGCCGGATCCTGTCTGACTGTAATTGCATGCATGTCAACTATGGAATAGATACAGTTGTATTCATCCTGAAGCGGACCCCAGTTTCTTACAGCACCAATGTAGTTGCCGAGAGTAAATGTACCGGTAGGCTGAATACCGCTGAAAATAAGTTTCTTTTCAGTTGTTTCTGACATTTTAAAACGTTCCTTTCAGGAATTACTTGTTTCTTGCAGCTTCTCTGATCTGCGCTGTCTGAACTTCGTTCATAACCTTCTGATAAAGATGGAGAAGGAACGCTCTCATCTTGTTTTCTTCATTTACAGCTGTTGCAGGGTTGATAACTGTCTTGTAAACACCCTTTCTTGTCATAAGGTGTACGAAGTGTTCTGATGAGCCCATAGGAAGATCGAAAACTGATGTTCTCTGACATACAGGAAGTGACTGGCCTGCGCTTGCAAGGAATGAGCGGCATGCCTGTGCGAGTGCAGGGTTATGTGCAGAGATACCTGTAATCTGTGAACCGTTGTTGAAGAAAATGTTAACTGCACCGTTTGCGAGACATACAAGTGTGCCGAGTACGCCTCTGCCCATCGGAATGTCAACAACTGCGCTGTATATCTGCTTGTCATCTGTAAGCTTTACGCCTATAACTGCAGGAGGCATTCTGAGAGCCTTGATTCTTGAAATAAGGTATGGTTCACATACATTGTAACGTTCATTTGCCATGATATTTTCTCCGTTTCTCCGCCATTTGTCCCGGCGGGAGGTTATTTGCTGTTTTTAGTAAACACAGTAAACAGCTGTGTTAAAATTCTTTTGTAAGTTTTCCGAGGATTTCACATCCGGTGACAATCTGTTCGTCAGAAGGTGTTGAGAAATTCATTCGGAATGAATTTGTTCTGTCATTTTCAGAAATCATGAATGCCTGTCCCGGAACTACGGCAATTTTGTATTCCTCAACTGCCTTTTTGCAGAAGCTCAGCATATCAATGCTGTCCGGAAGGGTTGCCCATATAAAGAGACCGCCTTCAGGTCTGGTTACTTCAACCTTGTCCGAGAAGTATTCCTTTATACCGTTTTCCATGAGTTCGTATTTTGATTTGTATATTTTTCTGAGCGAAGCAATATGCTCGTTCATATCAACTGTTTCCATAAATCTGTAGCATATCTGCTGTGCCCAGATGTTTGTGTGAACATCCGCAACCTGCTTGCACACAACCATCTTTGAGATGATTTCCTTAGGAGCGCTTACGTATCCTACACGGAGACCTGGTGCGAGAATCTTTGAGAAGGTTCTGCTGTAGATTACGCGGCCTTCCGTGTCAAATGACTTGATAGGTGCGATATCCTCGCCTCTGAATCTGAGGTCACCGTAAGGGTTGTCCTCAAGGATGATGAAGTCGTATTTTTTAGCAAGCTCATATACAGCTTTTCTCTTTTCGAGAGACATTGTTCTGCCTGTAGGGTTCTGGAAGTTCGGAATAAGATAAAGGAGCTTTACTCTGCTGTTTGATTTTACAGCTTCTTCAAGCTTTTCGATGTTTATTCCGTCTTCTTCAAGCTCAACGCCAACGAGATTAACGTTGTATGACTTGAATGAGTTGAGAGAACCGATGAAGCTCGGACTTTCGCAGATGAGAGTGTCACCGTCGCTGCAGAGCACCTTGCATGCAAGTTCATTTGCCTGCTGTGCGCCTGATGTTGTGATGAGGTCGTCCCTGCCGTCAGCGTAGCATTTTTTAGCTTCAAGATCCTTCTTCAGTCTGTTTCTGAGAGGAAGATAACCTTCAGTAATGCTGTACTGAAGTGCTCCGATAGGATCCGATGACAGAATATCTTCTGAAATTTTTCTTATTGTTTCCTTAGGAAATGCGTCTGCAGCAGGATTTCCGGCTGCGAACGGGATTACTTCCGGATTTGAGGTGTGTTTGAGAATTTCGCGGATAACTGAAGGTTTCAGCGCGGAAACTCTGTCGGAAAAATGATAATCCATAGTTTTGCCTTTCTGATATTTATAATAGATTTAGAATATCTTTATCTGATATACGGTTCAGAAACCGCATTATTTCTTTATTATATCACATATTAAATAAAACATCAATATGTATTTTCACATCTTTCATTCAAAATGTTCATATGGTAACATGTATAAATATTAATAAAATTCATGTGCAAATGCACAAATATGGTCGCATAATTTAGCTAAATCAACTCTTGAAAACGATTAACTTAAATGATATAATTAAGAAAGCAATGATTAAGACGTGTAAAGCATTACCGCTTCACTTAAAACGCATCAGATAATCCCGTTCAATATAACAACAGGAGGAACGATAACAATGAACAGAAAACTTATATCACTGATTTCAGGCGCTTCAGCCCTTATGATGGGCATATCAGCTTTTTCTTTCGGCAACTTTGTAAACGATAACAATCCGGGAATTTATTCAGCAGTAACAGTAAGCGCTGCTGAAACCATGAGAAATATTTCATCTGCTGAGCTTGTAAAGGACATGGGACTCGGATGGAATCTCGGAAACACTTTTGACAGTCTTTGTCCGTGGATTGCTGAAGGTACCGGCACACCTGAACAGTTTGAAACAGGCTGGGGAAATCCGGTTACCACAAAGGAACTGATTAAGAAGGTTAAGGCCTCAGGCTTTAAGACGGTTCGTATCCCTGTAACCTGGATCAATGCCATGAACAGAACAACAAATGAGGTTGACGCAAAGTTTATGGCCAGAGTAAAGGAAGTTGTTGACTGGTGTGTTGAAGAAGACCTTTATGTAATCATCAACGTTCATCATGACGGCGGCGGCGGAGAAACAGCATGGATCAGAAACGCTGCAACGGACTACGCTTCAGTTGAAGGCAGATTCAGCAAGCTCTGGACACAGATTGCAGGCACTTTCAGGGATTATTCCGACAAGCTTGTGTTCGAAAGCATGAACGAAGTTGAGTTCAGCACAGTTTCAAAGAATGATGCTTATGCACTTATTAACAAGCTTAACCAGAAGTTTGTTGACACAGTACGTGCAACAGGCGGAAACAACGGCACAAGACATCTTCTTATTTCAGGATACAACACAGATATTGCACAGACATCAGATTCAAGATTCCAGATGCCTAAGGATTCAGCAGAACATCTTATGCTTTCACTTCACTATTATTCACCGCCGCAGTTTGCAGTTGCTGAGGCTAACTGTACATGGTGTACTCCTCAGACAAAGTGGGGCTCCGCAAGTGACCAGGCAGATCTTGATGCAGCAATGATGAAGATTTACACAAACTTTATCAGCAAGGGCGTTCCTGTTATCATCGGTGAATACGGCGTTCTTACAGAAGCAGAAAACAATAAGGACAAGGCATCAATCAGACAGTATCTTTCATCTGTTTCAGAAAAGGCACTTTCATACGGTATGTGTCCTGTGCTCTGGGATGCCGGAAGCAGCGGCGATATGAAGTTCCTTGACAGAAAGTCAGTAAAATGGAACGACAGTGAAATTGAAAAGAACTATCAGGCACTTGCAGCAAAGCTTTCTTCAGGAAGCGTTGAAGAGCAGAAACCTGAGATTCCTGTATATGACGAAAAGGTTGTAAGTATTCCTGCTGACGGCTGGATAAATATTACTGACAAGTCAAAGCTTAAGGGCGTAAGATTTGGAATCACGTGTTCTTCATCATGGGACGGCCAGGGCGGCGGCGGCGTAAACTATGCTGATGACTGGGATAACTGCGGTGAATTCGGGTTCAACAGTGTTTACGATACAGTAGAGGTAATTTTCACTGCTGAACAGAAAGCTAAGCTTGCAGACAAGATTGGTCTTTTCTTCTGGTGGACAATGGAAGAAAGCGCGCACAAGGATGAACTTTCATTCAGGGACGGCAAGGTAACACTTCTTTATGAAGGTACAGGTTCAGCACCAACACAGAAGCCTGCAGAAACACCAACACAGACACCAACGGAAACGCCAGCACAGACACCGACTGCAGCGCCTACAGAAATGCCGACTCAGACACCTTCAGCTGAACCAACAGAAACACCGGCTGTAAACGGTGACGTTGACGGCAACGGAACAGTAAATTCACTTGATGTTATTGAACTCATGCAGGCTCTTATCAATAAGGTTACACTTACAGATGACCAGAAGAAGAACGCAGACATGAACGGTGACGGAAAGATTTCAGTTATTGACCTTATTCTTCTTAAGAATACAGTTCTTAAGTAATCTTAAGTAAATTACAGACAGCGGAAAAATACAGTGAAAGTCAGAATTATAGTGAAAG
>DCGK01000029.1:12908-15372 GCA_002315235.1 Ruminococcus sp. UBA1780
AATAAATTATACGTTAAATCTGAAGAGAACGATATCTCCGTCCTGCATTACATATTCCTTGCCTTCGAGTCTTACGAGACCCTTTTCCTTTGCAGCAGCCATTGTGCCGCATGCCATAAGGTCATCAAATGCAACGACCTCAGCTCTGATAAAGCCCTTTTCGAAGTCTGTATGAATCTTTCCGGCAGCCTGAGGAGCTTTTGTGCCCTTTGTGATAGTCCATGCACGTACTTCCGGCTGACCGGCTGTGAGGTATGAGATAAGTCCGAGAAGTGAGTAGCCTTCCTTGATGATTCTGTTAAGTCCGGAGATTTCGAGACCGAGATCACTGAGGAACATAGCCTTGTCTTCGTCATCCATGTCAGAGATTTCTGCTTCTATCTGAGCACAGATAGGGAAGATTGCTGCATGTTCTTCTTCGGCTATCCTGCATACTGTTTTATAGTGTTCGTTTGTTTCGATGTTGTTTCTGAAGTCATCTTCGCTGAGGTTTGCAGCGTATATTACAGGCTTGAGAGAGAGAAGCGCACATGTTCTGAGCATTTCTTCCTCATCCTCTGTTCTTTCGTATGAGCGGGCAGGCTTACCTGCTTCGAGATGAGCCTTAAGTCCTTCAAAGAATTCAACTTCAGCCTGGTACTTCTTGTCTGCCTTTACCATCTTCTTAGCCTTGTCAATTCTTCTGTCAACCATTTCGATGTCAGAGAAGATAAGCTCGAGGCCGATTGTTTCTATATCACGTGCAGGATTGACTGAACCGTCAACGTGGATAATGTCCATGCTTTCGAAGCATCTTACAACGTGAACTATAGCGTCAACTTCACGGATATCAGCAAGGAACTTGTTGCCAAGACCTTCGCCCTTTGAGGCACCCTTTACAAGTCCTGCGATATCGACAAATTCGAGTGTTGCAGGAGTGAACTTGTCCGGATTGTACATTTTTGCGAGAGCATCAAGTCTTTCGTCCGGAACGGATACGATACCAATATTTTTATCAATAGTACAGAACGGGTAGTTTGCTGATTCTGCACCTGCATTTGTGAGAGCATTGAATAATGTGCTTTTTCCTACGTTAGGAAGTCCGACCATACCTAATTTCATGTTAGTTTTGTTCCTTTCAGTCAGTTATAGTGAATGTAAAAAACGTTTTTACGCCACCATATATAATCATACCATAAAAACGGAACATTTACAAGACACAGCAAACGAAAAAACAAAAAGAATCTGACATTTACTGTATTTTTGTCTCTGATGTGAAACGCAGTATTGACTTTGATGTTCCTTAGCGTTAAAATATAAGAAAAGACAGTCCGGTACAACGGATAAAAAGGAGAAAAATACGATGGAAGATAACAAAATTTTTTTTAATGCAAGAGAATGGACAGTCTGTTCGGATCCGTCTTCATCAAAGGGCGAAAGGACATTTGTAACAGATTTTGAAAACGGTCTTTCCGAGGCCTTCTGTATCGGGGACAAAACCCAGAATGTTACAGAAATCGGCACAAAACAGCTTATTCTTGAAAAGAATACAAAGTACACATTTTACTTCTGGGTCAGAATTGACCGTAATCTCCGCAACGAAGGAATCTGCCAGCTTCAGATAGTGTACAACGGTGACTTTGAAAACAAAAGAGTTTATGTTCTCAGCAACGGAAATATCAGACCTGCCAAGACGGTTGACGGCTGGCAGCTGTTTGAGATTCCTTTTGTGACTGAGGACAATGAATACACACAGCTCAGATTCATGGCAAAGCAGAGTATATGCAGTATTATTCCGGGTAAGGAGGCTGCCTGCTATGCATCACTGAAGGATGACATCTTCACTGATGATGAGCCTGTCACAGAGGATGCTTCTTCCGGAGAAAATGCCGAAGACCAGAATCCGTTCAAAAATATTTCAGACGGTTTCAGGGATTTCTTCAGTCAGTTTGATACTCAGAAAAATGAAAACAGTTCAGCTGAAAACAAAACCGCAGATCCGTTTGCTGCATTCAATGATTTTGCAAAACAGATCAAAAGGGATGTTCAGAGAGAGGTTAATAAAAATATCAGAAACGATATTTATTCGGATATCAGAGCTATGAAGGATGAGATTGTTAATGAGCTGAAAAACACATTCGGCGGGGATGACAGCAGCGGTAAATAGCAGCGGTTACCGCAAGCAAAAAAGATTATATAATAATTGCCTTAAAACAGGATGGATTTTTGTGTAAAAATCCATCTTGTTTTATTTATTTTTCTGACGAAAATATTAATAAGGTGTTTTGTATTTTGTGTTTTCATATGTTACAGAATTATTTCAATGTCGGGTTAGCTGGTTTAAGGAAACACTGATTAAGTCTGGCGTACATGATGCGCAGTCAGATTTTTCGTCAGACTGTATAAAAACGACGCAGGCATACTATCATATGTCAAGGAGTTTTTGTGCTGGATGACGGAAAATATGCAAACAGAATGTGCGTCA
>DCGK01000043.1 GCA_002315235.1 Ruminococcus sp. UBA1780
AGAATGATGTTCTCAGAACAATGGGTGACAAGCTCCGTGACAGGTCTGAAGACACTGTTGCAGTTCTTGCATGTGTAACTGACGGAAGCGGCGTATTCGCTGTATCATGCGGCAAGGGTGCGGTTGCAAAGGGTGCTCACGCAGGCAGGATTGCAAAGGAAATATCAGCACTTACAGGCGGTAAGGGCGGCGGACGTCCTGACAGTGCGATGGCTGGTATCGGTGATACATCAAAGACAGACGCAGCTATGGCAGAACTTAAGAACGTACTCGGTGCGTTTATAAAATAACGAAATACTATATGATGCCCCTCTGCGCAGAAAGGATTCTGCACAGAGGGTAGTGTCATATTTACAGAAAGGAAAAAATCAAAATGGATTGCTTATTCTGCAAAATAATAAACGGGGAAATCCCGTCAAATAAAGTATATGAAGACGATATGGTATATGCCTTTCATGATATCGCACCAATCGCTCCTGTTCATTTCCTTGTAATTCCAAAGGAACATATCCAGGGCGCATGTGCGGTAACTGCTGAAAATTCAGCTGTTGTAGCTCATATTTTTGAAGTGGTTGCAAAGATTACAAAGGAAATGGGACTTGAAGGCGGCTACAGAGTAATCACAAACAACGGTGACGATGCAGGTCAGACTGTCAAGCATCTTCATTTCCACGTGATCGGCGGAAAGCAGCTTGGCTGGGACTCAAAACAGGGGGACTGAGTAATGGCTGAAACATATACACTTAACGTTGCAGGTCTTACAAGGGAGCTTACAAGATATCCTGTAAATGACAAACTTGATATTGCTGCATTTATAATGTTTTCAGATGTGGAACTTACAGTAAAGGTTTCAGAGGAGCTTCTGAAGAAGACTGATGACTTTGATGTTATTTTTACTTCCGAGGCCAAGGGAATTCCTCTTGCATACGAAATGGCACGCCAGTCAGGAAAGCCTTATGTGGTTGCAAGAAAATCCGTAAAGGTTTATATGTCAAATCCCGTAAGCGTAAATGTCAGGTCAATTACAACAAAGGATGAGCAGATGCTTCATCTGGGAGATGAGAACGCTGCCATGATCAGAGGAAAAAAGGTTCTTGTAGTTGATGATGTAATCAGCACAGGCGAGTCACTCACAGCTATGGAAAAGCTTATCGAAAAAGCGGGCGGTACAGTATCACAGAAGTGTGCAGTGCTTGCCGAGGGTGATGCCGCAGAAAGAACAGATATAGTATTTCTTGAAAAGCTTCCTCTGTTCTTTAAGTAACAATACCGGAAAATGAAGCGAAAGATGGTTTATGCCGGGGGTGCCTGGACAGCCGGAATGTTTTTTGCTTCTGTTTTGTCAGCTGATGTGCAGATACCGGCGATGCTGATTGTGCTGCTGGTATCTGCGTTTTTCTTCAGAAAAATTACAGGTAAATTCATCTATTTTGCAGTGAGCGGCGGCTTCTTCATCGCCGGAGCACTTGTCTTCACTCTTCAGAGTCATTTCGTTTATGACAGCATACGAAGCTATGCCGGAGAGGAGATTTTATTCGAGGGCAGGGTGGTTCAGGCAGAAGAATACACTGACGGAAAGTCAGGCTATCTTGTCCGCGGAAAAATAAACGGAAAAACAAAAGCGGATATAAACTGCTTTGTGAATACGCTGGGGTGCGGATATTCGGACAGAATAAGCTTCAGATGTACTCCGTCCGGCTTTGAAAATACATTTCTTTTCAGAACAAAGGATTATTACGAATCAAAGGGATGCTTTCTTCAGACGAACAGATTATCCGATGTGCAGATAACTGAAAACAAAAGTATTACACCCGTAAAGCTTATTATGCGATACCGTGAGTATGCGGCAAAGCGTACCGGTGAAATACTTCCCGGAAAATACGGTGCACTTATCACATCAATGCTTCTGGGGGAGAAGGACGGTCTGGGTGAAAACACAAAGAAGCAGCTTTACAGATGCGGTACAGGACACATGATGGCTGTATCAGGACTGCATCTTGTTCTTATAGTTTCAGTTGTGTCAGCAGTTCTTGAAAGAACGGGAATAAACGGGAAGAGGAAGTTTCTGTTTACTGAAGCGGTTATCATTCTCTTTGTGGTGTTTTCCGGATTTACCGTGTCTGTTACCAGAGCGGCTCTTATGATGACGCTTATATGCAGTGCGGAACTTTTTTCGAGAAAGACAGATGCGCTTAACTCTCTTTGTATTGCGGCATTTCTGATGCTCAGTGTTCATCCGTATCTTATCAGAAATTCATCGTTTCTTCTTTCCGCTGCAGGAACATTCGGCGCGTCAGTTCTTGTTCCGTATATAACTGCAGATATTCCGGATGAAGGAATTCTTAACAGTCTCAGAAAGAAAATAATCAGTGTATTCTGTATATCTGTATGCGTATTTCCTTTTTCAGTAATGTTTTTTGACGAGGTTTCCGTGATTTCACCTGTGTCAGATATTGTTATAATTCCGCTGTGTACTTTTGCACTGCTCTGCGGACTTGTATCTGCGCTGACAGGCTTCACGGATGTAATTTCATATCCGTTTCTGATGGCAGGAGGTCTGGCTTCAAAGCTTGTACTGAAGCTGTCTTCATTGATTTCATCGACTGGTATTTCCTCTGTTTCACTTAAAAAAGGCTACGTTCCGCTGCTTACACTGTTTCTTGTCGTATTCACAGCATTTACAGCATACAAGTTCAGAAACAGGAAAAATACACTTGCAGCACTCGTTGTTTCAGCAGCTGTATTCTGCGGAGCATCAGCACTGAACGGTTTCATGAACAGAAATGTTCTTTCTGTATACCGTGTGGGAAACGGAAAAAATGCTGCAGTTGCTGTTTCGATGAACGGCTGTACGGATATTATAGACATTACCGGAAATGCCAAAACATCCCGCTATGTTTCAAAGCTTGCGGATATGTGCGGAATGCACAGGATAAACTCGGTGTCATTTATGAAAAATCCATACCAGAGCATGGCTTCTTTTACGGACAGGCTTGTTCTGAACGATGTAAGTCACGTTTATGTCCCGGAGAATGTGTATGTCGGGTACGGAATTCGTATATGCGGATGTGAACCCGAATTTTTCGGCAGTGACGGAGTTTTTATAGACAGGGGAAAGTACACGGTAAGTGCGACCCCTGACGGAGCAGTAACCGTGGAACATAACGGACACATAATTCATGCGGATGCTGAAGGAATTGATACGGAAGACGGCCGCTGTACAGAGCAGAATATTGCTGTAAGGCAGTCTGAAACAGGAAAAACAGGTATCTGGAAACTTGGATGAGGTGAAAAATGGGACAGATTACTCCTGCTGAATTTGAAAAGGAAATTAAATCAGCAGTTCTAAAAAATATATATTATATTTACGGAAGAGATTCAGGAAGAGTATCTGCGTTTTCAGAGCTCGTTCGTAAAAAATATCTTGGAAAAAACTATTCGTCAGCTGATTATACGAAGTTTGAAGGTAAAAACTTCAGTATCAGCGAGTTTGCGGATACGGCTGAAGTATATCCGATGTTTACCGAATACAACTTCATCGAAATCAATGACTTTAACGCAGATGATTTCAGTGCTGATGAGCTGAAGGTATTTACCGGAGTAACGGAAAACATACCGCCTCAGACGGTAATCCTGATTTCAGTTACGGGATTTGACGTAAAGGGCGGAAAGAAAGCTCCCGGAGCAAAAAACAAAAAGATAATTGATGCGTGCGCAAAGGCAGGAACGGTAACTGAAGCTGATCTGAGAAAGCCGGCTGAGATGACTGCATATATTACGGGACTTGCAGCTGAATACGGTTCGTCAGTTTCAAAGGAAAACGCTGAAAAGCTGGCAGCTGTCTGCCTCGGTGATACGCTGAGAGTTGACAATGAGGTTCACAAGCTTGCGTCATTTGCCGGCGGCGGAGAGATTACCGGTCAGATGATTGATGAAATGGTCTCAGCGGGAATAGATACAACTGCATTTGCTCTGGCATCCGCAGTAACATCATTTAACTCTGCTGCGTCTCTTAAAATTCTGGATGATCTTTTTTTACAGAGAACAGAGGCAGTGATGATTCTGTCAGCACTCTCCTCTGCATTTATGGATCTTTACAGAGCCGGAACAGCAATTGCGTCGGGTGAGTCAGAAGCGGCAGTTGCTGCTGATTTCGGGTACAGAGGACGCGAATTTGTAGTAAGAAATTCATTCAGGGATGCAAGAAAGACAACTGTGGTTCATCTCAGAAAATGCCTTCGTATTCTTGAGGATGCAGATCTTGAATGCAAGTCGACACGGCTTGACCAGAAAATTATAATAGAAAAGGCAATAGTTCAGATGCTTGCTGCACGAAACGGAGAGTGAAGGGTTTGCTTAGGACAGAGCAGGCTATAATAGTTGAAGGAAAGTATGACAAGATAAAGCTTGAAACGATTATCGATGCAACTATAGTGGTTACAAACGGCTACGGAATCTTTAAGGACAGGGAAAAACTTGAACTTATCAGATTCTATGCGAGAAAAAAGGGAATAATAATTCTTACTGACTCAGACGGTGCCGGCTTTAAGATAAGGGGATATCTTAAAGGCTCGGTTCCTGAGGGAAGTATAACAAATGTCTATATACCTGATGTTTTCGGTAAGGAAAAGAGAAAAGAAAAGCCTTCATGCGAGGGAAAGCTCGGAGTTGAAGGAATAAAAAAAGATCTCATCATTGAAGCTTTCAGAAAAGCGGGAATAAAATTTCTTGATGATGACAGTGTTAAGAGGACGAAAAAGAATCCTGTTACAAGGATGGATATATATGATGCCGGACTTACAGGAATGCCGGACAGTACCGAAAGACGAAGAAAACTGCTCCGGAAGCTCGGCCTTCCGGAGAGACTTTCAACCGCAGGCATGCTTGAGGCACTGAATGCAATGATGTCTTCGGAAGAGTTTCATGAGATGATGGAAAAAGAAGAGGAGAGGGATTAATGGTATTTTCAAGTATAACATTTCTGTATTTTTTTCTCCCGGCAGTGCTGATACTTTATCTGCCGGCTCCGAAAAAAATAAAAAACATAGTGCTGCTTCTTGCAGGACTGCTGTTTTACTCGTGGGGTGAACCTACATATTTCTGGGTTATGATTGCATCGTCACTTGTTGACTATGCAGCGGGTATTTTCATGAACAGAACAGAGAAAACAGGTCTGAGAAGATTTGCACTGATTTTTTCCATGGTGGTCGACCTTGGATTTCTGTTTGTGTTCAAGTACAGCGGATTCGTTGTCAGAGTAATAAATTCTGCATTTAAAACAAATATTCCTGAGCCGGACCTGCCGCTTCCGATAGGAATTTCATTCTACACCTTCCAGAGTATGTCGTACACAATTGACGTTTATCTGAATAAGGTTAAGGTTCAGAAAAACTTTATAAGCTATCTCACTTACGTCTCGCTTTTTCCACAGCTTGTTGCCGGACCGATTGTCCGCTACAACGAGGTTGAAAATGAAATTGATGAGAGAACAGTAAATGCTGACGGAATTGGCGACGGTGCAGTGCTTTTCATAAAGGGTCTTGCAAAGAAGGTTCTTATCGCCAACAATATCGGCGCTTTGTGGACTCAGGTTAAGGGAATGGATTTCAGTGAAATTTCCGTACTCACAGCATGGCTTGGCATACTGGCCTTTACTTTCCAGATTTACTTCGATTTCTCCGGATATTCGGATATGGCAAGAGGCCTTGGAAAAATGCTCGGTTTTAATTTTCCTGTGAACTTTGACCATCCGTACCAGTCGAAGAGTATTTCGGAATTCTGGAGAAGATGGCATATAACTCTCGGAACATGGTTCCGCGAATACCTCTACATCCCGCTTGGCGGAAACAGAAAGGGAATGCCGCGAACATGCCTTAATCTTGCGATAGTATGGATTCTTACAGGATTCTGGCACGGAGCAAGCTTTAACTTCATTTTCTGGGGTGCTTTTTACGGAATACTGATTATTATCGAAAGACTGGGATTTTCAAAGGTTCTTGAAAAGCTTCCTGCTGCACTGAGCAATCTTTACACATTCCTTATGGTTATGACAGGCTGGGCAATGTTTGACCTCGACACAATGAAGGACTTTGCCGGATATGTTGCTGCAATGTTCAGCGGAAGCAGGCTTTACGACAGCTTTGCACTTTACCAGCTGTCATCATTCGGTATTATGTTTGTGGTATGTATTATTGCTTCAACAGACATGTGGAACAGACTGTGTACAGCTGTTTCGGCAAATGAAAAAGCCGGAAAGGCTGTCGGATTTGCTGTGCCGGCTGTATCACTTGTACTCCTTCTTTTATGTACATGCTATCTTGTTGACGCATCATACAATCCGTTCCTTTACTTCAGATTTTAACAGGGGGTGTATCAGTTGAAAAATATACAGAAGAAAATTTCAGCAGGACTGTTTCTTGCATCACTGGTACTGCTTCCGTTTTTTACTATTGTTTCTAAGAAGGAAAGCTTCTCTCAGCTCGAAAACAGAAGTCTTCAGAAAACTCCTGAATTATCTGCTGACAGCTGGTTTGACGGGGATTTTATGGATGAGTTTGATGCCTTTGTATCCGATCATTTTGCTGGAAGAGTAAAGTGGATTGAAACCAAGGTTCACGCGGAGCTTCTTACTGGTAAAAAAGAAATAAACGGAATCTATGTTTCAGACGGCAGGCTTATCGAGCATACCCCTGATCCTGATTATTCTGCTGTTGAAAAATCAGTAAATGCAATAAACACGCTGGCATCGGAAACGGATACTCCGGTTTACGTAATGCTTGTTCCTACTTCGGCAGGCATTTATACGGACAGCATCCCTAAAAATGCACCGCAGAATGATCAGCATGAAATTATCAGCGACATTTACGGACGCTTTGATTCATCCGTTTCGACCATAGATGTGTATGACATACTCAATGCATCAAAGGAAGACTACATCTATTACAGAACAGACCATCACTGGACTTCGCTTGGTGCCTACTATGCCTACAGCACTGCCATTCAGAAACTTGGATTTTCATCAGTTCCGTACAGCAGATACGATATAGAGCATGCGAGCAGTGAGTTTCTCGGAACATACTACTCAAAAACGCTTTATAACAAAATTCAGCCTGACATAATTGATATTTACACAAGCAAGGAAGGCAGCAGCGTTCTTTCCTGTACCGTTTCAAACGCTATAGAGGAAAAAAGCTACGACAGCATTTATTTCAGGGAGTTTCTTGATGTAAAGGACAAGTACAGTCTTTATCTTGGAATAAACCAGCCGTGCATTAAGATAAGAACAAATCTTCAGAGTGATAAAAAGATTCTTATTTTCAAGGATTCGTATGCCAATTCATTTGTGCCGTTCCTCACACAGCACTACAATGAGATAACGGTTCTTGATATGAGATACATAAATGATTTCCGCGACTATGCAGATCCGGATGAATATACACATGTGCTGTTCCTGTACAACAGCACAACCTTCAGTTCGGATGACAATATCAAAAAAATAGCGTATTAACAAAAAAATTCCTGATACAAAGCAAACAGCACATCAGAATTACGCAAAAGCGTAACTTCGATGTGCTGTTTTTGTTTCCGGGGCAGTTTTCTGAAAGTCCCGCGGCTTCCTTAATGTACAGTGTCTGCGGTATTCGGATCAGACACCGTATGTGTTTCTGTATTCAATCATTTTGTCAAGGTATTCCCAGCCTTCAATAACTCCGTCCTTAATAGCCTGGATGATATCGTTGATGGTAACAATTGAAAATACATTAATGCCGAACTCTTCCTTAACTTCCTGTACAGCTGAGAGTTCGCCCTTGCCCTTTTCCATTCTGTCAACGGAAATAACCATAGCAGCAATATCAACATCAGCAGCATTTTTGAGAACAGGGATTACCTGTCTGATAGCTGTGCCGGCTGTGATAACGTCTTCGATAATAACAACCTTTTCGCCGTCAGTAAGCTGTTTGCCTACGATAACGCCGCCTTCGCCGTGGTCCTTTGCTTCCTTGCGGTCAAAACAGTAGTTTACATCAAGACCGTACTTGTTGAAAAGAGCAACGCTGCAGCTTACAGCAAGCGGAATTCCCTTGTATGCAGGACCGAAAAGAGTGTCAGCTTCAATGCCGTTTTCCTTTATGCATTCTGCGTAGAATTCGCCGAGCTTTGCAAGCTGTTTACCTGTTTTGTAGTTTCCTGTGTTTACGAAGTACGGAGCCTTTCTTCCGCTCTTTAATGTGAAGTCACCGAA
>DCGK01000053.1 GCA_002315235.1 Ruminococcus sp. UBA1780
GAAAGCAGCAAATCAAAGATACGTATTTACGTACTCTGATTTGCTGCTTTTTTAGTTTTCAGGCAGTTCCCTGACAGCCCCTGTTCTCTCGTTCAGCAGGAGTTCAGTCTCCTGCTGAACGAAAGCAAACAGCACCACAGAGCTGCGTTAAAAGTATCTCTGTGGTGCTGTTTTATCTGAGGCTGTATCATACAGTCTGCTGTTCGTATATGCTGTACGTCTGATTATTCAGGGAATTTTGTAATTACCTTTGAAACATACTGTTTGAGTGTTGAGAGGTCAGTAAGACCAATTTCCTTGTCTCTGTCAACGTCAGAGTTTGTGAATGCCTGACCTTCAGGGAGCTTCTTGTCCAGAAGTGCCAGTGAAAGAACAGAAATATCTGTGATGTCAATCTTGCCGTCGCAGTTTACATCTCCCAGAACCTTTGAAGGTTCTGAAGATATCGGGCTGTCACTGCCTGGCTGTTCAGAACCGGATGTTGGCTTTGATGAAGGAACAGGGCTTGCTGAAGGTGAAGGTTTTACTGTTGCAGGTGATGAAGGAGCTGTGGCTGGAGTCGGTGCTTCAGATGGTGATGGTTTAACAGCTGGTTCATCAGTTGGCTTTGCAGAAGCCGGAGCTGAGGGCTTGTCTGTAGGCTTTACATCAGGCTTAGGATCGGCCGAAGCGTTTCCGTCAGCTGTTGTTCCGTCAGGCTCTGTACCGTAGTAGAGCTTTCCGTCAATGTAAACAGGGATATATTTTGATATAATGCCTGTTACAGTTCCTTCGGCATCAGCAGTACCCTTTGCGCCAAGAATATCCTTGTTTGATGGATCGTTTTCCGCATCCCAGCCGCTGCCGTAGTCCGGCATTACAAGAGCAAGAAGAATTTCACACTTCTGCATACCTTCTGAAATAGGGAGTACTGCACGTCCGTCAGGAAGTGTAACCTCAACGTAGTAGATATCACCGTCGTACTGTTTAACAGGTGAAATAACTGCAGGCTTAACACCGCTTGAAGCGTACATAGCGCTCTGGTCACGGTCGCAGCGGATTACAACATCTTCAGGGTTCTTTCCTGCTGCCTTAACCTCGCTGAGATCCATATAGTAACGGAATGATATGTTGTCCTGAGCTCTTGCAGGCCATGCGCTGTGGTTTGTAATCTTGAAGCTTACAGTGATACCGCTTGCATCTGCGCCCTTTGAGAGAGCTTCTACAAAGAATTCAGGTCCGTCATGCTTTTCAGGCTGAGGGAATGAAGGATCAGGTGTGCCGCCGTGTTCCTGAATCATCTTACAGAGCATTGCTGTAAAGCCGGAGTTATAGTCTGTGGCAACTTCGTTGCTGATGTAGTCGCCTCGGTTGTCTTTATATGAACCGTCCTGACCAGGGCCTCCTACGAGAGCGCCGTAAAGAATGTGACGGTTTGTTGCGGGATAATCGAGATCGTTTTTCCATGAACCGTGAGCAGTTCTGTGATGAGGATTCTGAGGTGAATTTTCACCGTAACCAACAACATAGCTTCTCTTGTCAGGGTTGTCGCCGAGTGAATAGTTTATCTGAGCTTCAGCAAATTCAGTGAGCTTGGAATTGTCTTCACCCTTGAGGATTGTATCGCCTGCAACAGATGCAAGGAATGCTGCAGTATTGGCATATCTGAGACATCCCCATGTTGTGAGCCAGCGGAGTCCGCCAGGAAGAATCTTTGCCTCGTCGCCGTTTACCCAGCGGTTGAGATGTTTTTTTACATGAGCAACGGCATCTGCATCGTTTGTGTTTATTGCATAAAGAAGCATACCGCCCTGAAGAGTGTCATCCCAGCAGTGGCTCCAGCCGTAAGCAAGTACATCACCTTCGCCGAGCATTCTTCCGAGATTAGGTATATAGCTCTTTGCAAGATCAAGATATTTGCTGTCCTTTGTAGCCATGTAAAGCCAGTTTGCTGCATAGAAAAGCTCATCATAGAAATGACTTGAACGATAGAAGCCTGAAGCGTCACTGTCGTTGTATACATCATCGCTCTTTGATGCGTCAGCAAGCTTGAAGATGTTTTCAGCATGCTCGAGGTAGCCCTTTCTCTTAGCATCGTCAACCTGACCGTCAAGTGCGAGGTATCCTGCTGCGAGTGCTGCTGCCATTTCACCGAAAACTGCGGAGCATCCCTTTGATGCCTTAAGTGCTTCTCTTGCAGATTCGTATGAAGTACCGCTGTCTTCCATACCGTACTGGATAAGGCTGATAGGTCCCCACCATGTGTGGTCGATAGTACCGTTACCTACCTGATATACTACTTCAGTACCCTTGTCGCAGTCAGCAAGATAGTCCATAACGAATTCAACGTTCTGTGCATAGCTTGTCATAAGACCGCTTTTCTTAAGTCCTTCAGGATACATGTACATGCCCCAGGCGAGCATTGATGCAGAGTAAGCCATAGGAAGGTTGAATTTAACGTGGTCACCGGCATCGTACCAGCCGCCGAGAACCTCGTCTGTCATAGTTGAGTCTGTTTTCCATTCAACTCTGTTCCATTCCGGAAGAGGCCCTGCCTGCTGTGCTTCGTAGAAGAAAAGTGATTTCTGAAGTGCTTCAGCGTAGTTCTGTGTACTTGCTGCATCAGCGCTGTTTAAGGAAACCGGATTTTGTATTGTTCCTGCGAGCATAGCAAAAGCAAGTACTGATGAAATTATTTTTTTCATCCTGTTCATTGTTTGTTCCTCCTGTAATTTACTGTAAAATAAGAACCAATAACCCGAAAGCATAAAGTATAACAACACAGAGGATATCCCTGCTTCTGCAGGCGGGGGCAATTCTTTGGTACAGCCGGGGTTTAATCTCCTGCTGTACGAAGGTAATTCACCGGTGTGCCTCTGCTTGTTAAAAGCATAGCTTTGAAACTATTTAGATTATCTCATATCTTAAATGTATTTGTCAATAGAAAAAGGGTACAAAAAAACAGGGTACATAAGTACCCTGCGGAAAAAATTGTGTTTTTATCAGAACATCATTGAAGGATCTCCGATTGTCTGTGCGAGTTCGCTCTTGTTAGTGCTGTGTTCGAGAGCAGCTTCCTTGGTAATGAGACCTTCACGAACCAGTCGTGCGAGGTCGGAATTGAGGGTGTGCATTCCCTGTGCTTTGCCCATCTGCATAGTGGAAACAAGCTGATGGCATTTTTCTGTTCTTACAAGGTTCATGGCTGCGTCTGTACCGATAAGTATTTCTGTGGCAGCAACACGTCCGTTGCCGGCAGCAAGAGGAATGAGACACTGTGAGATTACACCGCGGAGTGTAGTTGAAAGCATTGTACGAACCTGTGCCTGAGCATGAGGAGGACAGGCATCAATGATACGGTCTATAGTCTGCGGTGCACTTGTAGTATGAAGTGTACCCATAACAAGGTGTCCTGTTTCTGCGGCTGTAAGAGCAAGTGAAATTGTTTCATAGTCACGCATTTCACCTACGAGAATAATATCAGGGTCTTCACGGAGAGCTGAACGGAGAGCAGCGTTGAAGTCCTTTACGTCGCTGCCGACTTCTCTCTGTCTGATAGTAGCCTTGTTCTGTACGTAAACATATTCGATAGGGTCTTCAATGGTTAGAATATGAACAGGCTTGCTGTCATTTATTTCGTTAATCATAGCGGCAAGTGTGGTTGATTTACCGCTTCCTGTCGGACCTGTAACGAGAATAAGCCCTCTCGGTTCGCTGCAGAGTGTCTTGAGAACAGGCGGAAGCCCCATAGTATCAAGTGAAGGTGCGTTTGTGTTCAGAAGACGAAGAACGGCGCCTATCTGACCCTTGGCTCTGAAAACGTTGACTCTGCATCGTGAACCGTCAGGGCTCTGAAGAGCAAAGTCAAGGTCGAAACCGTCTTCAAGCTGTTTCTTCTGTTCGGAATCAAGCATTGAAAGAATGAGATCGGAAATATCACTGTCTGTCAGGTCGATACCACACGGTTCAAGACTGCCGTGAATTCTGAAAACAGTAGGCAGTCCCACTGTGAAATGAATATCAGATGTTTTTCTGCTTCTCGCAGTCTGAATAATATCGTAAAGATTATTGATGTCCATAATTAAAATCCTCCCCAGAATCATAAAAAATGTGTAAAGTGTTTAAAACAAAACATTAAACGCATCACTAAAAATGCATTGTTTACAAATACAATTATAACATAATATCTAACCTTAATCAATAGTGCATTATATAAATAATAATGAGCGGATATAGTGAAGTATAGACAAATTCAGTGCTTCCTTAATAGAAAAACAAAGTTAATTCCTTATAAACTGTTGAACATAAACAAAGAGAAAAAATTAAAGAGAAAAGTGTTGACAGCCGCACAGTTACGTGATATAATTAAAAAGCTGTCGGACGAGGGAACACCTCGGAAGACAATTAAGTATCCTGAAAATTGAACAATGCA
>DCGK01000120.1 GCA_002315235.1 Ruminococcus sp. UBA1780
GCATAAGATAGAAAATGTTGTATTTCTTGTTCTTGTCATATCCGGCAGGAAGATAAACGTTAAGTGAGTTTGATCCGTTGATACCGTTGTATGTTTCCTTTACAACCTGTCCGCCGCCGTTCATAGCTTCGAGATAGCTGCCTGGAGCTTCCTTAAATGCAAGGTTTGCGCTGTAGTTAAAAGGTTTTTTTTCAGGTTCTGCAGGTGCTGCAGGAGTATTGTCAGGGAAATCTGAAAGTGCGCCGAGGAGATACTTCTGAAGATTCATTGCATCTGCTGCGTTTGTTTCCCCGCTGTTGTCAACGTCACCGTTGCTCTTCGCTGAATTACTCTTAAAGCCTTCGATAATACCGCTCTTGAGAGCAACGAGGTCAGCGATTGAAATTCTGCTGTCCATATCGAGGTCGCCCTTGATCTTTGTTGCAGGTACGACATTTGACTTAGGTCCGTCAATCTTTGTTCCTGCCACAGCGCCTATAATTTCATCAACATAGAAGTTGCATGTTTCTTCAGTTGTTTCAGCAATAAGAATCATGCTTGAAGCGCCTTCAGGAATCTTGTAGTTTGTATTTGCAAGCTGTACAAACTCGCCGCTGTTGCCGAATTCCTGTGCAATCTTGTCGTACTTTGTTTCGCCTGATGCGTCATTGTACTGAAGAGTAAGCTTGTATTCAACCTGATCAGGTCCGTCAAAGCTGTTAAAGCATGCGCTGAATGAATATTCCTCACCCGGCTTGAAAATCTTTGAGCTGAGTGGCTTCTGAGCTCCGTTCCATGTAGCGTCTCTTTCTGAAATGAGGAGAGATTCCTTACCGGCCTGAGCTGTCTTTCCGCTTGTGCCTACCTTTGCAGCGCCTCTGCCTGACCAGCCGTTTTCGCTTCCCTCGAATGTATCGTGGAACCAGTAACCGTCAGCATCAGGTTCAAGCGGAACTACCACAGCCTCTACCTGAGCCGGATTCCATTCTGCACGTGTATAGTCAAATGAGTCAATATCAACATAACCGCCTGTTGACTTTGTACCGTAGCTGTAGATAGCGTTTCTGTAGCCTGTGAAGAACTTGAGGTCAAATCCCATCTTAACCTGGGAACCGATTTTCTTCCAGTTTGATCCGTCAAGTGAGTAGTAGAAGTTTACTGTGTCTATATTGTTGGAAATGTTGTAGTTTCCGTCAACATTCGCAAACTTGAAGTCTGTCTTTACGTATACTGTATCGCCTGAAAGTGATACTTCTTCCTGAATCTTGTCATAGCTTCCGAGAACATCAGCGTTTCCGTTGTATCCTGCATTGGTAGCCATGTAGATTTTCTTTTCACCGCTGTCTGTAACACGTACACCAACGTTACCGTAGTTGTACTGGAAAGCAGAGAGACCAGCATAGTCGCCCGGCTTCATGTGTGATACATCCATCTTTATAACGCCCTGACATGAAGGACCTTCTGTTCTCATTGTCAGTGTGTTTCTTGCATGTACAATGCTCTTTGCAACTGTACCGTTCTTAAGTCTGAGCCAGCCCGGTCTGTCTGTAACTGACCAGTTCTTGTTGTCAGGATTGTGGTTCCACTGCCATTCGAGCATAAGCTTGTTTGAATCGTATGTGAAGTCATCGCTCTTTGCAAGCTTTGTGCCTGTATGGTCACCAGGAAGATCCATTACTACAGGAACCTTGCCGTTAACACCCATTATAGGCCAGTCGTTCTGCCATGAAACAGGAACAAGTGCAGGAATACGTCCGATACCGCCGTGATCCTGGAAGACAACGCCGTACCATTTTCCGTCAGGAGTATCAACGATACCGCCCTGCGCAGCACCTGCACCGTATGTGCCGACACCTGAGTTAAGAATTGTCTTGCCTTCAAAGTTTCCTGTAAGGCTCTTGCTTCTGTAGCAGAGCTCAATACGTCCGCTTCCTGCCGGCCATGCAATGATGAATACATAGTACCAGCCGTTTATCTTCTGTATATGTGAACCTTCACCTGCAAGGTTGGTAAGACCTGTCTTGAAGATTGTTCTTTCTGTTGCGCCGCTCTTGAATCCTGTCATCTCGGAATTGAGTTCCTTGATCTTGATGTCACCGCCGCCGCCGTATACAAGGTAGTTTCTTCCGTCGTCATCGAAAAGCATTGAAGCATCATGGTACATGCCGTTGATTTCACTTCTTGTCCATGTTCCGTTTTCAATATCATTTGTCTTGTAGATATATGACTTGTTTGAGCCGTAGCTTCCGAAGAACACATAGTATGTACCCTTGTGATATCTGAGGCTTGTTGCCCACTGTCCGTGAGCATAGTCGTGCTTTCCGTTTCTGAGATTCTGCTGGTCCAGGTCTGCGTATGTATCATATACATAGTTGCAGATTTCCCATGAAGCCATATCCTTAGACTTCATAACCGGAACACCAGGGTTATAGAACATTGTTGTACTTACCATGTAGTAAGTATCACCTACTCTGATGATATCCGGGTCCGGTACATCTGAATAGATAATAGGGTTAGCAACCTGGCCCATTGCAAGCTCTGCAGAAACTGCACTTCCCGGCAGCTCCTTGTACACATACGCCAGTGATGATGTCATTACTGCCGCTGCAGACAGTGACGCAAGGGTTCTCCTTACTGATTTTTTTACTTTACACATTTTCAAATTCCTCCATTTCGGATTTGTATCAATACATTTTACACAATTTGTTCGCACAATCCACGCATTTTATGATACAATTATAACATAACATGAAGACAGGCATCAACCCACATTTTATACATGTAGTGGATAAAACGCACATATTTTTCTGCCGTCCATGTTTTAAGGAAGCACGTAAAAATCTCCTTCCGGATACCAGAAGGAGATTCGGGAATATTTAAATAAAGGCTAAACTTTACTTCTGAAGCCATGACAGCTTCAGATATGCGCTCATTCAGGCAGGGAGCCTGACAAACATGATAACTCTGCTACTTCATCTCAGATACATCCTTTCAAGTGTTTTTCTTTCCGAACTAAATTGCGTCATATGAAAATCTGAATATTTATGTTTTATCTCTGTTTTTTTAATCCTAACCGCTCCGCAACCGGAATATTTACGGAATTACGGAATTTGTCCGGTATACAGTATACAAACTCTCTGCAGTAACTTTCCGGTATTTTTGTTCCGGATTATCTTTTTATCTGTAGTTTACTGCAATTTGCACAATATATGCCGTATCAAACGCAATTTTGTAAACTAATAATAACATGTGCTGTGTTTTTTCTCAACCCATAATCTGTAGATAAAGTGGAGAAAACACATCTCACACGCTGATTTGTATGTAAAAAACGCATACAAATCTCTGAAATCACGCAGTTTCGTATGCTCAATACCCATGGAGCAACAAAAACCCCCGGAAGAAATATCCTTCCGGGGGTTTTTGTTGGTTCTTATATAAAAATTTAAGAGGCTTAAAAGAAAATTTCGTAATTATAAAGGAAATATATTCCGCAGAC
Organism: Ruminococcus sp. UBA1780; assembly: GCA_002315235.1. Taxonomy (GTDB): domain Bacteria; phylum Bacillota; class Clostridia; order Oscillospirales; family Ruminococcaceae; genus HUN007. The sequence goes on from DCGK01000120.1 coordinate 3,476, forward strand.
AATAATACATTTTTCTACTGCTATGCATAAACGACCTGTTCTGAGTTGTTTATCATTCCCTTTGATGTATTAATAATAACATACATTCAAATCTCTTACAACCCACATTCCACATAATAGGTAGAGAAAATACACATTCGTTATATGTTTTTCAAAAAAATATTCCGGCATCTGCCTCCAGACGCCGGAATTTGTTTGATTTGTATTTATTTTGATGCGTACAAATAATTCTGATAATTATGAAAGTGCATTCTTAAGCATGATAGCATCGATGATTGTAAGCTTTCCGTCATTGTTCATATCTGCACTCTTGGCAGCATCGCCTTCAATTGTTGTTACTGAAATAAGATGCTGAACAAGCTTAACCAGATCGAGTGAGTTTACAACGCCGTTGCCGTCAGAGTCGCCCTTGAATTCTTCAGGAGCCTTTGTTGTTGTAGTTGTTACTGTTGTTGTTACAGGAGCAGCTGTTGTAGCTTCTGTTGTTGTTACTGTAGTAGTTACTGTTGTAGTAGTAGCTTCTGTTGTTGTAACGATTTCCTGTTCCTTAGGTCCGTTTACTACTGTGCCTGCCTTTGCTACGATTACTTCATCAACGTAGAAGTTCATAAGGCCTTCTGCTGTTTCAACTACGAGCTGACAGTCTGTTGCGCCTGCAGGAATCTGGAATTCAGGATTGTAAAGCTGTACATAGTGTTCCTTTGTACATGTCTTTGAATCGATATTTGCATACTTTGCTGTGCCTGAGCTGTCCTTGTACTGAAGTGTAAGGCTGAACTGTTCTGTATCAACATCAGCATCGAGGAAGTTTACACATGCACTGAAGCAGAACTTTTCGCCTGCCTTGAAAGTATCACCAGGAAGATTCTTCTGAACGCCGTTCCATGCTGCTGTTCTGTCAGATACTACAAGAGCTTCTGTGCCAGCAAATGGTGATCTTCCGCTCTGTACAGCCTTGACTGAACCTCTTTCAGCCCAGTCATTGAGTCCGTTTTCAAATGTATCATGATAGTAGTAACCGTTTGCATCAGGCTTCATTGGCTCTGAAACTACCGGGCCCTGTGAACCTGAGCTGTTTGTTCCGTGACTTCCGCTGATTGTACATACGAATGTGGATACGCTGTTTCCAGGGAGCTGTGCATTGAAACCGCCGCCCGAAGGAGTCATCTTTGTTTCAGCAAGGTTTTCAGAACCTGTGGTTCTGTATCTTACCGCGCTGGTAATCGTCTGTCCGCTGATTTCAAACTGCTGGTTTACTTCAGAGCTGCCCTTGTTGATAGCAACGATAACAACCTTGTTATTTTCACCCTTGTATGCCGAAACAAGAACGTTGTTCTGAGGCTGTTCTGTAACCTCTGTTCTTCTGTATCCAGGTCTTACATACTTGGAATACTGAGCCATCATATAACCACGCTTTGTGATAGCACCGTTGTTTCCGTTCTGTTCAAGGAGACTGTACTGTCTCTTGATGTACCACCATGTGTATACGCTCATATTACCAACAACGAGACCGTTGTGGATGTTTTCAGCAACCTGAACTGCTTCAGGCCATCTGTTTGCTGAGTTGGCCTCTGAGTTAGGAACATAAACTTCTGTCATCCAGATTTCCTTGCCGCAGCTTTCAAGCTGAGGGAAATCCATCTTGCTTCTTGGAGTACCGTAGAAATGTGTACCGAAAACATCACAGTTAGCCATAGCCTTGGAGTTGTTAAGAATCTTTGTGTAGAAGTCTCTGCCGTCACCCCATGCACCGTACTGGAATGTTTCAGGAGACATAACCTTTGCACTTGTGATTTTGTCGCCGTAGTTTGCAAGGAAGTTTGTTGTTTCATTTGGTGACCAGTATGTCCAGTCATGAGCAAAGTCAGGCTCATTCTGAACTGAGATTGAGTAAACCGCAGCACCGTTGTTTTTCATGTAGTTACCGAAGTCATTAAGATGCTGTGCATAAGCACCGTAATTGCTTGAAGGAAGATATTTCTTACCGCCTTCACCAACGTTTCTGCCGTCCTTTGTAGTACCCTTTGCAGGTCCTGCTACAGCAATGTTTGACGGTGGTTCCCATGGTGTAGCAAACAGTGTGGCACCTGCTTTTTTAGCATACTGTGCAGTCTTAAGTGTTTTGCTCCACTGGTTCTTGTCAGGGTTAATATAAACTCGGAGAACTGTGAGGCCGAGCTGACCAGGGCCGTTTCCGAAAGCTCTTGCGAGCTCTGCATCAGAAAGTGAGTATCCCTGCCACTCAGGAAGATCGATACCACCAAAACCTGTAATATGCTGATATGTTTTTGAGAGATTAACAGTTGCTGTTGATGCAGCCTTAACTGTTGATACAAATGTGTTGTCTGCATTTTCGCCCGGAGCAGAGAACATGCCGGTCATTCCGGCCATCATAGCAATCGCTGTAACCAGTGATACACATGACTTTACTGACTTGTTAACTTTAATCATACAATAATCTTTTCCTTTCTTTCTCTGTAATAAGAAATAAAAATAATGCATTTTCCGGATTTGTACAACATACAAATCCATAACAACCCCTTACTGTGTTTAAATTTTATCATTAAATTGTCTTTTTTTCAACCCATATTTCACACATATCGGTAGACAAAATACACACTGACATTTATATCCTCTGCAGAAACCGCATTAGTGCGGCCCCGATACTTACATATACGCAAACGGCCGGGGCAGAAAATCTTCCGTCCCGGCTGTTCAATATAATATTTATTATTTGTATTCACATTCAGATATTATGCAAGTTTATTTTTAAGCATAACAGCATCAATAACTGTGAGTTTTCCGTCACCGTTCATGTCCGCACTTTTGTATGCATCGCCTTCAATTGTGGTAAGTGAAATAAGGTGCTGAACAAGCTTAACAAGATCAAGTGAGTTTACAACGCCGTTGCCGTCTGAATCGCCCTTAATTTCTTCAGGTGCCTTTGTTTCAGCAGTTGTTGTTGTTACTGCCGGAGCTTCCGTTGTCACTGTTGTTACTGTTGTTACAGGTGCCTCCGTCGTTGTTACAGCTTCCTGTTCCTTAGGTCCGCTGATAACTGTACCAGCCTGTGCGCCGATTATCTCGTCAGCATAGAAATTCATAAGTCCTTCAACCGTTTCAACTACCAGCTGACAGTCTGATGCATCTTCAGGAATCATAAACTCAGGATTGTAAATCTGAACATATTTTCCCATAGTACATGTGCTTGTGGCTATGTTGGCATACTTTGCTGTACCGCTGCTGTCCTTGTACTGAAGTGTAAGACTGAAATCAGCAGTTTCCGTTTCACCTTCTGTATAGTTCACACATGCACTGAAAGCATACTTCTTACCAGGCTCGAAAGTAAATGAAGAGAGGTCTCTCTGAATGCCGTTCCATGCTGCTGTTCTGCCTGAAACCAGGAGAGCATTTGTTCCTTCATAAGGGATTTTTCCGCTCTGTTCAGTCTTGACTGAACCTCTTGCTGACCATTCACCGATACCGTTTTCAAATGTATCACGGAAAAAATGTCCGTTTTCATCAGGCTTGACAGGCTCACTTACTACAGGGCCGTCTGTTCCTGTTCCTGTTACGCCGTGGCTTCCGCTGATTGTGCATACGAATGTTGAAACACTGTTTGAAGGAAGCTGTGCATTGAAACCGCCGCCTGAAGGTGACATCTTTGTTTCAGCAAGGTTTTCAGAACCTGATGATCTGTATCTTACTGCCTCCTTTATAGTCTGTCCTCCGATTGCAAACTGCTGGTTTACTTCAGAGCTGCCCTTGTTGATAGCTACAATAACAACCTTGTTGTCATCGCCCTTGTAAGCTGAAACAAGAACATTGCTCTGCGGCTGTTCAGTTACTTCTGTTCTCTTGTAGCCCGGTCTTATATACTTCGAGAACTGAGCCATCATATATCCGCGCTTTGTAATACCACCGTCATCTGTCATCTGGTTTGTTCCAGGCTTGAACTGTTCAAGAAAGCTGTAACTTCTCTTGATATACCACCATACATAGGCACTCATATTACCAACAACGAGACCGTTGTGAATGTTTTCAGCAACCTTGATTGCTTCAGGCCATCTGTTTGCCGAGTTGGCCTCTGAGTTAGGAACATAAACTTCTGTCATCCAGATTTCCTTGCCGCTGCTTTCGAGTGCAGGGAAATCCATCTGGCTTCTCTGTGTACCATAGAAATGTGTACCGAAAAGGTCACAGTTCTTCATGGCATTTGCGTTGTTAAGAATCTTGCTGTAGTAGTCCTTGTTTGTATACTGGAATGTTTCAGGTGACATTACGCGTCCGTCAATTGCACCTGCATAGTTTGCAAGAAAATCTGTTGTTTCATCAGATGACCATGCCGTCCATTCCGCAGCGTAGTCAGGTTCGTTCTGAACCGAAATCGAATAAACATCAACGCCGTTGCTCTTCATGTACTTGAGGAAGTCATTAAGATGCTGTGCATATGCTGCGTAGTTTTTCTTCGGAAGGTGCTTCTTACCGCCTCTGATACCGCCCGAACCGTTTTCAGCAAGATTTGCCGGTGGTTCCCACGGTGTGGCAAAGATTGTAGCCCCCATCTTCTGAGCATACTGTGCCGTCTTGAGTGTATTTTTCCACTGGTTTTTATCAGGATTTACATATACTCGGAGAACCGAGAGTCCGAGCTGCCCCTTACCGTTTCCGAAAGCTCTCGGAAGTTCGGTATCTGAAAGCTGATATGTCTGTGACCAGCTTGAATCGGTCGGCTGCCACTCACGAAGGTCGATACCGCCGAAGCCTCTGATGTACTGATATGTCTTTGAAAGGTCTACCGTAGCTGTTGACGCAGCACTTACAGTAACTGCTGACCATTCTTCTCCGTTTTCCACAGGAAACATTCCTGCCATACCTGCTGTCAGAGCTGCCGCTGCTGTAACTGACAGGCATGATTTTGTAATTTTTCTGACTTTAAACATACATTGTTCCTTTCTCTGTTTTTCAGGAAAGCACTGATCCGGTTGTGTGTACTTTGTCAGCACGCCACCCTTAAACAAGTACAAATCTTACACATTTGGGATTATTGCACAAACAAATGCAATACAAAGCCCGTTTATTAATCAATCTTATCATTATATTGTCTTTTTTTCAACCCATATTCCGCACATATTGGTAGACAAAGTGCACATTTTACTATTGACCTTAAACCCATATCATGGTATAATTAATGTGTATAAATGTAGTTTTCGGATTGTAATAACGTAAATTGCGACCTGCTTTGTTCATAGCATTTCAGAAAAAACGCATACCGATGAAACACTGGGTTTCCGGCACTTATGAACAATTTAAGAGGTGATTGATACATGCAGAAGAAACGACTTACTTTCGGGGTAGTTGCTGCACAGGCATCAGATATAGAGCAGCGTCGAATTATGGAAGGGATTATCAGACAGGCAAAGGAACTGAACATTGACACGGTTGTTATTTCGAACATTTACAATCCGGACAAATCAGCATACACACTTGACTGCCGCAAGGAAAACAACATCTACGAGCTGCTGGGAGCTTCCGGATTTGACGGATTCATCCTCCTTGCAGAAGCGATAATCAACACTGATCTCCAGACAAGAATCAGAAAGACTCTTCAGGCACGTCCTGACATTCCGGTTGTGGTTATCGGAACTCCGTCCGCTGATCTTATGCTTGATCATTTTGAGGTCATCAGTACAGATGATTCCGCAGACATTGAAGATATAGCAGACCACCTTATCGAAAAACACGGCTGCAGCGATATTGACATTATCACAGGCAGTCCGGATACGGAGGTTTCTCTGCTGCGTGTTGAGGGCTACAGGAAATCTCTTGAAAAGCACAGTATTTCCTTCGACAGCAGAAAAGTCATTTACGGGGATTTCTGGATCACTTCCGGGCAGAATCTTGCAAAGCAGTATATAAGCGGCGAAAGGCACATGCCCCAGGCCCTTATCTGCGCCAACGACTATATGGCATACGGTCTTCTTGACGAGTTTTCCGCTCAGAACATCAGCGTACCCGAATCCATGATTGTTGTCGGATACGAGTACATCCTTCAGAGAATATTCCACTACCCTGTTCTTTCGACATACAGAAGAAACAGAGCAGCGATAGGCGCAGAAGCCGTAAACATACTCTTCTCGAAAATAAACCGCAGAAACTACACATCCGGAATATCACTCAAAGGCAAATTCATTTCGGGTGACTCATGCGGATGCGGAATCTGCCGTGAAGAATACACAAGTGAGCTTCTTGAGGAGAAAACCGAACAGAAGTACCGCTTCTTCAACCTTTTCAGTGATTTCGCGGAGCGTCTTACTGTATGTACGTCCATGAGCGAATACGTTGCCGCACTTGCACATTTCACATACATGGTAAGAGACCTGGACGCAATGTATCTCTGTCTTCTTGAAGACTGGTACAACAGCGAAACTGCGGAAAGCAATTCCGGCGCAGTCATGAACTGCTATACTATTAAAAACAATTTTACAAATGAATATAAAACATCATTTGTTACAGAAAACGATATTTCAGCTATTCTCTCCTACTGCAGTGAACCGTGTGCATACTACTTTAACCCGCTGTTTTTCGGAGACAGATATTTCGGCTATATCGTAACCGTATACCGCAACCCGAACACATACGACTCAATCTTCAGAAACTGGCTCAAAACCGTATCAAACGCCCTCGAGATGCTCAGACTGAAAAATGATATAAACTATCTTACACAGTGCCGCGGACTTTCACAGCAGCACGACACAAGCACAGGCATGTTCAACAGAGCAGGTTTTGAATCCGCCGTCAGGCGTGCGGCCGCAGTATCACCTGAAGACAGCGAAATCTGCATTCTCCTGCTTAAAACCGAGCTTTTCTCTGAAAACATTCAGTTTGACAATCAGGAATCAAAGCTGAAAACGCTTAAGGAAATTGCAGATATAATGAAATCACTCTCGACAAACAAAAACGAGCTGTGCGGACGAATCTCCGAAACAGCATACGTTTTTGCCGGCTTCGGAAGCTATCCTGAGCATTTCTGCACAACGCTCACTGACAGACTGAGCTGTATGCTTCTGCATGCCTCATCATATATAAGTGAACACGGCACAAATTCCTTTGTCTGCATTGCTGAAACATATCCGGCCGGACAGTTTAACTATGAAGCAGCAATCACAGACATGGCAGAGCGGATAAATCAGGAAGCGGCACTGCGTACGGAACAGCAGCGCCAGCCTCATTTTTCAGATTTCCAGAATCTCCGCGATGCAATTTATCTTGACCCTTCAGGAAATCATTATTCTGACGAGCTGTGCCAGAAGCTCTGCCTGAGTACAGGATATTTCAGAAACATCTACAAAAAATATTTCGATATAAGCTATCATCAGGACTGCATCAGAAGCAAAATCACTCTGGCCAAGTATCTCCTGTGCACCACATCAATGAGCATTACAGCAATTGCCTCAAGATGCGGTTATGAAGATGAAAAATACTTTATGAGACTGTTCCAGCAGAACACGTCCCACACGCCGAACAAATACAGAATGTTATTCCAGTAGCCATTCTGACATTCCGGTTTACCCGGTAAAACACTGATTTAGTCAGCGTTTCCTTACCGTCAGAAGAATCTGTCAGAAAAATATATTTCAGCGCAGCAAAGAAACGTATTAATGAAACTTTGCTGCGCTGTCTGCTTTTTACCGGACGTTTTTTCCGCACACTTTTGTTAACTGTTTGTAATTGAATTTTAATTGATTTCGCCGTTCCTGTATGTTATTATCAGAGGTGTGGAATACATTTTTTTCAGCGGAAATTTTTCTGCTCGCTGAGCAGATTCTTCTGCACAGGAAAGGAAGGTAATCAGATGAAGGAAAAATTCAAAGAAATTTCTGAATCAATGGACAGATATATAGAAACAAAAAAATTCAGATGGTTCAGAAGACTTGTTCTCGTACTCGGATTTACGGTAACCGGATGCGTATGCTTTCTTGCAGGTTTTTTCATGAACCGACATGACAACATGATTTACAAAAGCAATCTTACCGCGCTGAACAGAACAGCGGAAGAAACAGCCGCCCCGGCAGATGAGCCTGCTGTTACGGAAGTTCCGTCAGAAACCGAAGAGTCGGTGCAGACGTCAGCTCCGGTAACCACAGAACCTCCAAAAGTGACTCTGAGCCGTGATCTCCTTGATTCATACATATATGATGATCTTGATTTTGCACCGTTTGAATACAGATATTCAAACACAGCGTCCTTCAAAAACAGAGCCATGATTGACGATTTCAGTCTGCCGCTTACCAAAAAATCATTCACAATTTCATACGAAGGTGTCATAACAGCAGGATTTGATCCGGATAAAATAAAAGTCGAAAATGACGATGAGCTTTACACAGTAAAAATAACATTTCCTGCTGCACACATTATTTCACATAAAATCGACAGAGATTCATTTGAACTTGAAGATGTTCAGGACAATCTTTTCAACCCTATCAGCTGTGAGGATTATATCAGCACCTGCGAAGCACAGAACTTCACAATGGAACAGAAGGCCGCAGCATCAGGCCTGTACAGCAGCCTGTATGAACAGGCTGAGCAGGAAATCACTGATTATCTTATGCGTGACAGCATTATAGGTGCAAAGTACAGCATTGAATTCATACGTCCTGATATTGTAAGCTCACTTTAAGGAAACAGTCACAATACCGGAACAGAAACACATTCGCCCCGTAAATGCGTATTACCGCGGTTACGGGGTTTTCTGTCATAAAACGCCTGGTTCACATTTCGGGGAACGCGTCTGTAATCAGATCAGATTACAGAAATATTACACAGATGCAGGAAAATCAGAAAAAAGTTTTCCACAGATTATCTGACCGGTGTTTATACTTTCAACCCCCGCAGCCCGTACGTTAACAGAGCTTTGTTTCTTCTTTCCACTTCAGTCAACCCGGTTTCCACATGGTTTTCAACAGTCTGTTGAAAACCATGTGGAAATATTATGCTGAGTTTTAATTTTTTTCACTTGACAACCATAGATATTTATCATACAATATAATTTGATAATTATATAGAAGGACGGTATTTTTTATGTTAAACACAGAAAAAACTATGGATAAAATCGTAGACTTATGTAAATCAAAAGGCTTTGTATATCCTGGCTCGGAAATTTACGGCGGTCTCGCAAACACATGGGATTACGGCCCGCTCGGTATGCAGCTCAAGAACAACATAAAGCAGGCCTGGCTCAAAAAATTTGTTCAGGAAAACAAGTACAACGTAGGCCTCGACAGTGCTATTCTCATGAACCCGCAGACATGGGTTGCTTCAGGTCATATCGGCGGATTCTCAGATCCTCTTATGGACTGTAAGGAATGCAAGACAAGACACAGAGCTGACAACCTTATTGAAAACTTCGACGGCACAAACCCAAGCGGCTGGTCAAACGAACAGATGCTTGACTATATCAGGGAAAAAGGTATCGCATGTCCTGACTGCGGAGCAAAGAACTTCTCAGATATCAGACAGTTCAACCTTATGTTCAAAACATTTCAGGGTGTAACAGAAGACTCAAAGTCAGAAATCTATCTCAGACCGGAAACTGCACAGGGTATCTTCGTAAACTTTGCAAACATTCAGCGTACAACAAGAAAGAAGGTTCCTTTCGGCGTTGCACAGATCGGTAAGTCTTTCAGAAATGAAATCACCCCTGGAAAGTTCATCTTCCGTGTAAGAGAATTCGAACAGATGGAACTCGAATTCTTCTGCAAGCCGGGCACTGACCTCGAATGGTTTGCATACTGGAGACAGTTCTGCAAGGACTGGTTATTAAGTCTTGGTCTCAGGGAAGAAAACCTCAGACTCCGTGACCATGATCCTGAAGAACTCTGCTTCTACTCAAAGGCAACAACAGACTTCGAATACATGTTCCCTTCATTTGGCTGGGGCGAACTCTGGGGCGTTGCCGACAGAACTGACTACGACCTTACACAGCACATCAACACAAGCGGCAAGTCACTCGAATACTTCGACCCTGAAACAAACGAAAAGTATATTCCATACGTTATCGAACCATCACTCGGTGTTGAAAGACTCTTCCTCTCAGTACTTTCAGAAGCATACGATGAAGAAGAACTCACATCTGTTGACAAGAACGGAAACGAAAAGAAGGATGTCAGAACAGTTCTTCACTTCCACCCTGCTCTTGCACCGTTCAAGTGTGCCGTTCTCCCTCTCGTAAAGAAGCTCTCACCACAGGCTGAGGAACTTTTCGCTGAGCTTTCAAAGCACTTCATGGTTGACTTCGACGAAGCAGGTACAATCGGCAAGCGTTACAGAAGACAGGACGAAATCGGTACTCCTTTCTGTATCACATACGACTTTGATACACTTGAAAAGGATAACTGCGTAACAGTACGTGACCGTGACACAATGGAACAGGAAAGAGTAAACATCAGCGACCTCGTTGAATACCTCGAAAAGAAAATCGCGTTCTGATTCGGTTAACCGTTAACTTATTGTGATAGTATCTAAAATGAAGCATGAATTTTTTTGATAATATTTTAATTTTACCTATTGCTTTTTTTCACGCAAAATGATAAAATTATATTTAGACTGATTGCATGGTCGTTCCATGAATCGTTATTTATTACATTAAAATTCAAAGCAGTTACGTGTCTGCTGCTTTATTTTATGTTCGTATATTAAAATTTATATTTATTTCGGAGGATCATTACTATGCCAAATATTAAATCTGCAATGAAGAGAGTTAAGGTAAATAAGGTTAAGGCTGAAGCTAACAAGGCAAGAAAGTCAAACCTCAAGACAATGCTCAAGAAGGCTGACGCTGCTGCAGCTGCTAACGCTTCAGACAAGGAAGCTGCTATCAAGCTCGCTATCAAGAGAGTTGACCAGGCTGCTGCCAAGGGCCTTATCCACAAGAACAAGGCTGCAAGAAAGAAGTCACAGCTTGCTAAGAAGCTCAACGGCTAATATTTTAACTGCAAAAGATACAATGGAGTAATCCTCACGGGTTACTCCATTTTTTTATCATTTTTCATAATAACAGAGCTCTGAATTTATAAAAGAATAACAAATTGCTGATTTTCCCCGTTATTCTTGACTTATAAAAATAAAAGTATTATAATAAGTGTCGGACTTTGGAAACCGCATATCCCAGGCCCTTTAATCAGAGGTTTTGGGATATGCCGTTTTTATGCACGTTTACTTATAATCACTTCGAAAGGAATGTTTTGTATGGATTATATCCTTTTCATTGCCCTCATTCTTATGTCAACAAAAGTCCTCGGACTTTTGACAAAGAAAATTAATCTTCCTCAGGTTGTCGGTGCACTTGCTGCCGGTCTCGTTCTCGGACCTGGTCTTCATCTTGTTGAAGAAACAGAGTTCATAAAGAACCTCTCTGAAATCGGTGTTATTGTACTCATGTTCTCTGCAGGTCTGGAAACAGACATAAAGGAACTTAAAAAATGCGGACTTGCATCATTCGTAATAGCCTTCATCGGTGTACTTGTTCCTCTTGCAGGAGGCTTCGGTATCGCATACATATTCAATAACGGTGAAACGACACTTCCTACAAGCATATTCCTTCAGAATATATTCATCGGTATCATACTCACTGCAACATCAGTAAGTATCACAGTAGAAACACTCAAGGAACTCGGCAAGCTCTCATCAAATGCCGGTAATGCTATTATCGGTGCTGCTCTTATCGATGATATTCTCGGTATCATCGCTCTTACAATCGTAACAAGCCTTGCTGATCCTAACTCTGCAAGCATCGGATTCGTACTTCTCAGAATCCTTGGTTTCTTTGTATTCGGCGGTCTCTTCGGCGTTGTATTCCACATTCTCTTCGTAAGATGGACAGACAGAACAACAGCCAAGCTTCACAGATACAACGTAATGAGCTTTGCATTCTGCCTTCTCTTCGCATTTGTCGCTGAAGAAGTATTCG
>DCGK01000115.1:0-1512 GCA_002315235.1 Ruminococcus sp. UBA1780
ACTGACAATAAAATTCAGCGCAGCAAAGATACGTATTTACGAAACTTTGCTGCGCTGTTTTCTTTTATGAGGGACTTTTTGGCAGCCCCTTTTTTTATTGCTTTTTACTTACTGACAACTTCAATTACAAGACAGGTTACATTGTCACGTCCGCCGTTTTCAAGCGCACTTTCAACCAGACTTCTGGCTGTGTTTCTGTCTGCAGCTGCAAGAACTGATTTGATTTCCTCAGTACTGCACATCTCATTGAGTCCGTCAGTACACATAAGATAACGGTCACCCTCAGTCAGTGTATACGAGCCGGCAAAGCCCGCTCTGACCCCGTCTGTATCCTCGTCAATTCCGAGATACATAGTAAGCTTGTGCCTGTCAGGGCTTACCTCTGCTTCCTCCTCGGTAAGAACACTTGAGTCAATCATGTCGTACGCAACTGTATGGTCACGTGTAAGACGTGTCAGCACGCCGTCCCTTAGAAGATATATCCTGCTGTCGCCAAGGTAGTACATGGTGATAATGCGGTCCCTGATACACGCAAGTGTAAGGGTTGTACCGCCGCGTTCACCGCCGGCCTCGGCAACCTTTTCATTTATATAACGACTGGCAGCCTTTGCATACGCATCAACCGTGCTGCCCTGTTCCTTAAGGTTTTCAGCTCCGTTAATCAGATCACGGTATTTTCCGAGGACCTTTACAGCAGCCGCAGATGCGACCTCACCGCAGCTTTCCCCGCCCATGCCGTCACATACGGCAAACACTGCAGTATCGGTTATTTCCTCTTCGTAGACTGTCGAAAAATCATCTGATATCCCGTCAGTCAGTTTTTTTCCGTCAGCATAAAAATTGTCTTCATTATTTGTTCTGATATGCCCTATATTTGTTGACACTGAAATTTTCAGACGCAATTTCTTCATCACTCTCTTTTCACTGTGCTTTAAGGAGACGCTGAATAAATCAGCACATCCTTTATTTCCGGTCATCAGTTATTACACAGTGTCATTATATCATATAAAATCCGTTTTGTCTATACCCACGGATGTCACCCGGTTTCTTCTGCAGTTCACAGCTTACAGTTCGCGGATTTCACCGCAGCTGAATCATGTCATTTTCTGATACAGCGGACTGTTATTCTGCTTCTGCCGCTCAGGTCGCATGTAAAAAGAGTAAGGTCCCATTCTCCGGATTTCATTTCACTGACGGCGTCTCCCGGCAGCATTTCCGTTTCAGATACTGTATAGACAATCCGGTTTCCTGCAGCATCCGTAAGAGTCACTTCGTCGCCGCTCAGAATATTTTTAAGTCTTCCGAAATGGCTGTCATAGTTATGAGCTGCAATTACAATGTCGTCCCCGGCCACGGTACCTGAATACCTGCACGGATAGTTCTTCATCAGCTCCATACTGAAATCACTGCTCACAGGTATTTCGGTTCCGATGGACGGAAGGGCCAGAACCGCCAGAAGTCTGACTCCGTTCTCCTCAAAATATACTTCCTCAGCAGCACCGGCTTCCCCGG
>DCGK01000115.1:1531-2975 GCA_002315235.1 Ruminococcus sp. UBA1780
GGACGCATCTGCGTATACATGATTTTCATCATAATACTCCTGATAAACAGCATATCCCGGATTACGCTCTTCACTGTCAGTATTTTCACTGCTGATTTCCCCAAGATGAGCAATGAAGCTGTCCACGGCTTTCTGCGAAGCAGAGCCAGCCTGTCCTGATGCGCTTACGTTGTACATCACAAGTCCTGCTGCCGCTGCAATCATAATCAGTCCTGCTGCTGTCAGCAGGTTTCCTGCCTTACCGTATGCAGTCATCATTCATCACCGCCCTTTGATCTGAGCACAGCTCCTGCGGCTGTAAACACTGCACCGAATGCAGCAAGCAGCGGAACCGGCCACCAGAGCTGACCTGTCTGCGGAAGGCTGCTTTCTTCGGTTATTTCCGTTGCCGGCACAGTGACTTCAGATGTAACCTGTGTATTTTCGGGTGTCATATTTTCAGAAACCTCTGTAACCTCAGGATTTCTGTCAGGTTTATCTGAAACTACAGGCAGCGTCATATCCGGATTAAGCACTGAATTGTCGAAGTGCCATTTGTGTCTGAGTATAAGCGTATCAACAGGTGTACCGTCAGTTCTGTCCGTTTCCCTGTGATAAAGTGAGATTACATTCTCAGGAACATCCTTCTGGATTATAGTCCAGTTTGTATCATCGTCAGGCATATCAGGAAATACGTATGTCCAGTCATTATCCGGGTCGAGTATAACATGGTTATATTTCTCGTTGTTCCTGTAAATAATAATCTCTATCGGGTCCTTTCTTTCAGGCTGTGAAGGATCCGGTTCGTATTTTATTATAATTTTCTTTTTGTTTTCAGGTTTCTTAGTGCTTCTGATTATCTTCGGACAGATTCTTACGTTCTCCCCCCAGACATCGCTGTATATTCCGAAGGATGACACGCACACCATCACTGATGCTGATTCGTACACGGTATCATCAGTTTCCAGCTTTGAAGGAACAGCTGTGTACCATCCTTCCTCAAGCTCCGTAAAAACGGCATTTCCGTTTTCATCTGCAGCACATGACCCGTAAGGTACTTCGCCCTTTGATACAATATAGCTTTCAAAGGTACGTGCAAGGTTCTGTATTTCTTCCCTGTGGCTGTAGGACACAGGGATGCCGTATCCGGAAAATCTTTCATCCGGCGTAAGCGTTCCGTCCTCATTTGCATCCGCAACCCGGTAAATATCCCATTCCATTCCCGGCACACCGCATTCCAGCGAAATTCTTCCGTCAGATTTTTCTGCTTCGTTTTTTTCCGGCGCTGATTTCCCGGCTGCGGAATTTTCATACGCTGACAGCTCTGACGGCACCGAACCGGCACAAAGCATTAATGAAAGCACTGCAAGCGCACATATTTTTTTAATTATCTGACCTGTTGTTTTTTCCGGCATCCCCGTCACCCCGTTTTTCATGTTACAGTGAATGAAAATGTGATTTAATC
>DCGK01000024.1 GCA_002315235.1 Ruminococcus sp. UBA1780
ACAGCCTTGTCCCATGACTTGCTTCCTTCGTAAAGACCGATGATTACACGGCCCTTGTCACCGAGTGATTCCTTAGCGTTGAGGGCATGTGCATGACCCTGGCTGCCGTATCCGATTACAGCGATTGTCTTTCCGTAGAGGAGTGAGAGATCGCAGTCTTCCTGATAAAATACCTTTGCTGAATTTTCCATTATTAAGACTCCTTTGAATATTAATTAAATAAAGTTTCTATGCGGGCAGTTTCTCAGAACTTTCTGAGACAGTTGCTGCCTCTTTCAAGAGCTACGATACCTGTACGGCATATCTCCATTATGCCGAAAGGCTTAACGAGCTCAATAAAAGCGTTGAGCTTTGTAGTTTCACCTGTGAGCTCAATACAGAGAGCATCAGGGGAGTAGTCTACAATCTTGGAGCGGAATACGTCAACAGCTGCAAGAACATCCTGTCTTGTTGCTGAGTCGTTTTTAACCTTGATGAGAAGAAGTTCACGTGTAACTGTCTCATCACGTTCCATAACCTGAACCTGCTTAACGTCGTGAAGCTTGCTGAGCTGCTTTACAACCTGGTCCTTTGAGTAATCATCGCCGGTCATTGAAACAGTCATTCTTGAGAATTCAGGAGATTCTGTTTCGCCTACTGTAAGTGTGTCAATGTTGAAGCCTCTTCTTGTGAACATGCTTGAAACTCTTGTCATCACGCCCGGCTTGTTGTCAACGAGTATGCTGAATATATGTTTTCCCATAAGATTAACCTCCTATGTGAGTAATGATTGTATCGATTGAGCCGCCCGGAGGGAGCATAGGGAGAACGAACTCATCTGCACTGACTGCACAGTCGATAACACAAGGACGCTTTGAAGCAACAGCTTCGTCAAGAGCCTTTGAAAGTTCGTCAGTGTTTACTGCTGAGAATCCGAGAGCACCGAATGCTTCCGCAATCTTTGTGAACTTTGTCTGACGCTTGTCAAGTGTTGTGCTTGAATAGTGCCTGTCAAAGAAGAGTGTCTGCCACTGTCTTACCATGCCGAGTACACCGTTGTTCATAACAACTACGATAACCGGAATATTGTATGAAACTGCTGTAGCAAGTTCGTTAAGGTTCATGCCGAAGCTTCCGTCACCTGTAAAGAGAACAACAGGATCCTTTGTAGCTTCATATGAACCGATTGCAGCACCGAGACCGAAGCCCATTGTGCCGAGACCGCCGCTTGAGATGAACTTTCTTGACTGTTCAAATCTGTAACGCTGTGCAACCCACATCTGGTGCTGACCAACGTCAGTAACGATAACTGCATTTTCAGGCATCTTTTCGTTTACGGCATCAACTATGTCATACGGTGTCATAGCATCTGTTTCCTTAAGCGCTGCAGCTTCGTCAATCTTGAACTTTTCAATCTGAGCATTCCACTCTGTGTTCTGCTTCTTTTCAACCATTGTAACGAGTTTGCTTACTGTAGCCCTGATATCACCTGCAATACCAACGTTTGCAGTGATGTTCTTGTCAAGTTCAGCAGCATCTATGTCAATGTGGATGATTTTGCAGTTTCTTACGTATACTTCCTTGTTTCCTGTAGCTCTGTCACTGAATCTTGCACCTGCGCAGATAACGAGGTCTGCTTCAGCCTGTGCCATTGATGATGCATAGTGACCGTGCATACCCTGCATTCCGAGGAATCTTGGGTTTGAGAACGGAACTGATGAGATACCCATCATGCTGCATCCGATCGGAGCATCGATAATATCAGCAAGCTTTGCAATTTCTGCGCCTGCACCTGAGGAAATAACACCGCCGCCGCAGTAGATGTAAGGCTTTTTGCTTTCAGCAATAAGCTTTGCAGCTGCTTCAAGTGAAGCTTCTTCAGCAACCGGAACAGGGAGTGAAGGAGCAACCGGCTTGTTTGTGAATTCAGTTACTGCAACCTGAACGTTTTTAGGAATGTCAACGAGTACAGGACCCGGTCTTCCTGAACGTGCGAGAAGGAATGCTTCTCTGAGTGTGTCAGCGAGTTCGCTGATATCCTTAACTATATAGTTATGCTTTGTTATCGGGAGTGTGATACCGCAGATATCGACTTCCTGGAAGCTGTCTCTTCCAAGCAGAGAGCAAGGGACGTTACCTGTGATAGCGACCATTGGGACTGAGTCGAGGTAAGCAGTTGCGATACCTGTGACGAGGTTTGTAGCACCAGGGCCTGATGTAGCAAGTACAACACCTGTTTTGCCTGTAGAACGTGCATATCCGTCAGCTGCATGTGAAGCACCCTGCTCGTGAGCAGTAAGTACATGCTTTATGCGATCCTGGTATTCGTACAGTGCGTCATAAATGTTTATAACCTGTCCGCCCGGATAGCCGAAAATACAGTCACAGCCCTGTTCAATCAAAACTTCAATAATAATCTGTGATCCTGATAATTTCATAAGCGTATGATTTCCTTTCCAATAATATACTTTATCATTTGCAATAATAAAGTCTATAAATTTAATTATACCATATCAAAATATTTATTTCAATATAATTTTAGGGAAATTCAAGAAATTTCAAAATCTGTACTATAAATATGAGTGCCTCCCGGACACTTCTTACTGCAGAAAATGAAGAAAAGCTTTAAAAATATTTGTGTGTGAAATATAGACAAAACAAAAATGTATTCTATATTGAAAGTGACATTTTGCATTCTGTTTGCGAAAATATTCAAAAATTTGCTTGACAATCTGAAAATATACGGATATAATAAACAATATAGCAAAATCTGTGATGTGAATTTAGGTTTTGCGCTTTATATAAAATCCGGTATATGTTAAAAAACATAAAATTGTATATCCATTTATTGATGAACTTAACAATTAATTTGATTTTGATTCTCATCTTAGTGCACAGCATATTGATATAAGGGTAACAATGGATATTATCCGGAACGGGGCTCCATTTACAGACATCGGATCTGTAGTATTTTCTTTTCCCTCACGGCTTTGATAAACGCACGGCATCAGGGGCAGGACAAAGGCTGAGATCAGTTTGGTGAGCTGACCATTATTTTTTATCGGTTAGTTAGTTTAAAACTAACTCGAATATATGGCCCGGTAGCTTAATTCCAGAGCGTTGTTTATCAAAGGCAAAGGTAGCGGTGAAAATCCGTTCGTGGTCTAAAAAAAAATTCACGATAGTGAGGTAATTGAAATGTTTGAAGACAAGACATTAGTATGTAAGGATTGCGGAGCAGAATTCGTATTCACAGCAGGAGAACAGGAATTCTACGCTGAAAAAGGTTTCGAAAATGAACCACAGAGATGCAAGGCATGTCGTTCAGCAAGAAAGAATTCTTCAAAGGGTGAAAGAGAAATGTTCACAGCAGTATGCGCAGATTGCGGCGGTGAAGCAAGAGTTCCTTTCAAGCCTAGAGAGGACCGTCCGGTTCTTTGCAGCGAATGTTTCGCTAAGAAGAACGGCTAATCAGTAATTGATTATTACAGTAAACTGAGATTCGTTTTTAGTTTACTGAAGGAGAGCACGGATTTATATCTGTGCTCTCTTTATTTTTGTTCAAAAAAACTTGTATTTTTTTCAGAAATATGATATGATTACATTATAAATGCAGAAATACATGAATATGTTATGCGATATTAATAACGGAGGATACTAAAATGGATTTTAAAGTAACAAAAGACATGATTATAGGCGATATTCTTGACAACTGCCCGCAGGCTGCTCCATGCCTTCTCGAAATGGGAATGCACTGCCTCGGATGCCCTTCAGCAAGAGGCGAATCACTTGGAGACGCATGTATGGTTCACGGTGTTGACCCTGATGCTTTCGAAAAGAAAATAAACGAATTTATTGCAGCGCTTTAATTGATCATCTTTTAATAAGAGAATCTCTGCATTAAGGTAATCTTAACCTGCAGAGATTTTTTTGTTATTACGGGTATGACTCTGATGTGCAGGGCAATAAAATTATAACAACACAGAGAATATCC
>DCGK01000007.1:0-7807 GCA_002315235.1 Ruminococcus sp. UBA1780
CAGGTGAAGGTAAAACACTCGTTGCATGTCTCGCAGCTTATCTGAACGCGCTTTCAGGAAAGGGTGTTCACGTAGTAACAGTAAATGACTACCTTGCAAAGTTTCAGTCAGAGGAAATGGGTAAGGTATACAGATATCTCGGTCTTACAATCGGCGTTATTCTTCACGGCCTTAACAATTCCCAGAGAAGAGCTGCATATAACTGTGATATCACATATGCAACAAACAACGAACTCGGATTTGACTATCTCCGTGACAACATGGTAATCTATAAGAAGGATATGGTTCAGAGAGAACCTAACTTTGCAATCGTCGACGAAGTTGACTCAATCCTCATCGATGAAGCGAGAACTCCTCTTATTATTTCGGGACGCGGCGACAAGTCAACAGAGCTTTACGGAATTGTTGATAAGTTTGCCAAGACACTCGTTCCTGTTACTGTCGTTGAAATGGACGACAAGGAAGACCAGGACGAACTTAACAAGGACTATGACTACATCATCGATGAAAAGTCAAAGTCAGCAACAATTACAAGAACAGGTGTAAAGAAGGCTGAAAAGCACTTCAATATCGAAAACCTTATGGATTCCGACAACATGACACTTCTTCACCATATCAACCAGGCTCTCAAGGCTAACGGCGTTATGAAGAAGGATATTGACTACGTTGTCAAGGACGGCGAAGTAATCATCGTTGACGAATTCACAGGTCGTCTTATGATGGGCCGTAGATTTAATGACGGTCTCCACCAGGCTATCGAAGCCAAGGAAGGCGTAAAGGTTGCTCACGAATCCAAGACACTTGCTACTATTACATTCCAGAACTACTTCAGACTCTACGCAAAGCTTTCAGGTATGACCGGTACAGCTATGACTGAAGAAGACGAATTCAAGGAAATCTACAAGCTTGATGTTATTCAGGTTCCTACAAACAGACCTGTACAGAGAATAGACAATTCAGATCAGGTTTACAGAACAGAAAAGGGCAAATTTGAAGCTGTTATAGATCAGATTGTTGAATGTAACAAGAAGGGCCAGCCGGTTCTTGTCGGTACAGTATCAATCGAAAAGTCAGAAACTCTTTCAGCACTTCTTAAGAAGAAGGGCATCAAGCACAGCGTACTTAATGCCAAGCAGCATGAAAAGGAAGCTGAGATTGTTGCTCAGGCTGGTAAGTATGGTGCCGTAACAATTGCCACAAACATGGCCGGACGAGGAACTGACATTATTCTCGGCGGTAATGCTGAGTTCCAGGCTAAGGCAGAAATGCGTAAGAGAGAATACGATGAGGAAATTATCAATGAAGCAGTCGGATATGCTGAAACTGATAACGAAGAAATCATCGAAGCAAGAAAAGTTTACAGAGAGCTTTATGACAAGTTCAGTGCTGAAGTTAAGGAGAAGGCTGTTGAAGTACGTGAAGCAGGCGGTCTCTTCATTATCGGTACAGAGCGTCATGAATCAAGACGTATAGACAATCAGCTCAGAGGACGTTCAGGCCGTCAGGGTGACCAGGGCGAAAGCCGTTTCTTCCTTTCACTTGAAGATGACCTTATGCGTATCTTTGCTGCTGACAGAATAGAAAATCTTATGAAGACTCTCAACGTTGAGGAAACTATGCCTATCGAAAGCAAGTTCCTCACAAAGATGATTGAGTCATCACAGAAGAAGGTTGAAGGACGTAACTTCAGTATCAGAAAGAACGTTCTTAACTATGATGACGTTATGAACAAGCAGCGTGAAATCATCTACGATCAGCGTGCAAAGGTTCTTAACGGTGACGATCTCCATGAAAGCATTCTCAAGATGATCAGAGACCTTGTTGAATCAACAGTTGACAGATTCCTTCTTGAAGACGGCGAAGACAAGGAAAACTGGAATCTCGTTGCTCTCAGGGAATATTTCCTTGAATGGATTACAAACGAAGATGACTTTAAGGATCTCGAAGAAGATTCAGATAAACTTGAGGAAATCACAAAGAAGGAAATTATTGATACTCTCACAGAAAGAGCTCTGAAGATTTACAGCGACAAGGAAGCTCAGTACGGTGAAGAGGTGATAAGAGAACTCGAAAGAGTAATTCTCCTCAGAGTTGTTGACTCAAAGTGGACAGCACATATCGATGATATGGACGAGCTCAAGAAGGGTATTTCACTCAGAGCATATGGACAGAAGAACCCTGTAGTAGAATACAGATACGAAGGTTTTGAAATGTTCGATGCCATGGTTGAAAGCATCCGTGAAGATACAGTTCGTATGCTTCTTACTGTTAAGCTTAACAACAACGAAGCTCCTGAAAGAGTGCAGGTAAATAAGCCTGATGCTCCGAATGCAGGTGCCGGTGACGGAAGCTTCTCAGGCAGAGCAGTTTCTGCAAAGAAAAAAGACAATGAGCTTTGTCCTTGCGGAAGCGGCAAAAAGTATAAAAAGTGCTGCGGTTTGTCTGAAGACTAATCAAAACTATTCAAAAAGATAATCTGTAAATACAAAAGCGGACTCTCATTGAGTCCGCTTTTTGTGCATTTCCCATAAACAATAAAAGACTTATTTATCTAATGAAATGAAATTTATTGTAATGTATTGTGTTAAAAGAACAAAAGTGATATAATGACTAACATAATATTTTGTACAAATCAACATAAAGGGGAAATGTGATTATGACTAAAAATACTGAGACAATTAAAAATATTGCACTGGCCGGACATAACGGCTCAGGTAAAACATCACTTGCAGAAGCACTTCTTTTCAGGGCTGGGGTAACTGAACGTCTTGGAAAGACTGAAGAAGGTACTACAGTATGCGACTTTGATCCGGAAGAAATCAGGAGAAAAGTTTCTATAAACACTGCAGTTGCTAATTTCATAACAGATGATATTAAGGTAAACCTTATAGACACTCCTGGTCTTTTTGATTTTGAGGGTGGCATGAGAGAAGGTATTACAGCTGCAGGCTCAGTTATGATTACTGTATCCGGCAAGTCAGGTGTTAAGGTCGGTACAAGAAAAGCATACAAGTTTGCCGAAAAGCTTGGAAAGTCAAGGGTATTTGTTGTTACAAAGCTTGATGACCCTAATGCAAACTTCTACAATACACTTACAGAACTCAAGACAGTTTTCGGACCTACAGTATGTCCGGTAGTTGTACCTGTAATTCAGAACGGAAATATTTCATGCTATATCAATCTCATTGAGATGAAGGCTTACAAATATGATGACAAGGGTAATGCAGTGGAAACAGCGATGCCTGAAGGTGATATCACTGACAAGATGGACTACAGACTTGACGGTCTTATTCAGGCAATCAGTGAAGCCGTTGCTGAAACAGATGACGAGCTTATGGAAAAGTTCTTTGAAGGAACTGCATTTACACAGAAGGAACTCATTGACGGTATTCACAAGGGTGTCAACGCTGGTATGATTACACCTGTTATCGCAACATCAGCAGAGTCTCTTGCTGGTATAGACATGCTGCTCAAGGAGATTTCGCTTCTTCTTCCTTCACCTCTTGAGGTTTCAAAGCCGGTGGCTGAAAACAGCAGCGGTGAACCTGTTGAGATTGAATGCAGCTCATCAGATCCGCTTTCAGCATTTGTATTCAGAACAACAGTTGATCCTTTTGTAGGAAAGATGTCATATATCAAGGTATATTCAGGCGTTCTTAAGAGCGGGGACCAGGTGCTTAACTCAGTAACCGGTGAAACAGTAAAAATAGGCAAGCTCTATAACGTATGCGGCAAGAAGCAGGAAGAGGTTTCATCCGTAAATGCCGGAGACATTGTAGTTGCAGTAAAGATGGATATCAATACTTCCGATACTCTGTGTGATCCTTCAAGAATCGTTAAGTTTGATTCGGTTCAGTATCCTTCAGCGTGCTATTCAATGGCTGTTAAGGCTAAGGCACAGGGCGATGAGAGCAAGATTTCAAACGGTATCACAAAGCTTCTCGAAGAAGATCCTACACTCACATACACACAGGATCCTTCCACAACAGAACAGATTCTCAGCGGCCTTGGCGATCAGCATCTCGAAATTGCTGCTTCAAAGCTCAAGGAAAAATTCGGCGCTGACGTTGTTCTTACAGTTCCAAGGATTGCATATAAGGAAACAATCAGAAAGAAAGTCAGAGTTGAGGGCAAACACAAGAAGCAGAGCGGTGGACACGGTCAGTACGGTCATGTATGGATTGAATTTGAACCAACAGTCGGTGATGAACTTGTATTTGAAGAAAAGGTATTCGGCGGTGCTGTACCAAAGAACTATTTCCCTGCTGTTGAAAAGGGAATTCAGGAAAGCATGAAGAAGGGCGTGCTTGCAGGCTGTCCTGTAGTAGGTCTTAAGGCTATTCTCGTTGACGGTTCATATCATCCGGTAGATTCATCTGAAATGGCATTCAAGACAGCGGCTTCAATCGCTTACAAGGAAGGTCTTAAGCAGGCTGATTCTGTTCTTCTCGAACCAATCGGCAGTCTGTCAGTAAAGATTTCTGATGACAAGACCGGTGACATCATGGGCGAGCTTAACAAGCGCCGCGGACGTATGCTTGGAATGAATCCTGCTGAAGACGGTATGACAGAAATCCTTGCTGATGTTCCTGTAAGAGAAATGCACGACTTTGCAACATATCTCAGACAGGCTACACGCGGACTCGGTGAGTTTTCTTTTGATTTTGTAAGATATGAGCAGCTTCCTGCAAATCTTCTTACAGATGTTATCGTAGCTATATCAAATGACAATGAATAAATAAATCTCAAAAAGGCAGGTATCCGGATGATTCGTTATCCGGATACCTGTTTTTGTATTTCCATTATTAAGTTAAGTAAAACAGCACATTAAACCAGGCTATACTCAGTTTAATGTGCTGTCGATTTATATATGTGATTGTTTCCTTAATAATAATCTGAAAGTGAAATACCGTTTTCGCCGAGAGGAATTTTGTGGTCAAGACCGATAAACTTTCCACTGTTGTCCTGCCACAGAACTTCCTTTACAAATTCATACTTCTCCTTGTCCCATGTTGTAAAGTCATCAAGAACAAGTCCGCCTGTGTCACCGGAGTTGGCGTTAAAGCACCAGAAAGTATGGTGCAGCTTGTTTTCCTTTATAAGCTGTCTGCAGTAGGTCATCCATGTAAGGTTAGGCTCCTTCATGAAACCTCCCCATTCACCGATGAGCAGCGGAGCTTTTTTCTGTTCGTAAATATAGAACCAGTTGTCACGCCAGCAGTCATTCATGAGTGAGTCAAATGTATAACCGCCTTCGAACCATGGCTGTTCATAAACTGTCGGACCGTAGTCATGAGGTGAGTATACAAGCTTGTTGTTATATCTGCCAAGGTCAACAGGATTATCAGCTACGCCTCTGAGGTTGCCGCCCCACCAGTTAAAGTAGTAATCTGCCTTGTCCTGGGATTTGAAGTTTCCGTTTTTCTTTGTGTCGACAGGATAGCACTCAATGCCTTCAACCATTACAAGAAGGTTAGGGTTTTTGTCAAGAACAGCCTTTCCGGCTTTTTCTGCTATGTGCTTCCAGTTATCAGAGTCATTTGAATCATCCCACTTGGCACGAGGAGATTCATTTGGTTTTCCGTGAGGTTCGTTTTCCAGATCCACAGCTATGATGGTGTCATCATTTTTGTATGTTGATGCAATCCATTCCAGTGCTCTTATATAATCCTTTTCGGATATTTTGTCATCACACCACATCGGGTAGTTGTGACCTGAAGCATTGGTTGTTGCGCAGTGGAAATCAATCATGATTTTGAGACCGTTTGCTCTGCACTGGTCAATTACATAATTGAAGATTTCGAGGCTGTTCATTCCGACGAGATATGAGTTTGTTGCCTGATTGAAATTAGCCTGCGGGTATGAACCGTCTTCCCACTGGTTTACAAGCTCTGTTGAAATAGGAACTCGTATAAGATTGAAGCCGTGATCTGCAATTGCATTGACTGATGTGTTCAGATCAGCGTTCCAGAGGCCGTCAAAGATATTTGTTCCGGTATTGTAGCCGAACCAGTTGCATCCTGTAAGCCATACTTCTCTGCCGTTTGAGTCAACGATTTTGTTCTTTTCGACATAAAGCCAGTCGTCTGTTGAAGGTTCAGGAACTTCCTTTGCGTTCGGAGATGAAGGTCTGTCGCCGTTTGAAGAACTGCCGTTATTATTATTGTTATTATTGTTGTTATTGTTGTTATTGTTATTGTTATTGTTACTGCCTGCTGAGTTATTCTGAACCGATGTGTTTTCTGCTGTAAATACAGCATTTGCAGCGATAATGTCCTCAGGTGAAGCAATCTGTATACCGAAGTTGATGCTTCCGTTCGGAAGAATATTTCCGGTATTGTTATCAGGTTTTATTGTAAGGGTTGTGCCCTTGATATCATATGTAAGTCCCCATGAATTCTTTACATCGATATCTTTGCTGACTGTAAGAGTTACCTTCCAGTCTGAAATAGTATCCTTCTGCTTGTTGGTTACTGTTCCGTCAAGCTGGTAAATGGTTGTGTTTCCTTCAGGCCAGCTGTTTCCGTTTTTCAGACTGAAAACAATCTGTTTGTTATCAGCTGCTGAAGTTGTTTTTTTATCCTCTTTTTTATCGGATTCTTCTTCCGCTTCTTCTTTGTTTCCGTCATCTGAATCTTCTTCATCAGAAGTATCCTCTTCATCTTCGTCTTCAGATTCGGAATCCTCATCAGCTTCTTCAGATTCCTGATCTGAGCTGTTTTTCGTCGAAGTGTACTTTTCAGATACAGAAGTGTTTTCATCGGCATCGCATCCGGTAAGAGTAAGTAATGACCCAATAATACACAGTGAGAGAAGCGCTGCCAGTGTTTTTTTAATCCTAATCAATTTACACTCATCCTTTTATAATATCGAATAATTGTATTTTTGTATTCTGGTGATATCTCTACAGAATAATTCTATAACATTACTAAGTTATTGTCAAATTAATTCGGTATTTTAAAATAAAATTCATTCAAATATATATTATTTGATATAAAAAAAGCCTCGTTTTTGTCATATAGATAGTATAATGTAATATTTATGAAACGACGTATCTGCAGTGATTTGTACGTTTTATGCTGTCATGTTGTATGCAGATTATGTGCGACAATTTAACGGCACTTAAAATGTATTAAATTACTGCTCAGTTGTACAGTTTTAACGAAGATGTACTTAAATTCAAAAAAAGTCATTGAAAAAATCATTTTATGTGGTATAATATTAATATACAATTTTTTAAAAATTAACCTAGGTGCACATGAGAATGTACACGTTATTTTGGAGAGAAAAAATATGAATAATTATGATGTAATTATTGCCGGAAGCGGAGCTGCAGGACTTTATGCTGCTATTAATCTTCCGGAGAGCCTAAAGGTACTTGTGATTTCAAAAAGGAATCTTACACTTTGTAATTCAGCTCTGGCGCAGGGAGGAATTGCAGGTGTCTATGATTCTCCTAATGACAACATCCAGCTGCACCAGAACGATACACTTATTGCCGGAGGCTTCAAGAACAACAGTGAAACACTTCATATTCTTGTAAGCGAGGCTGCTTATGATATTGAAAACATAATCAGACTTGGTGTGGATTTTGACAAAAATCCTGACGGCTCACTTCACCGCACACTTGAGGGCGGTCACTGCAGACACCGTATTTTCCATCACAAGGATGCTACCGGTGCCGAGATTGTCGACAAGCTTATTCTTAAGGTTCAGTCACTGCCTAATGTTACTGTTATAGAAAATGCAATTATGGTTGAATCCGTAAAGACTGAAACCGGCTTTTCTATTAATTATCTTAAGGACG
>DCGK01000007.1:7841-12383 GCA_002315235.1 Ruminococcus sp. UBA1780
CGGCTAACAGCCATTTTCTTATCATGGCAACAGGCGGTATAGGAAGAGTATACGAATATACTACGAACTCTGCTATTGCTACTGGCGACGGTATTTCAATGGCGTATGACATGGGTGCTGATATAAAAAATCTCAGCTATGTACAGTTCCATCCTACAGCATTTAACAACAGACACACAAGAGAATGCTTCCTTATCTCAGAAGCAGTAAGAGGCGAGGGTGCATACCTTCTTAACTGCCACGGCGAGAGATTTATGCATAATTACGATGACAGACTTGAACTCGCTCCGCGTGATGTGGTGTCACATTCTATTGTTCACGAAAGCAGAAAGCAGAATTCAACAGAATTCTATCTTGATATTACACATAAGGATTCAGAGTTCCTTAAGAACAGATTCCCTATGATATACAAAAATCTTCTCGATCAGGGATTCGATCTTACAAAGGACAGAGTCCCGATTTTTCCGTGTCAGCATTATCTTATGGGCGGTATCAATGTCGACAGGAATGCCCAGACAAAAATCAGAGGCATGTATGCTGTAGGCGAATGTTCGCACACAGGTGTACACGGAAACAACAGACTTGCGAGCAACTCGCTTCTTGAGGCTCTTGTATTCTCAAGACAGGCTGCAAATCATATAGCTGCAAATCTTGATTCCGTTCCCGATTCGTTTGCTGAACACGTTTTTGAGACTAATGAAGACAAGCCTCTGATTCCAAAGGGTATCAGAACAGAAGTAAGACGTATTATGCAGGAAAGTGCATTTGTAATTCCTGACAAGGAAGCAGCTGTAAGAGGATTCGAAAGAGTAAAGGAACTCAGAAATCTCATTCATTCAGAGAATTTCTGCAGAAATACCGACTATGTAGAGGCAAATTCACTTGTTACTGTTGCTTATCTCATTCTCAGGGAAATCATATAAAAAACCGAAAGGAAATACATTTATGAAACTTTCACAGTTATACATTGACAATATTATTAACACTGCGCTTGCTGAGGATATCAACTATATGGATGTTACAACTGACAATCTTCTTGATGATACCCACAGAAGTGAAGCTTACTACGTTGCCAAGGATGACGGTGTTCTCTGCGGCATCGAAATTGCAAAGCGTGTTTTTGACCTTGCCGGCTCTGATGTTGATTTTACCGTAAAAATCAACGACGGGGAGAAGGTCAGAAAGGGCGATATCATTGCAGTGATGACCGGTTCAACAAGAACACTCCTCAAGGGTGAAAGAACCGCTCTCAACATTCTTCAGCACATGTCAGGTATTGCAACAGCTACAAGCAGATGTGCTGAGCTTGTAAAGGGTACAAACGCAATGGTTACTGATACAAGAAAAACTCTTCCTGGTCTCAGACCGCTTCAGAAGTATGCTGTAACAGTAGGCGGAGGAAAGAATCATCGCTATAATCTTTCAGACGGTGCAATGCTCAAGGATAATCATCTTGATGCATACGGCGGAATTACTCCTGCTGTCAGGGCGCTCAGAGAAAAGATAGGTCACATGGTCAAGATAGAAGTTGAAGTAAGAAATCTTGAGGAACTTGCTGAGGCACTTGAATGTGGTGTTGAAGTAATCATGCTCGACAATATGAGCTGTGAGGAAATGAAGAAGGCTGTTGAGATTACAGCCGGCAGAGCACTTCTTGAAGCATCAGGAAATGTGACACAGGAGAATATCAGAGATGTTGCTCTCACAGGTGTTAATATTATTTCACTTGGTGCACTTACTCATTCAGTAAAATGCTTTGATATTTCAATGAAGATTAAAACAGCAAAATAATCAGAAACCGGAAAATAAAAGGAAGTGAGCGGAAATGGATAGTTTATTTGACAGCTTTAAAAGCAATTATACCAAGGATTCATACCGGATAATGTGTACTGTAAGTGCTTCTGTTAAGGAAACATTTTTCTATGTTCAGGAGATTGGTTATCTTGATGTTATCAAGCCATACAACACAATCCG
Organism: Ruminococcus sp. UBA1780; assembly: GCA_002315235.1. GTDB lineage: Bacteria > Bacillota > Clostridia > Oscillospirales > Ruminococcaceae > HUN007. The sequence continues at coordinate 9,816 of DCGK01000007.1, forward strand.
CGATAATCTCGATTCTTTTCTTTTCGTAATCGTTCTTGACGGAAAAGGTGAGCTTGTTTACAACAACAGATCGTATACGCTCACAAAGGGCAGCTGTTTTCTTATCGACTGTCTTAAACCTCATTCATACAAAAGCAGTCTGAGTGAGCCGTGGAAGCTTCTCTGGCTTCATTTCAACGGACCTACAGCACGCGGATACTACGAGTATTTTGCAAATGCCTATATTAACGTTATTCATCCTGATCTTATTGATCCTTTTGAGGATCTTATGCGTCAGCTTATAGAGATTAATACAAAGCATGACTCATCAACAGAAGTAAGATCATCCAAGCTCATTGTTGAGCTCCTGACGCTGATGATGACATTCAAGAAAAATGATACCGTATATACATCCCAGATTGTAAGGAAGCTTGCCGAAATACGAAGATATATAAACAGAAACTATACGACGGACATATATCTCGAGACAATCTGTGAAAAGTTCAGCATAAGCAAGTTTCATCTTACAAAGGAATTCAAGAAGGCATACGGCATTACCATTGCAAAGTACATTATGCAGAAGCGTATAGGAAATGCAAAATGGCTTCTTAAGTATTCTGACAAAACTCTTGAGGAAATTTCAGCGGCATGCGGTTTTTACGATACATGCTATTTCAACAAGCAGTTTAAAGCAATAGAATCCACAACACCATACAAATACCGCAAGTCATGGCTTGAAAAAAATATGGATGTAAAGACTGATGACGATGATGAGTAAACGTGTTTATGTAACCGTTCCCATGAAGCAGCGTTCCGTTGTAAATGAGGGGGATAAAACACGTCTGTACTCTGTAATAAAAAAAGCCGCCCGCGGAGAAACGATAACGTTCTCCGTTATTGGCGGCTCTATTACTAACGGGTGTCATGCAGAAACCAGAAGAGAGTCTTATGCCGAACTGACTGCAGGATGGTGGAAGGACAGATTTCCGTGGGTACCTGTAAACTACATAAACGCCGGCATTGGCGCTACTGATTCATACATAGGTGTTCATCGTGCTGAAGCTGACCTTCTTGTGCATAGACCTGATGTGGTTATAGCTGAATTTTCAGTAAATGACATGGATGAAAAAATAAATTCTGATTCATACAGAAGTCTGATAAACAGGATTCTCTGTTCAGAATCATATCCGGCAGTTATACTTCTGTTTACGGTAAAGGAAGACGGAACAAACTTTCAGAAGCTTCATTCAGAGACGGGTTTTGCATATAATCTGCCGATGATAAGTTATGCAGATGCTGTTATTCCGGAAATACAGACGGGGAATTTTACATGGAAGGATATTTCTCCTGATGATATTCACCCTTCTTCAGAGGGACACAGAATAATTGCTGAACTGATAAATGATTATATGGACAAAGTATATTCAGAAGCATTTTCAGCAGATATAAAAAAGAAACAATATAAATCAGAACAGCTAAAATACAGTTCGGCACGGATTCTCAGCAGCCGCATTACAGAGCCGGATTTTTGTACGGGGTTTGAAAAATCCTCGGTAAGCAGTCAGTTTCCGGATAACTGGACGACGACTGTTCCGGGTATAATTGAACACAGCGTTACCGCATCAAATATCGGAATAATGTATATGCGTACTGTATCGGAAAAGGGCGGTATGTACAGCGTATTCATAGACGGAAAACATGCGGCGGATCTGGATGCAGACTTTTCCGGAGGCTGGGGAGACTACACTGCATATACTGAGGTGTACAGCTCTGACATGCCTTCAGAACATCATATCAGAATAGTAAAGCATGCTGAATCTGAATCAGATTTGTTTACTGTTGTGGGGCTGTGTATCAGTTAATAGAAGATGACTAAAAAAATGGCATTCGGAACTTTCCGAATGCCATTATTATTTTTATAAAATTATCAGTAATATGTTTCCTGACCGTGTCCGTTATAATGCTTCTTGATAGCTTCGCTTGATCCGTATGAGAAACATACAGCAATGTTAATAACAAGAATTGCAGCATAGAGTATTTTTGAAACGCCTTCAGATTTGGAAAACATTACAAACACACCAGGTATTACATGGAGTACCGTGCCCAGTGTAAATATATTTGATGCGATTTTTCTTGTTGTATTTGACTTTACAAGCATTGCTACTGCTCCGCCTATAAAAGCAATACCGAGAATCATATATACCATGTTGAAAGTGTCAATAATTCCCGGAGTCTCTTCCTTGAGTTTTCCAAATGAAAAGAGAAGGGTAAGAAGACCGGAGATGATACCTGCAACCATAATCAGAATAACCATAAATCCGCCTTTTCTGGCGAGGTCGGCATCCTTTTCTCTCATGAATTCTCTGTAGACTTCTCTGCTCTTTTCCTGGTCAAAACTGTCCGGTACAGAATTAAGTGAACTTTTTATAGCCCTGTCTACAGCTGTTTTCTTTGCTGCTTCAAGGTCCGGGTCAACAAATTTAGGAACATATCTTTCCTGTGCAGGTGGTTCATCTGCAAGAACAGGCTTCTGTACATCATCCAGTCCTCTGCTTGTCTGATTACCGTACTGCTGGAACTGCTGAGACT
>DCGK01000095.1:0-53458 GCA_002315235.1 Ruminococcus sp. UBA1780
CGTAGCGCTCAAGAGATTCTTACTCCTTGCTGATACAAAGAAACCGGCAAACGGTGATATCAGCGGTGACGGAAACATCAACTCACAGGATATGATTCTCCTCGTTAAGCACCTTCTTTCAAAGTAATCCTCTGATTACAGATATGTTTAACAGATAAAACAATCAGACCGGAACGGCTCAGGCTGTTCCGGTCTTTTGTATATGATTTGAAAATGAAAACTGCATTAATGTTAACAAATTTTTTAAAAAAGTATACAACTTCAAAAAAAATTCAAAAAAATAATAAATTAAATTTCAAAATAGACTATACAACCATGAAAAAATATTGTATAATATATTTAAGAGTAAATTTTTTGAGATTTATCCAACTCGCTATTGCTGAGGACGCAGTCCGGATGCAGTAAATTTATAACATGGAGGGTGTTAAAATTGTCAAGAAAAATTAAAAGAACAGTAGCCAGCACATTAGCTCTTGCTATGATGGCAGGCAGCGTAAACGCTATGCCTTCAGTACAGTTTTCATCAATTGTACAGGCAGCAGATGCAGGCGCAACAGTTTCAGTTAAGTTAGCTGATGCTTCACAGACAACTGTAAAGCCAGGCGATACAGTTAAGGTTATTACAGAAGTAACAAACAACAATGATGGTTTCTGCGCACTTGTTGCATGGCTCAGCTACAACAAGAAGGCATTCCAGTTCGTATCATGGGAACAGGAAGACAAGAAAATCAACAAGCTTATCGAACCATCACAGTCAGATGATGCAGAAGCTAAGAACAAGGCATACACAAATCCTGATGCCAATATCGGTACAGTAGTTCAGCTTTATACAGACTCAAAGAACTACACAGGTGATCTCAAGTTCTCAGTTGTAACATTCAAGGTTCTCGACAGCGCAGCTGACGACGAATACGAATTTACACTCGGCGGTGACCCTGTTCTTCAGGACGGCTTAAAGACAGCTGACCAGAACAGATATGACGCTGACAAGAACGTAGTTGAACTTACACCAAACTATGTTCCGCTTAAGATCAAGGTTTCAAAGGACGGCTCACAGCCTGCAGAAACAACACCTGCAGTAACAACAGCTGCTCCTTCAGATTCAAGCAAGCCAGCAGAAACAACAGCAGCACAGCCTGCAGAAACAAAGCCAGCAGAAACAACAGCAGCTGCAGTTGTAAATCCAAATGCAATTCAGGTAGGTTTTGAAAACATCACAGCTAAGGCTGGTGATACAGTTACAATCAACCTCAAGGCAGCAAATGCAGGCAAGGGCTTCTCAGCAATGCAGTTTGACTACGAAATGGACAAGTCATTCACATTTGTTGATTCTTACTCAGAATTTGGTAACTGGACAATCGGTGAAGTAGAAAGATCACTTCAGTTCCTCCAGGAAAAGGGTAACAACGTAACAGCTGAAGCACTTGAGGGTGAAGATAACGTAATCGGTGAAATCGATCTTGAAATCCCGGCAGGTACACCGGACGGTGTATACCCAATCGTTCTCAAGAACATTGAAGGTTCTGTATATGATACAGAAGCTAAGAAGCAGCAGAAGCTTACTTCTGAAGCTTTCCAGGCAGTAGCTGGTACAATCACAATCGGTGATGCTCCGACAACAACAAAGCCGGACGTAACAGAAGTTAAGCCTGCACAGACAACAGCTGTTTCAGCTGAAGTAACAGACACTCCAGTTAAGGCTGAACAGCCGGTTGACAGCGCAAACGTTGCAGGCGGTATCAAGGGACCTAAGGTTGACGCTGGTAAGTACGTTGTAGAACCAGGTGAAGAATTCAACGTTCAGATCAAGGTTTCTGACAATGACGGCGGTTTCAACGGCCTTAATGCATGGCTCGATATCGATACAAACATTTTCGAAATTATCGGCGACGTTCAGAAGGGTGACCCTTCTGATCCTAACAACAAGAAGTCTAACGCAAGCAAGTTCACAACAACAAACCGTTATCATAAGGCAACTGCTGCTGAAGGTGTTGACACAGCAATTGCAATGTACTCTGATACAAAGAATACAACAGGTGACATGATTCTTGCAACTGTTACACTTAAGGTTAAGGACGGCGTTAAGAACGGTTACTACACACTCCCATTCGACGCAGTTGCTGAAAAGGGTGCTATGGGTAACAGAATTGCTGCTGACAAGTCTATCACAATTCTTAACCCTACATACTATGGTGCATTAATTCAGGTTGGCAAGGATGTTGCTACAGACCCTAAGGAAACAACAGCAGCTCCTGTAACAACACCAGCTGTACAGGCAACAACACCTGCAGTAACAAAGGGCGAAGAAGAACAGGCACCGGGACAGGGAATCAATGTTGGATTTGAAGATATCAAGGCTAATGCTGGTGAAACTGTAACAATTCTCCTTAAGGCTAAAAAGTTAGGCGACGGCTTCTCAGCAATGCAGTTTGACTACGAAATGGATAAGACATTCAAGTTCGTTGATTCTTATTCAGAATTCGGTAACTGGACAATCGGTGAAGTAGAAAGATCACTTCAGTTCCTCCAGGAAAAGGGTAACAACGTAACAGCTGATGGTGCTGCTGCAGTTGATGATGTAATCGGTGAATTCGATCTCGAAATTCCTGAAGGCACACCTGACGGCAAGTATCCTATCACACTTAAGAACTTCCAGGGTTCTGTATACAGTGCTGATGCCAAGAAGCAGCTCAAGCTCGGCGCAGACGGATTTACAGGTCTTGTAGGTTACGTAATCGTTGGTGAAGTTCCGGATGAAACAACAGCTAAGCCAGCTGAAACAACAGCTAAGCCGGCTGAAACAACACCGGCAGCAACAACAGAAGCAAAGCCAGTTGAAACAACACCGGCAGCAACAACAGCAAAGCCAGCTGAAACAACACCGGCAGCAACAACAGAAGCAAAGCCAGCTGAAACAACACCAGCAGTAACAACAGAAGCTGAACCAGCAGGTCCTGTAAAGGGTGACGTTGATAACAACGGCGTTGTTAATGCAAGAGATATGATTGCTCTCAAGAGATTCTTACTCTTAGTTGATGCTAAGGCTCCTGAAAACGCTGACGTAAACGGCGATAAGGCAATCAACTCAATCGATATGGTACACCTTATTAAGGTACTTCTCGGTTAATTAATACATTAGTTGATTCAATTAACTGAATAAATATCATAACCCCGGATGGTATTAAACCGTCCGGGGATATTTTTTGTCATGACGGAAGTTATACAGGCAGACTGTGTGCCAGGTCCGTCATACATGATTTAATCAGTGTTTCAAAAAAAGCACATCAAAGCTGCGTATAAATGCATCTCTGATGTGCTGAATTGCTGTAAACTTAAGGAACCACTGATTAAAAATGGTTATTCTTTTTCTGCTGGTATTCGCTTCTGAAGTGAATATTCGATAAAGTCCTGATAGAAGGAGGATGGATTATCGCTTATACGTTCGCCGATGAGCTCTGCCTGGGTTCTGTTCTGAGTAAGGAGTCTGAATTCGACAAGATTTCTGCTGCCGTCAGATATGCTGCAGCTGAGTACGCATCCTGAATCACTGTCTTCATAATCAAGGGAGAAGCTGGCGTTGCGCAGCTTGCGGGCCTTATACTGAAGTGCAGCGTACATGATTCTGTTTCTGAAGGAGCGTTCAACATATGAAGAAAAGTCCTTTACAAACAGTTTTCCTTTTTCACTGAGTGAAAAGCAGGTGTTTCCTTCAGCGTCAACGTCCGAAAGTATAGTATCATTTACAAGAAGGTCTTCAATGGCTTCACTGTAATAGAAATGAGTAATTATTCCTGAGTTGACAGCTATGTCATAAAGTTCATCTGAATTAATGCCTGTTTCCAGGTTGTGTATAAGATAGCAGATAAGAATCTTTACTGAATTAAGATCATTCGGCTGATAATCGAATTCCATTTTTTCCTCCTTTCAGCTTGCGAAGTTTCAGTAAAAGTAATAAACAGGTTATTTTACTGTAAACCAGGAACCGTTTATCTGAAGTTTGGATAGTCAAGCATGTGACTGAGAACTGCGAGGTTAACTGCGGCTTCGACACAAGGGACTGCACGTGGAACTATGCATGGATCATGTCTGCCCTTGATAGTGATTACATCGTTTGAAAGGTTTGTATAGTCGATTGTGTTCTGCGGCTGTGAAATGGAAGGTGTAGGTTTGATTGCAACCTTCAGTACAAGAGGCATTCCTGATGAAATACCGCCGAGAATACCGCCGTGGTTGTTTGTTCTGGTGAGGACATGTCCGTGATCATCAACGTAGAACTCGTCATTGTTCTGGCTGCCGAGAAGCTCGGCTGCTTTGAAGCCTATACCGAATTCGATTCCCTTTACTGCCGGAATGCCGAAAACAAGCTGTGAAATAGTGTTCTCAAGTCCGTCAAACATAGGTGAACCGATTCCTGCCGGAATGTTTATGGATGCACATTCGATAACACCGCCGAGAGAGTCAAGCGCCTTTCTTGCCTTGTCTGCATCGGCAATCATTTTCTTTCCTGCTTCATCGTCTATAACAGGGAATTCTTTTTTTCTGATATCAAGCAGCTCCTCACGGGTGATGTTTGTATATCTGAATTCCTTGTCCTTGATTCCGTGAATTGAAGCTATATGAGCGCCTGTGTAAATTCCGCGTCTTTCGAGAATCTGTGCACAGACTGCACCTGCAAATACGAGAGGAGCTGTAAGACGGCCTGAGAAATGGCCTCCGCCCCGTACATCGTTGAATCCCTGGTATCTTTTTGCACCTGTGTAGTCAGCGTGTCCCGGACGTGCAAGTGTCTGAACGTTCTTATAGTCGTTTGAATGCTGGTCAGTGTTCTGGATTACAGCACAGAGAGGAGTTCCCGTTGTTCTGTTGTTGTAGAGGCCTGACATAATCTGAGGTATATCCTTCTCATTACGAGGAGTTGATGTTTTGTTTTTCTTAGGTGCTCTTCTGGACATGAACGCCATAATATCGTCCATGCGAATGTATTCTCCCGGCGGGAGATTATCTATAACAACACCTATTCCGGCGCCGTGTGATTCTCCGAAAATTGAAATTGAGATACGGTTATTCCAAAGTGATGCCATTCTCTGTTTTTCCTCCTAAATTTATGAAATCCTTAAGAAAATCAGGGTATGATTTTCTGATTGATTCGAATCCGAGTACTGTGAGTTTTCCTGAAGAAGCGGTCGAAGCAATTGCTGAAGCCATCGCTATACGGTGGTCATTAAAGCTGTCAACTGTTCCTCCGGTAAATCCGTCAACCGGGTGTATAACCAGTCCGTCGTCTGTTTTGTCAACTCTGCCGCCTATTCCGTTAATCATACGGGCTGTTGTGTCAAGACGGTCACTTTCCTTGATTTTGAGACGTTCAGCATTTGTAATGTGAACAGTGCATCCGGAAAGGGAACTGAGAACTGCAAGAGTAGGTACAAGATCAGGAATATCTGATGCGTTAATGTACATATCCTCAGAAACACCCGCTTTTTTATTATAGCATATACGTTCTGCTATTTCAATTATTTTCTTGTCTCCCTGCGCACTTTCGGATGTATCAGGGAGATTTGAAACAGTAACATTGTTTCCGATTGCATTTGCAGTGATGAAGAAAGCCGCCTGTGAAAAATCAGCTTCTGATGTGTAGTCAGCAGGGGAGTATTTCTGACCGCCCTTTATGCGGTACCCTGTTTCAGTTCTTTCGGCATGTACGCCGAAGGCTTTCATACAGCTGAGTGTAATATCCACGTACGGTTCTGACTGAAGCGGTGATGTGAGGATAATTTCGGAGTCCTCCTCACAGAGAGGAAGTGCGAGAAGAAGACCGGTAATAAACTGTGATGAGATATTTCCCTCAACGTGAAATGTTCCTCCGGAAAGCTTTCCGTGAACAGTAAAAGGCATTGTGCTGCTGTAGTCAAAGGTTATACCTTTGTCTGAAAGTTCTCTTATATAGATGTCAATCGGTCTTTCAGGGAGACGTCCTTTTCCGTAAAATGTGGATTCTGTACCGAGAGCACATGCAACAGGGATTATGAAACGGAGAGTTGAGCCGCTTTCGTTGCATCTGAGGTCCGCTTTTTCTGACGGTTTGCCGATACCGTGAACAGTAATGAGGTTTTCCCCGGTCTCAAATGATGCACCAAGCTCGGTCAGAGTGTCTATAGTTGCATATATATCCTGTGACATGCTTATATCACGCACACAGGAAGTGCCTTCTGCAAGTGCTGCGCAGATAAGTGCTCTGTGTGAAACACTCTTGGAGGACGGTACTCTTACGGTACCTGAAAGCTTTTCCGGTAAAAATGTAATATCCATAATCTGCCTCCGTTTAAGCTTCCATGAAAGCTCTGAAATCTTCAAAAGGCATCTTTTTAATAAAGGATGTGCCTATGCTGCTGCATATAATTGCATTTATTGAAGTTGATTCGCATTTTTTGTCCTTGCTGCAGAGAGGGATGAGCCCGGAATACGGAGCATCAACTGTAAGAGGAAGTCTGTAGGAAGTGATTACAGCGTCAAGCTTTTCAAGGGATTCCCTGTCACATTCACCGCTCTTTACTGCCTGCTCTGTAATCATGTGCATACCGGCAGCAACAGCATTTCCGTGAGTGTATGTTTCATAGTTGTAGTAGCTTTCAACTGCGTGACCAAGTGTATGACCGAAGTTGAGAAGCATTCTTTCGCCTCTGTCAAATTCGTCGTTCTCAACAACATCTCTTTTTATTGACACACAGCTACAGATAATGTCGTCAATATCATCAAAGTAGTCTTCGATGCTGTGTGAAGCGATGAGTTCAAATAGCTCGCTGCTTCTTATCATGCCATACTTAATAGCTTCTGCCATACCGTCAGAAACAATTTCCGGAGAAAGAGTCTTCAGTGTGAGCGGATCACAGATAACGAGCTCAGGCTGCTTGAATGCGCCTACGAGATTCTTTCCGCACGGAAGATCAATTGCAGTTTTTCCGCCTACAGAGCTGTCAATCTGAGCCAGAAGTGTGGTAGGAATCTGAATGAAGCTGAGTCCGCGGAGAAATGTGGCTGCAGCATAGCCTGTAATATCTCCGACAACACCGCCGCCGAGAGCTATGAGACTGTCAGCGCGTGTAATACCGTTTTCGGCAAGAAATCCGTAAATGCTGTTAAGAGTGTCTGAGCATTTTGATTTTTCACCGTGAGGAAATACAAACTTAACCACGCGGAATCCGGCAGCTTCAAGTGATGAGATTACTCTCTCGGAATATATAGCGTCAACATTGTCATCGGTAATGACAGCCGTGAATTTTGTTTTTGTAACTTCTGAAACGAGTCTTCCGCATTCTGACAGGAGACCCTGTTCGATGAGAACTTCATACGGTTTCGAAGCTTTTACAGCAATTTTTTTCATTGGATAGATTTTCCTTTCACCTGTTTACATATTTATGTTAATTATACTATATAAATGCGGATAAGTCAAACCAAATTGATGCATTAATGCAGTCTTGATTTATTTTCCGGCTGGTGGTATAATAATATAATGAGTATACTGGAGTTGTATCGTTATTTGACGGAAAGTCAGATTGGTTTCTGACTCTATTTATTGAAAAAACAGAGGTGAATACAGCATGATAAGAAGCATGACCGGTTTCGGACGCGACAGGATGACGCTTAACGGCAGGGATATTCTTGTTGAAATAAAATCCGTAAACCACAGGTACAATGAACTCAGCATCAAGCTTTCAAGAGCGTACACATATCTTGAGGAACCGCTGAAAAAACTTGTTCAGGACAGCATTTCACGCGGAAAAACTGAAGTATCAGTAACAATTACAAATATTTCAGCTCCGGACACAGTTATCGATGTTAACACAGCACTTGCCAGAGGGTATGTTGATGCTCTGAGAAGAGCGAATGAAGAACTGGGCCTGATGGATGATCTTTCACTTTCAAGAATCACCCGTTTTCAGGATATTTTCACGGTTGTCAAGGCTGCTGACGATGAAGACCAGATATGGAATGACGTAAAGACAGTTGCGGAATCAGCTCTTGGCATGTTTGTTTCAATGCGTGAAACAGAAGGCGTTAAGATGAAGGAGGATGTCCTTGGAAGACTCGAAACCATCGAAAAATGGGTTGGATTCATTGAGGAAAAATCACCTGAAACTGTGACTGCGTACAGGGAAAAACTTTTCGCAAAGCTTTCAGACCTTCTTTCGGACACCAGTATTGACGAGCAGCGCATCCTTACAGAGGCGGCGATATTTTCCGAAAAGACGGCAGTTGATGAGGAGACAGTGAGACTCAGAAGCCACATTGCTCAGTTCCGCAGCCTTCTTGCCACAGAAAGCATCGTCGGAAGGAAGCTTGATTTTCTTATTCAGGAGATGAACAGGGAAGCCAATACTACCGGCTCAAAGGCACAGAATCTCGATATCACAAGGACTGTTATTGATATCAAGTCAGAGATTGAGAAAATACGCGAACAGATTCAGAATATCGAATAAGGCACATATATGAAACTTATTAATGTCGGATACGGTAACATGATTTCATCAGACCGTTTGATAGCAATCGTCAGTCCGGAGTCTGCTCCGGTCAGACGAATTATACAGGACTCAAGGGATAACGGCGTTCTTATCGATGCCACATGCGGCAGAAGAACCAGGGCTGTTCTTGTAATGGACAGCGGTCACGTTATTCTTTCTGCAGTCCAGCCTGAAACAATGGCGCTCAGATGCAGCGGCGAGAAAGGAAATGAAACAGATGGATAAGGGTATTCTTATTGTTCTGTCCGCTCCTTCCGGATGCGGAAAAGGTACAATTCTTGCAGAAGTACTGAAGGATGAAAAGTTCTTTTATTCCGTTTCAGCAACAACCAGGTCACCAAGACCCGGTGAGACTGACGGTGTAAACTATCATTTTCTCAGTAAGGAACAGTTCGAGGAGCTTATTTCCACAGGAGGCATGCTTGAGTATGCTCAGTACTGTGATAATTACTACGGAACTCCAAGAGACAAGGTAACAGAAAAGCTTAATGAAGGCAGACATGTTATTCTCGAAATTGAAGTACAGGGTGCGATGCAGATAAGGGAAAAATGCCCTGACGCTGTTTTCGTGTTCATTGCTCCTCCTTCAGTCGGTGAACTTAGAAACAGACTTGTAAACAGAGGAACAGAAACCATCGACGTTATTGAAAAGCGTGTTTCGGAGGCGGCACATGAAATAAGCTTTGCTCCGAAGTATGACTACGTTATCGTAAATGACGTGCTGGAGACAGCGATTGATGATTTCCGCTCAGTTATACGCGCTGAGGAACTTAAGGCTATAAACCAGAAAAATATTATTGATGAGGTGCTTAAAAATGCTTAGACCAGCTATTACACAGATAATCACAAAGAACGAAAGTTACTATTCACTCGTTATCGGCGTTGCAAAGAGAGCAAGATCAATTGCTGATGACCTTTATGACAAGGGTGAAATACTTAAGGAAAAGCCTGTAAAGACTGCTGTTGAAGAATTTGCAAGCGGAAAGTACAAAATCATCGAACACACAGAGCAGGAAACAGCAGAAAACTGCTGATGCAGAAAGAAAATGCAGTCAGAACGGCAAAGGTTGCCGTTTACAATATCGCATTTCAAGCCGACAAGCCGTTTTCATATATTATCCCTGATAATTTATATGAGACGGCTGTCTGCGGAGTACGTGTAATTGTTCCATTCGGACGCGGCGGAAAGAAACGCGCAGGACTGATACTCAGCGTCAGTGAGGAAGTGCCGGGAATGAAGCTGAAGGCTCTTGCATCTGTCGTTGACAGCAGTCCCGTTGTAAGTGAAGAGATGATGAACATGATCATCTGGCTTAAGGAAAATACTTTCTGTACATATTATGATGCAGTGCGCACTATTCTGCCCTCCGGTATGAACATACGCGTTAATGAAAAATACCGTCTGTGTGAGAATTACAGTCACGCAGATCTGTCAGAAGAGGAAAGCAATCTTGTTTCCTTTCTGGAAAAAGCTTCTTCCGGACGAGAGTTTGACGAGCTTCTTGATACATCCTCCAGTCCTGACAAGGCTCCTGTCATAGAGTCACTGATTGAAAAAAATGTTATAGAAACAGTCAGTGAGGCTAATCAGAAGATAAATGACAGAACACTCCGCATGATAAAGCTTACGGACGGTTATATCAGCAGTCCGGCAGCATTCAGGCTTACCGCGAAGCAGCAGCAGGTTGTCAGGCTCCTTGAGGAAAACGGTTCTGCATCTGAGAAGGAAGTCTGCTATATATGCAGTGTGACTGCCGCAGTACTGAAAAACCTTGTGAAAAACGGAGTGACTGAGCAGTTCAGTGTTCCGGACTACCGTACTGACGGTGAGGATGAGTACGAACCCGGTGCTGTTGACAGCATTGTACTTTCTGAGTCCCAGAACCGTGTATACGGCAGGGTACAGGAGAAGCTCACAGAAAAAAAACCACACTGTTTTCTTCTCCACGGGGTAACGGGAAGCGGCAAGACATCTGTTTTTATAAAACTGATTGAAAAAACTCTCTCAGAAGGAAGACAGGCGATGCTGCTTATTCCTGAAATTGCCCTTACACCACAGATAGTCAGACAATTCCGCCGCCTTTTCGGCGGAACTGTTTCTGTTATACACAGCAGCCTTTCACTTGGCCAGCGTCTTGAGGAATACAGAAAAATAAGCGCAGGTCTCTCAAAAATAGTGATTGGTACAAGAAGTGCCGTTTTCGCTCCTCTTGACAATATCGGGCTCATAATTATGGATGAGGAGGGGGAGCATTCATACAAGTCAGACAGTGCTCCGAGGTACAGCACGGTTTCCGTTGCAAAGGAACGCTGCAGGACACATGGTGCTGTGCTTCTTCTCGGATCTGCAACTCCGTCTGTTGAGAGTTATTACTATGCTCAGAAGGGTGTTTATGAGCTTCTTGAGCTTAATGAAAGATTCAACAGAAGTGAGCTGCCTCATGTTGAAATAGTCGATATGAATGCGGAACGTGCCCAGGGCAACACCACCGAATTTTCGGATGTGCTGGTCGGTGAGATAAATGCAAATCTCGAGGCGGGAGAGCAGACCATTCTTCTTCTCAACAGAAGAGGCTATCATACGTTTATTTCATGCACAGGATGCAGCAATCCTCTGTACTGTCCTAACTGCAGTATTCCTTACACATATCACAAGGTAAACAATTCCCTTGTGTGCCACTACTGCGGAAGCATTGCGCCGCTTCCTGATGAATGCCCGTCATGCGGCGGAACAGTATTCAGACAGATGGGATTCGGCACGCAGAAGATGGAGGAGCAGCTTGCGGAGCTTTTTCCGAAGGCGCGCATTCTCCGCATGGATGCAGACACGACATTTTCAAGATATGCCTATGAAAAGAATTTTAAGGACTTTGCAGACAAAAAATACGACATCATGGTCGGAACACAGATGATAGGCAAGGGACTTGATTTTCCTGATGTAACTCTGGTAGGCATTCTATCCATAGACAAGTCTCTTTTCTCCGGTGATTTCCGAAGCTATGAGAGAACATTTTCACTCATTACGCAGGTAGCCGGAAGAAGCGGCCGTGGCGGAAAGAAAGGAAGAGCATATCTTCAGACATTTATGCCGGATCATTATCTTCTCAATCTTGCCGCTCATCAGAATTACAGAGGATTTTATGACGAGGAGATTGCTCTTCGCAGGACGCTTATTTTCCCGCCTCTGTGTGATGTGTGCGTTATTGGTGTTTCATCAGTATCCGATACATCAGCCTCTGCGGCAGCTTCGGCTGTGCTGGGCATTGTAAAGCAGCTTGTGGCGGAGAAAAAGATAAAATTTCCTCTCAGGGTTCTCGGACCTGCACAGTCGGGAATCGCAAAAATCAACGGAAAGTTCAGATACCGTCTGATTCTTAAGTGCAAAAACAACAGGGAAACAAGAGAATTCATAAGGGATGTTCTGCTAAGGACAGCAGATTACCGTGAGTTTTCGAATGTAAATATTTATGCCGATATGAACGGCGATATAATTTAAAGGTGATTAAGAAATGGCTTTAAGAAACATAGTGACAAAGGAACAGGACGTACTTTATAAAAAATGCAGAACAGTTGAGAAGTTTGACGAAAGACTCTGGACACTTCTTGACGACATGAAGGACACACTTTACAAGGCTCAGGGCTACGGACTTGCTGCACCTCAGGTAGGAATTCTCAAGAGAGTTGTTGTTATAGACGTTGGTGAGGGGCTCCTTGAGCTTATCAATCCTGAGATTCTCAATCCTCAGGGTGAACAGCGTGATGTTGAAGGCTGTCTTTCATGCCCTGATGAATGGGGTTATGTAACAAGACCTATGACATGTACTCTCAGAGCACAGGACAGAAACGGCGAATACTATGAAAAGGAACTTGAAGGAATTTTCTGCAGATGTGCATGCCACGAAGTTGACCATCTTAACGGAAAATTATTCCTTGAACTTGTTGACGAGTTTGTAAAACCGGAGGAAGAATAATATTGAATATAGTTTTTATGGGTACACCTGATTTCGCAGTACCTTGTCTTAAGGCTCTTGCAGATGCAGGTGAAAATATAAAGGCAGTTTTCACACAGCCTGACAAGCCTAAGGGAAGAGGCTACAAAATGATTTCTCCCCCGGTTAAGGCTGCGGCTCTGGAGATGGATATTCCTGTATACCAGCCGCTTTCACTCAGAAAGGGCGAGGACGCAGAGCAGGCTCTTGCAGTTCTTAAGGAAATAAATCCTGACCTTATAGTTGTTGTTGCCTACGGACAGATACTACCTGAGGAAATTCTTAATCTTCCGGCACACGGCTGTATCAATGTTCACGGTTCACTTCTTCCGCAGTACAGAGGAGCGGCTCCTATGCAGTGGTGTCTTCTCAACGGCGAAAAGAAAACCGGCGTAACAACAATGATGATGGACAAGGGTCTCGATACAGGTGACATGCTTATAAAGTCTGAGGTTGATATTGATATCAGTGATACATTCGCTGAGATTCACGACAGACTTGCTGAATGCGGAGCAGAGACACTTATCAGAACAATAGAGGCTGTTAAGGCCGGCACGCTGGTACGTACGCCTCAGGATGACAGCCAGTCCACATATTCTCCTATGATTACAAAGAATATGTCTCTTATTGATTTCAGCGAACCGGCTGCCGTGATTCATAATAAAGTCAGAGCAATCACCGGGTTTGCATTTCTCGGCGGAAAGCGTCTGAAGATATTCCGCTCAGAGCTTACAGGAAAGAAATCCTCTGAAGCACCGGGTACAGTGACTGAAGCTTCATCAGAGTTCCTTACAGTGTGCGGAGACGGCGAGCTTATCAGATTTACTGAGGTACAGCCTGAAGGAAGCAGAAGAATGAATGCCGCTGATTACCTCAGAGGCGTCAAGCTTCAGACTGGTATCAGATTTACAACCGGAGAGTAATATGGTAAACTGCAGAAAAGAAACAGTAAAGCTTCTGCTTAAGACATTCGGAGAGGAGAGCTTCTCAAATCTTCTTCTCGACAGTGTTCTGTCATCAGGTGAGATGACAATGCAGGACAGAAAGTTTATAACGACTCTGTATTACGGGGTTATAGAAAAAAAGATTACTCTTGACTATATAATTTCACAGTTCAGTTCAAAGAAAATCGGAAGACTGGATCCCACGGTTCTTAATATTCTCAGAACAGGTGTTTACCAGATAAAGTATATGGACAGTGTACCTGACAACGCAGCCGTAAATGAATCAGTAAAGCTGGTTCGCGGTTTCAGAATGTCAAGTGCTTCCGGTTTTGTAAATGCTGTTCTCAGAAATTTTCTCAGAGAGAGAAACAGTATAAAGGAGCCTGAGGATGAACTCGAAAGGCTTTCCGTGGATTATTCAGTTTCTCCGGAAATTATAACTATGTTAAGAGAAGGATACGGCGAAGAGTTTACACGCAGCTTCCTCGAACGTCTTAACATCAAGGCACCGGTCTACATAAGACTTAACAGTGCACTTGCTGATGAAAAGACTCTTTCGGAGTCAGTGGGAAGAAACGAAATATCAAAGGAAGAATTCCTTCCTGACTGCTACAGGGTTTCAACAGGAAACCTTACGCATACCTCCGGATTTAAAAAAGGGTATTTTCATGTTCAGGACATTTCCTCGCAGATTTCATGTGCTGTGCTTGATCCGCAGCCGGGTGAAACTGTTCTGGATCTGTGCTCTGCTCCCGGCGGAAAGACATTTACAGTCGGACAGATTATGAAGGGCAGCGGAACAGTTAAGGCATTTGACCTTTATGAGCACAGAGTAAAGCTTATAAGCGACGGTGCAGGCAGACTCCGTCTGAAAAATATAACTGCTCTTACAGGTGACGCAGCAGAACATAATCCTGAACTTGAAGGTGCTGACAGAGTACTGTGTGATGTACCGTGTTCAGGCTTCGGTGTAATGCGAAAAAAGCCTGAGATAAGATACAGGAGCACGGAAAATCTGGATGAGCTCTATGACATTCAGTACAGCATTCTGTGCAACGCCGCCTCATATCTGAAAAAAGGCGGAGTACTTGTTTACTCAACATGTACAGTAAACAAAAAGGAAAATGACGATATAGTCGACCGTTTCCTGAGTGAACACAGTGAATTTGAGGGTGTGAAATTCCTTGAGGATGCGGGAAAGCCGTTCGGAGACTATAAGGCTGTGCTCGGGGCATACGGTCCTGACAGCGACGGATTCTTTATAGCAAAGATAAGAAGGAAATAACCATATGACTGATAAAACGGATATACTTTCTCTTTCGCTTGCTGAACTGACAGAAGCAGTTACAGAGAAACTGGGAGAGAAAAAATTTCGTGCCGGACAGATTTACAACTGGCTTCATGTCAGGAAAGTCAGAAATTTTGAAGAAATGACTAACTTATCAGCCAGTTTAAGACTTAAACTGAGTGATACGTTTTGTATAAAACGCCTAAATATCGTCCGAAAGCTTGAATCTACCATAGATAATACTGTAAAATATCTTTATGGACTTGAAGACGGCAATATTGTAGAGTCCGTAGTAATGGAATACAGCTTCGGATTATCAATTTGTGTTTCCACACAGATAGGCTGTAAAATGGGCTGTGATTTCTGCGCATCGACCATTGCGGGATTTGTGCGTAATCTTACAGCATCAGAGATACTTCAGCAGAAGTACGAGGCCGAAAGAGACCTCGGAAGGAAGATTTCAAGAGTTGTGCTCATGGGGATAGGTGAGCCTCTGGATAATTACGACAATGTTATTCGTTTTATCCGTCTGGTAACTTCCTCCGACGGTGACGGTATCAGTCAGAGACATGTAACCCTGTCAACCTGCGGGATTGTTCCTCGTATTTATGATCTTGCAGAGGAAGATTTTTCGATTAACCTCGCAGTTTCACTTCACAGTCCTGATGATATCAGCAGAAGTAAAATTATGCCGGTTAACAGAAAGTATAATCTTGCATCACTTATGAAGGCATGCAGAGACTATACAGGAAAGACAGGCAGACGAATTACATTCGAATACGCTGTTATTGAAAATGTCAACTCATCATCCGCTGAGGCAGGAAAGCTTGCAGAATTACTCAGAGGTATGATTAGTCATATAAACCTTATAGGTGTCAACGATGTTAAGGAAAGAGACTATTCGTCTTCATCCGCTCACGTTGAAAAATTTAAAAACGAGCTTGTAAAACGCGGTGTAAACGCTACAGTACGCCGTAAACTCGGCGCAGATATTGATGCTGCATGCGGACAGCTCAGAAGAGAGTTTGAAAATACAAGAGGTGAGAATGATTGAAAATAGCCAGTGAATCAGATATCGGCTTATGCAGAGGAGAAAACCAGGATATGGTTGTCTGCGAAATAATGGATGATTCAGCACTTGTTATAGTATGTGACGGAATGGGCGGAGAAAACTCCGGCAGGGATGCAAGCTCAATTGCAGCTGAGGTTGTAAGAAGCAAGTTTATTGCCGGTTATGACAGTTCATTTTCATCCAAAAGCCTGAAAAATCTGCTAGTGTCTGCGGTCACAGTGGCTAACTCGATAATATTCAACACATCACATGCTGAACCGGATAAATCAGGAATGGGGTCTACCTGTGTTGCAGCATTTATAGACGCTCAGTCGGATACCGTGCACATAGTCAATGTCGGCGACAGCCGTGCATATCTGTGCAGGGAAGATTCAATAGAGCAGCTTACCAGAGATCATTCGTATGTTCAGCTTCTGGCTGACCAGGGAAAGATTACAGAAGAGGAGCTTGCTGATCATCCGAAGAAAAATATGCTTATAAGAGCTGTCGGAGTTGACAGAACAATTGATGTCGACTACTTTGAGTTCAGACTTGACGGGGCAAGACTTCTGCTCTGTACGGACGGACTTCACGGATGCTGCTCAAATGAAGATATTCTGGATGCGGTAAACGAATCAGAAATAGAACAGGCTGCCAAAAAGCTTGTTGATATGGCTCTTGATAAAGGCGGGCCGGACAATGTTACACTTGCAATTGCTGAAAACAGCTGACAAATACAATTAAGGTCTGAATCTTTATTTATTATCAGGAGTGTTTTACACAATGGACAAATATATCGGAAAAAGGCTTGACGGTCGCTTTGAGATACAGAAACTCATTGGTACCGGTGGAATGGCTGATGTTTACAGAGCGAGAGATCTTAAGGACAAAAGCATTGTTGCAGTAAAGATTCTTAAGAAGGAAAATTCAGAAAACGAAGAGTTCCTCAGACGCTTCCGTAACGAATCCCTTGCAATTGCATACCTTTCAAATCAGAACATTGTAAAGATTATTGATGTCGGATTTTCCAACAAGGTTCAGTATATTGTAATGGAGTATATTGAGGGCATCACCCTGAAAAAATACATGGAACTTCAGGATGCTATGGACTGGCAGACTTCTGTATATTTCATGCTGCAGATACTCAGTGCTCTGGGGCATGCACACAGAAGAGGCATAGTTCACAGGGACATCAAACCGCAGAACATCATGGTTCTTGAGAGCGGTCTTATAAAAGTCATGGACTTCGGAATTGCAAAGTTTGCAAGGGAAGAAGGCCTTACGACCACGGCTCAGGCCATCGGTTCGGTTCACTATATAAGTCCTGAACAGGCGAGAAGTGATGTTACCGATGAAAAGAGCGATATATATTCAGCTGGTATTGTTTTTTACGAAATGCTTACCGGGGTTAAACCATTTGATAATGAAAATCCTATTTCTGTTGCTCTTATGCATATGCAGCAGAAGGCAAAACGGCCTACGGATATCAGGCATGATATTCCGCAGGAACTTGAAAGGATTATAATGAAAGCGATTGAAAAAAATCCTGAAGACCGTTATGCTGATGCGCAGCAGATGATTAATGATATTGAAAATTTCAAAAAACAGCCTGACGGAAAATTCGGGCATGATGAAGAGGAGAAAGTATACGTTATGGAAAGAGACAATAAACCAAAAAGAATTTATGACTCAGTTGATGACGACAGTTTATTAAACAGTTCATATGATGATGCGGATACTTCGTATGATTCAGATTACGACAGCTATCAGGATGAAGAGCCTGTCATTGAGGAGGAATACGTTGAAAAGAGATCAATGTTTATTCCGATGCTTTCCGGTGTAGTAATAGTTGTTATTATTATTGCGACAATTTTTCTCTCCGGCCTTATGCTCAACTATTTCGGAAACGAATCAGACTACAGGGAATTCCATGTTCTCGATTTCAAGGGACAGGAATTTGACAATGCGAAAAAGCTTTACGGCCAGTATCTTTCATTTGAAGTAAAGGATACAGTTTATTCACCAATGCCGGCAAATACAATTCTTGACCAGGATCTCGCCGTTGACGAGGTTGTTAAGCCGGGACACAAGATTTATGTTGTTCTCAGCAAGGGACCAAGAATGATTGAAATACCTTCACTTGACAACGGATTTACAGAAGCACAGGCAAAGTCAATCCTCGAAGAAAAGAAATTTACAACACAGACCAAGCTTGTATACAGCGATACAGTTCAGGAAAACTACGTGGTTAAAACTGAACCAGAGGCAAATACACCTTGCAAGGAAGGCACAACAGTTCTTATTTACATCAGCCGAGGCAAGATGACTCAGAAGGTTAAAATTCCTGATGTAACAGGAAAGAAGGAAGCTGATGCAAGAAAGATTCTTGAAGAAACAGGTCTTGAAGTAGTTTCACAGCAGAGAAATTCAGCTATGGCAGAGGGTACTGTAGTTGCCATAGACCGTTCAGCAAATACAGTCGTTGAAACAGGAACACCGATTACAATTTTCATAAGTACAGGTCAGCCTGCAGTTTCAACACAGGAAATCCTTATTAACTTCCCTAAGGAAGCAAACGGTGTTTTCACATTTAAGGTATATGTTGACGGTACACTTAACGGCGAACACAAGGACGTTGATGCGAAGTTTACTTCAAGCAAGAATATCGCTATCCAGGGTTCAGGTACAAAGAAGGAAATCAGAATCATGCTCGTAAACCAGGCTAACGGCAAGGAACACGAGCTTGGCAGATATATGTATTCATTTGATGAAACAATGACAAAGCAGGTTATCTCTGAAGATATCAACGCTGCATTCAAGGAAGTAGGCGGACTCAAGGCAGGAGCACAGGCTGCAGCATCTGCAACACCTGTTCCTACAGCAACACCTGCTCCTACACCGGTTCCTACACAGGCTCCGGAAGAACCTGAAACAGATGAAAATGAAACACCTGAAGAACCGGACTCAGACGGACAGGATGAAAATCAGGACTGACAGGTAAATGAATATGATTCCTGAAAAGAATAATATAACAGGACTTGTTGTTAAGTCCATCGGGGGACTCTATACTGTAGAGTCTCCTGATGGCATTTATGAATGTGTTCCGCGCGGAATTTTCAGAAAGGAAGGCCGTTCACCGTGTGTGGGGGACAGGGTTTCATTTTCAGAGGACAGGGTTATCACAGATATACTTCCGCGCAGAAATCATATAATCAGACCGCCGCTGGCAAATATGGATCAGCTTATTTTTGTTGTTTCCGTTTGTGAACCGGCGCCTAATCTTTTACTTCTGGATAAGTTTATTGCAATTGCCGAATACAAAAATATCAGGCCGGTTGTGGTGCTTACCAAGGTGGATCTTGATAAATCTGACAATATCTTTTCCATATATAAAAAAGCAGGCATAGATATTGCTGTTGTTGACTATTCGGACAGCAGCTCGGTTGAAAATATCAAATCAATGCTTGCCGGAAAAATAAGCGCCTTTACAGGTAACAGCGGTGTCGGAAAGTCGACGCTTCTCAATGCAATTGACAGTTCACTTGGCCTTCAGACAGGCGAAATCAGCAAAAAGCTCGGACGAGGCAGGCATACAACCAGGCATGCAGAGCTGTACAGACTTGACAACGGCGGATATATAGCGGATACACCGGGATTTTCAACTTTTGAGACAAACAAGTATGATATAATAAGAAAAGAAGAGCTTAGTTCATGTTTTACTGAGTTTGCTGATTATTCAGATAACTGCCGCTTCAGTGACTGTTCCCATACAAAGGAAAAGGACTGCGCAGTAATAAGCGCGGTTAATGAAGGAATTATACCGGCAAGCAGGCATGAAAGTTATTGTCAGATGTATGAAGAGGCTAAGGCAATTAAGGAATGGGAGCTTTAGCATATACATAAGAAGGAGAATTGAAGTTTTATGGATAAGAATATCGGGGTTATTCTTGGCGACAGATATGAAGTAAAAAAACGTATCGGCGTCGGTGGGATGGCTGATGTATACAGAGCTTATGACAGTGTACAGGGTCGTGATGTTGCTGTAAAAATCCTTAAAAATGAATATACCAAAAACGATGAATTCCTTCAGCGTTTCAAGAATGAATCAAAGGCTGTTTCCATGCTTTCTCATCCTAATATCGTTAAGGTCATTGATGTCGGCTTTAACGAGGAGGTAAGATACATCGTCATGGAATATATTGACGGTATCACCCTCAAGGAATACATGGAATCGCAGCAGAAGCTTGAGTGGAAGGAAGCATCGCATTTTATAATTCAGATTCTTCGTGCTCTGGGACTTGCCCATAACAAGGGTATTATTCACAGGGATATAAAGCCTCAGAACATAATGATGTTTGAAGACGGTACGATAAAGGTCATGGATTTCGGCATAGCCAAATTTACCTATGAACTCGGAATTACCGCCACAGCCCAGACTATTGGTTCGGTTCACTACATAAGTCCTGAACAGGCCTGCGGAAGGCAGACTGACGGGTCAAGCGACATTTATTCGGTAGGTATACTTCTCTATGAGATGCTTACCGGTAAGAAACCGTTTGATACGGAAAATCCGCTTTCAGTTGCTCTTATGCAGATGAACGATATTCCTGAGATGCCGAGAAGCATCAATCCGGAAATATCGGCCGGTCAGGAGGAAATAATCCTCAGGGCAATTGAAAAGGACCCTGCCGACAGATACCATACGGCACAGGAAATGATCCGTGATATCGAGATGCTGAAGAACTACCCGGATATGACTTTCGGATACAGATTTTCAGGACTTCCCGAGAAAAATGATGAACCTGAAGAAATTCAGCCTGAGGAGCCTGAACAGTATTTTGAACCCGAGCCTGAGCCGGAAGAACCGGACCCGAGAGACTATGACCCGGATGAAGCAACGCCTAACTATTACATAGACAGGAGAAAGCATGATGCTGAACTGAGACGAAAGGAAGCAGTTGCATCGCTCAGGGATGCAGAGACTGAAGTTGTCGGCAACGGACTGGGTATGAAGCTGGCAACTATCGGTACGGTTATTGGTCTGATTGTTGTTGTTGCTGTCATAGCCGGTTTTGTTATGAAGCTGGTAAACGGAAGTCCGAAGGAAGAAACCACGTTTGCGATGCCTTCACTTGTTCAGTATGACTATGACGACATGGTAAAAAAATATTCAGGAAAGCTTGTTATTACTGTTGAAGGTGATCCAGTTTTTTCTGAATATGTTGCAAATACTATCGTCAGACAGAGTATAGACGAGGGACAGAAGGTAGAAAAGGGAACTGAAGTTTTTGTAAACATAAGCAGCGGAAAGCGCATCAGCGTTGTTCCTGATGTATCCGGATGCACATCCGGGGAGGCAAGTGACAGGATTACTGATGCCGGTTTTGGAGTGGTTTTCAAGACCCTGTTTAACGACAAGATCCCTTATGACAAGGTAATAAGAATTTCTCCTGAAGCCGGAACTGAGATGGAATCCGGCAAGTCCGTTACAGTTTATGTCAGCAAGGGCAATCAGGATGATTCAAAGATTCTTCCTAATGTAACAGGAAAGAAAAAGGATGAAGCAGTAAAGATTCTCAGCGAAGCCGGCTATAAGTCAGTTGAGTTTGAAGAGAAGGATGACAAGGCACCTGAGGGTGAGGTAATCAGTCAGAACTTCCCTGGAGATACACTTGTAAATCCTAAGGAAAAAATTATATTAATCGTAAGTACAGGAAAGGAGCCGACAGAGGTTGTGCCTCTTCATCTTACTTTCCCTGAAGGAGCTTACGGTGTATGTACCTTCAGAATTTATATTGACAATGAGCTTGCTGAAGCTGTTGAGGATATCAATATAGACGGAGTTACTGATTTCACGATTGACGTTACGGGTTCCGAAAAGAAAACGGTACGTGCTGAAATCATGAATATATTCAACGGAGGTACGGCAGATATCGGTACATACAAGTTCGATTTCAAGGAAAAGAAATATGAAACTGTAAAGGAAAATATGAAGGAAGCTCTTGAGAAGATCGGTTCTGTAAGAATTGAGGAAACAACTCCTGCAACACCGTCTCCGACTCCGACACCATCTCCTGCACCGACACATGCACCAACATCTGCTCCTGTTCACACTCCGACACAGCAGCCTGAACCGACTGCACCGGAGCCGACAGAAGCACCGGCTGTTCCGACAGAACCGGAACAGAATGAAACTCCTCCTGCTGATTCAAATGCAGAGGAACCGGGTATTTCAGAATAAAACCAGTATAGTGAACGTCAGAATCATTTTGATGTTCACTATATTTTTCTGTTGATAAAAAATGAGATTTATAGTACAATTATAATATTAGCGTAAATGCAGATTTGTACGGAGGTAAGAATTTTGCTCAGGGATAAAATAGAAAAGCTGCTTCTTAAGGTTCAGAAACCGTCAAGATATATCGGCGGCGAGCACGGAAGCGTAATGAAAGACAAGGATAAGGTGGATGTACGATTCGCCTTCTGTTTCCCGGACAGCTATGATATAGGCATGTCCCATCTGGGAATGAAAATACTTTATTCGCTGATAAATTCAAGAGAGAACTACTGGTGTGAAAGAGTATTTGCTCCGTGGCTTGATTTTGAAGAGCTGATGGTGGAAAATGATATTCCGCTGTATGCGCTTGAGAGTCTTGATCCGGTTAAGGATTTTGATTTTATAGGATTTACAATGCAGTATGAACTGTCATACTCAAATCTTCTCAACATGCTTTCTCTTGCGGGAGTCCCGATATGGCAGAAGGACAGGGGGGACAGCCTTGCACCGATTGTTGTTGCAGGCGGACCGTGTGTGTGCAATCCTGAACCGTTTGCTGATTTCTGCGACATCATTTCCCTCGGTGAAGGTGAGGAAGTTACACTTGAGATGATGGATCTCTATAATGAGATGAAGAAAAAGGGTTCAACACGACACGAATTTCTCGTTGCTGCATCAAAGATAGAAGGTCTTTATGTTCCGTCACTTTATGATGCCGAATACAACGAAGACGGTACTATAAAGCAGTATGTTCCGAAGGAAGGTGCTCCTGCGGTAATCAGAAAGAGAATTATCCGTGATCTTGACAGCGTGTTCTATCCGGATGATTTTGTTGTTCCCTTCTCGGATATAGTTCATAACAGAGCTGCTGTGGAAGTCCTCAGAGGATGTATACGAGGCTGCAGATTCTGTCAGGCTGGTTTTATATACAGACCTTTCCGTGAGAAGACTACGGAAAGAGTATGCAGTCAGGCAAAGTGTCTCTGTGAAAACACAGGCTATGAGGAGCTTTCGCTTCTGTCACTCAGTACAAGTGACCATTCAGATATCGGCGGGATATTTACCGAGCTTCTGGAATATACCGAAGATGAGCATATAAACATGTCTCTGCCTTCACTCCGTGTTGACAATTTTTCAGATGAACTTCTTGAAAAAATCAAAAGGGTAAGAACAAGCGGACTTACTTTTGCACCGGAGGCCGGAACACAGCGACTCCGTGATGTAATAAACAAAAATGTTTCCGAAGAGGAAATCATGTCCACATGCCGCATAGCCTTTGAGGGCGGATATACAAAGGTTAAGCTTTACTTCATGATGGGTCTTCCTACAGAAACGGATGAGGATATTGTCGGTATTGCGGAAACCGCACAGCGAATAGTTGACCTTTTCTACTCGCTTCCGGACAGACCAAAGGGTTCTCCTTCTGTTTCGATAAGTGTTGCCACCTTCGTACCAAAGCCGTTTACTCCGTTTGAGTTTGAACCGCAGATTTCATACGACGAGATAAAACGACGTCAGAAGCTTCTGGTTGACAGCATTACTTCAAAGAAAATCAAGGCAAGCTGGCACGATCCTGAGATCAGTATCCTTGAGGAAATACTTGCAAAGGGCGACAGAAGAATTGCTCCTGCTATGTATGAGGCGTGGAAGAGCGGCTGCAAGTTTGACAGCTGGGGCGAAACATATGATTTTGGAAAATGGATGGCTGCATTTGAAAAATGCGGCATTGATGTCGGCTTCTACGTTAACAGGGAGAGAAGCTATGACGAGGTATTCCCGTGGGATCACCTTGATTACTTCGTGACAAAGGAATTCCTTGCAAGAGAAAACAAAAAGGCAAAACAGAATCTTACAACTCCTCACTGCCGTCTGAAGTGTTCCGGCTGCGGAGTAAACAAAAAAGCCGGAGGTGAATGTTTTGAAAAAACTACGTGCCAGATTTAAGAAAAAGGACAGAGCCAAATATATTTCACACCTTGATCTGTACAGATTTATGCAGAGAACATTCAAACGTGCCGGTATTTCGGTATGGTATACGCAGGGATTCAATCCGCATCTTTATATCATGTTCCCGCTTCCGCTCTCACTCGGATATGAGAGTGACTGTGAGATAATGGATTTTAACATTAACGATGATACTCTGGCTCCTGAAACAGTCATGGAGAAGCTTAACGAGGCAATGCCTGCAGGTATAGAAATTACTGAGGTTTACGAGCCTGAGATGAAGCACACCGAAATTGAATTTTCACATTATGATATTCTGCTTACAGGTGCGCCTGAGATTAATGCAGAAAATTTCGGAAGGTTTTTCAGTCAGGACCGGATTGTTATTCAGAAGAAGACGAAGCAGAAGACAATGAAGGATGTTGATATAAAACCTTTTGCAGAAATTTCAGAATGCTCCGATACGGACAGGGGACTTCATATTTTGATGAAAATGCCGTCAGGAAGCAATGCGAGCTATAATCCTTCACTGCTTCTGGGTGCATTTTATAAATTTGCCGGAGCAGAGGCTGAGTTTGCCTATGTAAACAGAACCCGAATAGTTACCGGTGACGGAAGGGATTTCAGATAAGAAGGGATTGTCAGATTGTTATGTTGATGAAGATAAGAAAGATTTGCACAGCCGTTTTTTCACTGATTATGGCTGTTTCAATGGTTTCATGCAGCGTCGGCTCAGAGCCGTCAGTGAAGCCTGATTCCGGCAGCGCTGCCGTGTCAGGGAAAAAGGATGATAACAGGAATGACGATGTAAAGGGTGATGATGAAGATTCATCAGAGGAAAACGAGGAAACTGATCCTTCGTCAGAAGCGCACAATCCTCTGACCGGTGAATACGGTTATAATCCTCAGGCTCAGGGCAAAAGGCCTGTCGCTGTAATGATAAACAATATCAGCCAGAGCCTTCCGCAGTACGGTATTTCATCTGCTGACTATATCTATGAAATGGTTGTTGAAGGCGGCATTACAAGACTTATGGCTGTATTTGCCGATTACACAAATGTTCCTGATCTGTGTTCGGTAAGAAGCTGCCGTTATTATTATCCTCTGGTTGCAAACGGACTTGATGCAGTCTACTGTCACTGGGGAATGGATATGACCATAGCCAGAGACACGCTTGACAGACTGGGTATTGACAGGTTTGACGGAAGTGACAATCAGACACTTTTCTATAATGATGAAGAGCGTCTTAAGACCTACGCAAGGGAGCATACCGGATGCCTTAAGGGAAGCAGATTTGCAGAATCAATAGAAAAGGCAGGATTTCGTACTGAAGCCTCAAACGGCGGAGCTGACATGATGAAATTTGCTGAGGGTACGGAGTTTGCGGACATAAAGGGTGAACCGTGCGAACAGGTGGATATAAAGTTTTCTGCCGCATATTACAGCACATTTACCTATGATAAGGAAACCAGGACATATCTGAAGCAGCATTCAGGTTCTCCGCATATGGACGGCGCATCCGGCAAACAGCTTGCTTTTACAAATGTATTTGCGCTTAAGACAAGTATTTATATGCGTGATGACGGCTACCGTATGAACGTTGAACTTGAAGGCGGTGACGGATATTATTTCTCAGGCGGAAAGGTTCAGAAAATCAGATGGGAAAAGGCAGACGACAGCAGTAATTTCAGATTTACTGACTATGAAACAGCTGAAGAAATCACTGTCAACAGAGGTAAGTGCTATATAGGGCTTACTGACAGTGTTTCCTTCTGAGTACAGGGAAAAATTATACTTTAAGGAAATACTGCCAGTTAAAAAAACAGAGCTTAAAGAAAGAAGGGGATAATATGAGACTTATTATTTCACTGATTTGCGGTGCAGTAATCGGTTCAGTTGCCGGAAAACTTATGGATAACGGACATAAGGGATTCTGGAAAAATGCATTTTTGGGTATTCTCGGCGGATTTGTCGGAGGATGGCTTGGTTCATTTCTTAACGTTGCGGACGGAAAACTTGCAAACTTTATTCTTTCAGTTGCCGGTTCGTGTATTGTGATATGGATTGGCCGAATGATTAAGGGTAAGCAGTAAAAGAAAAAGTGGCAAAAAATGGAACTAAGAAAAATATTATCAGGTACAGCTGCGTTCACTATGGCTTTTTCATTTTTTTCGGGTATACAGGTAAGTGCCGGGGAAACGGTAACACTTGATCAGAAGATAATTAACCAGATCTATGACCGAAATTCAGACGGAGTTATCAGCATAACTGACGTGATTCTGCTGAAGGAAAAGATTATTTCTGCGGCGGAACAAATATCGTAAAAAAACAACCCTGAAGCTCGTTATACGGGCTTTGGGGTTGTTTTTTCATTTTTTATTTATTTTGCATCAAATCCCTGAATGCCATGTTCAATAAGGCAGAAGGCAGTGTCGGCCATTTTTTCCGGAGTTCCGATTGAAATGTCCTGAAGCCAGGTTTCAGTTATTCCAAGAATACCTGCAATCATAAAGCTTGTTGTAAGATGGATAA
This sequence comes from Ruminococcus sp. UBA1780, assembly GCA_002315235.1. Classification (GTDB taxonomy): domain Bacteria; phylum Bacillota; class Clostridia; order Oscillospirales; family Ruminococcaceae; genus HUN007. The sequence goes on from DCGK01000095.1 coordinate 26,545, forward strand.
CATTTTCTTCTACCTTTTCACCGAGACTTGTTTTAATTATTTCAAATGTTTTACTGTAAATAATTCCTCTGAGTTTTCTCTGGAAGCTGACATCACCGTTGCTGCTGAGAAGTACGGAACAGAGTTCAGCGTTTGAATATATGGTTTCGAAGGTATCATTAAGAAAATCGATAAGGATGTTCTGCGTGATATGATTCTGGTTGAGCTCTTCGAGGGTACTGATAAGATTTGCAGCAAGGTCATTTTCAATCTTTTCAACCATGTCAAAAATGTCCCTGTAGTGAAGATAGAAGGTTGAGCGGTTGATATCAACCTCGTCTGCAAGCTCCCGTACTGTGATATCCTTGATGTTCTTTGTTTTCATGAGCTTTGTAAGTCCCCTTACAAGCTGCTCTTCAGTTTTTCTTACTCGTCTGTCCTGCGGGTTTACCATATTAAATCCTGTCCTTTCGTGCAAAAATAAACACATATCTGATTTGTGATGTTTAGAAGACATATGTTACACAAATTAATGGTTGAATCTTCTATCTACCAATAGTATAATATAAACAGAAGAAAAAATCAACACTTTTCTATTAATAGATAAAAATTTGTTTTCAGACAGGTGTTTAGCTTCTTATCCGTTGGAAAGGGGAAATTGTTTATGGAAAAAACAGAGAAGAAGGAAAATTTTTTAAAACGGCATTTCAAAACGATTGCAGCGGTGGGAATTATCACAATACCGACAATCTACACATCATTTTTCCTGGGTTCAATGTGGGACCCGTACGGAAAGGTAAGCAGTCTTCCGGTTGCTGTTGTGAACAATGACAGACCGGTTATATACAACAATGACGTGATTGACGTGGGAGAAAGACTGGTGGAAAAGCTTGAGGACAACGATGCACTGGCATTTAATTTTGTCGACGGTGAGGTTGCCGAAAAGGGACTTGAAAACGGAACCTATTATATGGTGATTACTATACCGGAAAATTTTTCTGAAAATGCGGTAACAGTACTTGATGATGAACCGAAAAAAATGGTGCTTAACTACAGCGTAAATCCCGGAACAAACTATATTGCCTCAAAAATGAGCGAGAGTGCAATGGTTAAGCTTCAGAAGAGCGTTGAGGAAAGCGTTGTGGAGGAATACACAAATACGGTTTTTGAAAAACTCAGCACAATAGGCAGCGGAATGGATGAGGCGGCTGAGGGAGCCGGAAAGCTTAAGGACGGTTCAGGAAAAATTTCAGAAGGAACCGATACTATCAGGGATAACCTCAGAACACTGGCTGAAAGCACAGTTTCTTTTGAAGAGGGAGCTTCAGCGCTGAGAGACGGCATAAAGGAATACACTGACGGAGTGAGCAGTGTAAATGACGGTGCTTCAAAGCTTTCATCCGGTGCTGATGCGCTTAAGTCCGGTGCGGGAACACTTTCAGACGGTGCATCAAAGCTTTCAGAAGGAATAAAAAATTACACTGACGGTGTTTCTTCAGTAAATGATGGTGCTTCTGCACTTTCAGACGGAGCATCACAGCTGAAAAGCGGAAGCCAGTCTCTTCTGAACGGACTTAACACGCTTTCCGGAGCAATAGACAACAGCCTCAGTGAGGAAAATATAAATAATATTCACACGGTTCAGAGCGGCCTTACAAGTCTGAATGAGGGAATTCAGGAGCTTAATACAGCGATTGTTAATGCCGAGGCAGCGGGTATGGATCCGGCGGCAATTGAAGCGGTTATGAAATCAAACATTGCAGCTATAGCAGCAAATTCAGAAAAGCTTCTTCCGGCAGCAAATGCGGCAGTAGACTCTCTTTCCGGAGGTCTGCAGACAGTACAGAATGCACTTGAAAGACAGGGGACAACGCCTGAAACCATCGGAATAATTCAGGGAGCCCAGGCACTTGATGCCGGAATTAAACAGGTCAGTCAGGGAAGCGGTACTCTGTACGAGGGAACAAAGCAGCTTATGTCAAACAGCAGTACACTTAAGGACGGAGCGGCAGCATTAAGCAGCGGCGCAGCATCACTTGCAAGTGGTGCAGAGGAGCTGAGAAACGGAGCGGATACACTTAAGACAGGCACAGGTAAGCTTGTGTCAAACAATGAAAAGCTTGTCAGCGGCTCTGACGAGCTTTATGACGGTTCCGCAAAAATTGCTGACGGCTCATCAAAGCTTTATGACGGTTCTGAGGAGCTTTCTGACGGCGTTAATGAACTTTACGACGGCTGCGGAACGCTTGAATCATCACTGGCTGACGGAGCATCTGAAATAAACGACACAAATAAAAATGACACTAATGCCAAAATGTTTGCTGCACCTGTTGAAATCGAGGAAACAATTCTTACAAATCCGAAAAACAACGGTCAGGCAATGGCGGCATATATGATGTCGGTAGGCCTCTGGGTAGGATGCCTTGCATACTGTATCATGTTCAGCCCTGAGGAAGCAATTGAAGAAAAGAAGGTAAGCAGGAAAAATGCTGTTCATTACTGGATTCAGGAAATGACAAAGGTTCTTCTGATGGCAGCAGTTCAGGCGGTTATCATGGTGTTTGCTCTTTCAGGAGCTCTCGGATTTGAACCGGCAAATGCAATGAGAACAGTTTCGGTTGCATGTATGAGTTCGATGGCATTTATGATGCTTTTCTATTTCTTCAACATTCTCATGGGCAAAATAGGCAGCTTCCTTCTTCTTGTATTCATGGTTCTGCAGCTCAGCGGTGCGGCAGGTACATATCCGATTGAACTTTCAGACAGCTTTTATCAGAAAATTCATCCGTTTATGCCTTTCACATATACGGTTAATGCCTTCAGAAGCACAATCGCAAGCGGGCTGAATATTTCAACAGAAATAAAGATTCTCTGTGGAATATTCATTGTTTTCCTCGGACTTAATCTCGCAGCTGTTGTTTTAAAATCATCACCTGAAGAAACAGCAGGAAAAACCGGCAATATTGAATGTACTGAATAATCATGCCTGAAACGGCAGCAGACATCCTGGTTATGGTGTCAGCTGCCGTTTCCGTGCAATGATGAGGAACGGAAGTGCGGGAAGGTTAACGAAATATTTTTTTAAAAATACACTTGACAATGTAAACTGAATAGTGTATAATAATTTAGTAAAACAAAGCAGAACCTCAGTTCTCACCGGTTGGTTAAGTATCGAACCGGTAAATACTTTAAAGAATTTTTAAGTATGAGTACTGACGTGTGTCTGTACTCATTTTTTTTAACTTTATATGGTCTTGGAGGTGCTGACGATTAGCAACAAGGAACTGCAGATAAACGAAGAGATTCGTGACAAGGAACTTCGTGTCATAGGAAATGACGGCGAACAGCTTGGAATTCTCTCAGCAGCAGAAGCGCTGGAGATTGCTTTTGAAAGAAATCTTGATCTGGTTAAGATTGCTCCTCAGGCTACACCGCCTGTATGCAAGATAATGGATTACGGCAAGTACTGTTTTGAACAGGCTAAGCGTGAAAAGGAAGCCAGAAAGAACCAGAAGGTTGTTGAAATAAAGGAAATCAGAATGTTTTCAAACATCGATACAAACGACTTCAACACTAAGGTAAATCAGGCTTGTAAATTCTTAAAATCAGGTGATAAGGTAAAGGCTTCGGTCAGATTCCGTAAGAGAGCTATTGCTCATCCGGAACTCGGCGGAGAGTTACTTGAGCGTTTCAAGGAAGCTTGTCTGGAGGTTGGCGTTGTTGAAAAGCCGGCGAAAATGGAAGGACGTAGCCTTGTTATGTTCATTTCACCAAAGACAAATAAGTAATTAAGGAGGATATAAAAATGGCTAAGGTAAAGGTTAAAACACATTCAGGCGCTAAGAAGCGTTTTAAGGCTACTGGTACAGGCAAGTTCAAGTATCAGAAGACAAACAGAAGACACAGATTAACTCAGAAGGAAACAAAGAGAAAGAGAATTAATCGTGCTTCAGGTGTTGCTGACTCAACAAACATGGGCGCACTCAAGCAGCTTATGCCATACGCATAATCAGATCTTTTTTGAATAAAACAGTTAACATTAGATTTAAATATCGGAGGTATAAATTATGGCACGTATTAAGGGTGCAATGATGACTCGTAAGAGAAGAAATAAGACTCTCAAGCTTGCTAAGGGCTACTGGGGCGCTAAGAGCAAACACTTCAAGATGGCTAAACAGGCTGTAATGAAGTCAGGCAACTATGCATACGTTGGACGTAAGCAGAAGAAGCGTAACTTCAGACAGCTCTGGATCACAAGAATCAGCGCAGCTGCTAAGATGAACGGCATGAACTACTCAACATTCATGAACGGTCTTAACAAGGCTGGTATCACATTAAACAGAAAGATGCTCTCAGAAATCGCTATCAACGATCCTGCAGGCTTCACAGCAATTGTTGAAAAGGCAAAGGCTGCTCTTTAATTCGATTTAAACACGCTCATTATTTTAATATTGAGCGTGTTTTCTATATTATTGTAAACGTAAAAATCTTTTGCGTTAACTTGATAAACAACAGGAAAGTGGTGTTTTTTTGACTGTCATTACTTCTAAGGACAATCCTTCACTTAAACTGTATGTGAAGCTTTCTGCATCGAAAAAGGAGCGAAAGAATTCAGGAATGTATGTTCTTGAAGGCTTCAGGCTTATTGAGGATGCGGTTCATGAAAACTCCTCTGTAAAACAGATTTTCTTTACTGAGGATGCATATGAAAAGTATTACGCAGAGTTATCCCAGGTTGATTTGAAAGAAGTAAAAATACTAATTATTTCAAATGAGCTTGGAATAAAAATTTCATGTACGGAAAAACCGCAGGGTGTGTTTGCAATATGCAGTATGCCTCCTGCAAAATCTCTTGCGCAGAATATTAAAAAAGACGGTAAATACGTTGTTTTACACCAGCTTCAGGATCCCGGTAATCTCGGTATGATTATCAGAACTGCAGATGCTGTCGGTATTGACGGTATAATTCTTTCTGAAAGCTGTGAACTCTGGAGTCCAAAGGTTATAAGATCCACTATGGGTTCAGTATTCCGTATGAACATTTATGAGAGCAACGGACTTGATGATCTGTTTTCATGTTTTGAGGAGAACGGAATCAGAAGCTATGCCGCTGTAATTGACAGGGATGCTGAGGATCTCAGAAACTGTTCATTTGACGGCGGATGTGCCGTATTTATCGGAAATGAAGGAAACGGGCTTCCTGCAGATGTATCATCACGATGCACTGTAAAGGCCACTATAAAAATGTCCGGACATATAAACTCCCTTAATGCCGCAATGGCTACGGGTATATTTATGTGGGAGATGTCAGGCAGATAAAATTCATACTTTCCGGAAAAGTATGAGGAAGATATGAAAGAAAAACTGTACTGGGTTGTTCTGGCCGGAATATTTGGTCCGGCAAACCCGAATCTGTGGAAGCTTATGAATACCTGTGAAAGTCCGTCCGAAGGATACCGCAGGATTTCAGAGGGAAGGTTTCCGCTTACTGCAGCTGAAAAGGCTGCGTATACATTATGGACTCCGTCAAAGGCATCGGAAACCGCAGCGGAGTGCGAAAAGAAAAAAATACAGATAGTAACGTTCAGTGATGAATGCTATCCTTCAAAACTTAAGACGATTTTTAATCCGCCGGCAGTGCTTTACACCATCGGAAATACTGACTGTCTGAACGATGAACTCACAATCGGAATTGTCGGAACAAGAAATCCGTCGTCATACGGATACAAAGCGGCATTCAGAATTTCCGAGGAGCTTGCAAAGGTCGGATTTACAACCGTAAGCGGTTTTGCTGCCGGTATTGATTCTGCAGCTCACAGAGGTACACTCAGGGCCGGCGGAAGAACAGTTGCTGTGCTTGGATGCGGACTTGATAATGATTATCCGAAGGTTAACAGCGATATTCGCGGGGCTGTTTCTGAAAACGGTGTTCTTGTTTCGGAGTTCCCTCCGGGGACTCTTCCTCTGGGAAGAAACTTTCCTTTAAGGAACAGAATTATTTCCGGTTTGTCACTCGGGGTATTCGTTGCTGAAGCTCCGATGAAGAGCGGAGCGCTGATAACAGCTGATACAGCTATTGAACAGGGCAGAGACGTTTTCTGTCTTCCGCCTCAGGATATTTTCAGCAAAAGCTGTCACGGTGTTGTAAGGTATCTCAGGGACGGTGCTGTTCCGGTTTTCAGCCATCTTGATATTATTTACGAATACATGACGGCTTTTTCACACAGGCTCACGCCTCTTAAACCTTCGGATGACTATAATGCCGGACGTACTGACAGCTTGGTTTTCAGCGAAAGCACCGGCGAGGCTCCGGTGAAGAAAAAAACGCGTCAGAAAAAGAATTCTGAGATACAGGAGAGTCCGGGCACGCTGCCTGATTTCAACTTCACTGAAAACCAGAAAAAAATAGCGGAAGCACTTGTTTGCGGCCCTCTTCATCTTGATGAAATCAGTGAAGCAGCGGAAACCGGCATGCAGGATCTTCTCATGGAAATAACCGATATGGAGATTTCAGGCATGGTTGTTTCCCTTCCGGGAAAAATTTACAGACTTAATCAGTAAAAAATTCTTTGACAAATCGGAACAAATCATATATACTATATTATTATAAATTATACTTAAATATAAATAAAGGAGAAAGAAATGTCAGATCTTGTTATAGTAGAGTCTCCTGCCAAGGCAAAAACAATTCAGAAATATCTTGGACCGGGATATGAAGTTATCGCTTCAATGGGGCATATAAGAGATCTTCCGAAGTCAAAAATCGGTGTTGATCTTGAAAATGATTTTGAACCTGTTTACACTGATATGAAGGGTAAAGAGGATGTTATAAAAGAATTAAAGAAACACGCAAAAAAATGCGATAAAATTTATCTCGCAACTGACCCGGACCGTGAGGGTGAAGCTATATCATGGCATATAGCACAGATGCTTGATCTCGATCTTGATGCAGACAACAGAGTTGCATTTAACGAAATCACAAAGTTCGGTGTTCAGAGCGGTATGAGTAATCCGCACAAGATTGATATAGATCTTGTAAATGCGCAGCAGGCAAGAAGAATTCTTGACCGTATTCTTGGCTACAAGCTCAGTCCTTTCCTCTGGAGAAAGGTAAAGAGAGGCCTTTCTGCCGGACGTGTACAGTCTGTTGCAGTAAGTCTTGTTGTAGACAGGGAAAATGAAATCAGAAAGTTTGTTACTCAGGAATACTGGAGCATCGACGGAAAGTTTACTGCACCTTCAAGCAGAAAGGTATTTTCTGCAAAGCTCGCTTCAATTGACACAAAGAAGGCTGAGCTTAAGAATGAAGATGAAACAAACAGCATTCTTGCTTCACTTGAAAACGAAGAATTCAGAGTTACAAAGGTAAAGAAGAGAGTTACAAAGAGACAGCCTGCTCCTCCGTATATCACATCAACACTTCAGCAGGAAGCCTCACGCCGTATGGGATTTCAGGCGAGAAGAACAATGAAGGCCGCCCAGGAGCTCTATGAAGGTATCGAGATTGATGAACTCGGACTCGTTGGTCTTATCACATATATGAGAACGGACTCGCTCCGTGTTTCCGATGAGGCAAAGCAGGCAGCTGCTGAATATATCAAAAACAGGTACGGTGAGGATTATCTTCCTTCATCACCTCGTGAATACAAGTCCAAGAAGAACGCACAGGATGCTCATGAAGCTATCAGACCTTCAATGCCTGAGCTTGATCCTGAACGTGTAAAGAACAGCCTTACTACTGATCAGTACAAGGTTTACAAGCTTATCTGGGAACGTTTTATTGCAAGTCAGATGGCAAATGCGCTTCTTGATACTGTGTCAGCAGAAATCAATGCCGGTAACTGCACATTCACAGCATCAGGCTATTCAGTAAAATTCAAGGGATTTTCAGTGCTTCATGTCGAATCAAAGGATACTTCTGACGAAGAGGAAAACAAGGAGCTTCCTCCTCTTGAAGAAGGTGATGTGCTTAAGGTTAAGTCACTTCTCGGCAATCAGCATTTTACCCAGCCTCCTTCAAGATACACGGAAGCAACTCTTATCAAGACACTTGAGGAAAACGGTATCGGCCGTCCAAGTACATATGCACCTACCATTACAACAATCACATCACGTATGTACGTTGAACGTGACGGCAAGCAGCTCAAGCCTACTGTACTCGGTGAAGTAACAACTGAGCTTATGAAGGAGCACTTTGCAAACATTGTTAACGCAAAATTCACAGCCGGTATGGAAACCAACCTTGATGACGTTGAAAAGGGCGACAAGGACTGGAAGAGCACACTCAAGGAATTCTATGAGGACTTTGATGCAACTCTTGCAAAGGCGGAAGTTGCTATGGAAGGCAAAAGAGTAAAGATTCCAAGTGAGGAAACAGACGTTGTCTGTGATCAGTGCGGAAAGAACATGGTAATCAAAATCGGACGTTTCGGTAAGTTCCTTGCATGTCCGGGATTTCCTGAATGTACAAACACAAAGAAGATTGTTCAGGCTACAAAGGGCGTTTGTCCTCTCTGCGGAAATACAGTTATTGCACAGAAGTCAAAGAAGGGCAGAAACTTCTTCGGATGTGAAAAGTATCCTGAATGTACATTTATGACATGGAATACACCAATCGAGGACAAATGTCCGAAGTGTTCATCAACACTGTTCAAGAAGGGCGGCAAGGCAGGCAGGATTCTCTGCGAGAAGCCTGAGTGCGGCTACGAAAGAGGACTCTGATAAATGACTGTAAAAGTAATTGGTGCAGGTCTTGCCGGCTGTGAGGCAGCATGGCAGCTTGCGAATGCAGGCATAGAGGTTGAACTTTATGAGATGAAGCCGAAGAAATATTCTCCTGCTCACCACTATGAAGGAATGGCTGAGCTTGTATGCTCAAATTCACTCAAGGCTGCGAGAGTTGATTCGGCCTGTGGTCTTCTCAAGGAGGAAATGCGAAGACTCGGTTCACTTATTGTTCCGTGCGCTGAGGAAACTTCCGTTGAGGCAGGCGGAGCTCTTGCTGTTGACCGTACAAAGTTTTCAGACCTTGTAACTGAGAAAATAAAAAATCATCCCCTCATAAGGGTTATATCAGAAGAAGTAAAGGAAATTCCGGAAGGAAATGTAATTGTTGCCACAGGTCCTCTTACCTCAGGTGACCTGGCAGCTTCAGTAGCTGAAAAATGCGGAAACTATCTCAGCTTTTTTGATGCAGCGGCTCCTATAGTTACATTTGACAGTCTTGATACGGATGTGGTTTTCTTTGCCTCAAGATATGACAAGGGTGATGCTGACTATATAAACTGCCCTATGGACAGGGAAGAATACGAAATATTCTACAATGAACTGATAAATGCCGAGTCAGCGCCTCTTAAGGAGTTTGACAGGGAATCATTCAAGGTTTATGAAGGCTGCATGCCGGTTGAAGTTCTCGCAAAGCGCGGTCCTGATACGATGCGTTACGGTCCTCTGAAGCCGGTGGGACTTACTGACAGGCGTACCGGAAAGAGACCGTATGCTGTGGTTCAGCTCAGAAAGGAAAACAGAGAGGGTACAATGTACAATCTCGTAGGCTTCCAGACAAACCTGAAATTCGGCGAGCAGAAGAGAGTATTTTCTCTTATCCCGGGACTTAAGGATGCAGAATTTGTAAGATACGGTGTTATGCACCGCAATTCATTTATAAACAGTCCGGTTCTTCTTAAGCCTACATTCGAAATGAAAAACTGTCCCGGCCTTTATTTTGCCGGACAGATTACAGGTGTTGAAGGATATGTTGAATCAGCAGCCAGCGGCATAATGGCAGGGCTTAACATGGCAAGAAAGCTTCAGGGAAAATCCGAAGCTGTTCTTCCGTGTGAAACAATGACCGGAGCGCTGTCACTGTACATCAGCGACGCATATAACGACGGACATTTCCAGCCTATGGGTTCAAATATGGGCATACTGCCTGAGCTTCCTGAGCGTGTTAAGGACAAAAAGAAGAAGTATCAGATGTATGCTGACCGTGCACTTGAAAAATTTGACGATTATATGAATAAAATATCATAGTAAAAAATCAGATTTATTCTGAATTTCACTGTGATTCGGGAGTTTAATATGATAAATGTTATAGTTGATGCATTCGGCGGCGACAACGCACCTGATGCGGTAATCGAAGGAAGTATTATGGCAGTTCAGAGCCTCGGGGTAAAGGTTACTCTTGTAGGTAATGAAGCACTCATTAATTCTGCAGCTGAAAAGCACAATCTCAGCCTTAATGGAATAGATGTTGTAAATGCGGAAACGGTAATAGACATTCACGAAGAACCGACAGAGGTTATCAAGGGTAAGAAGGACTGTTCAATGGCAGTTGGACTTCAGCTTCTTCACGACGGTAAGGGAGATGCCTTTGTAAGTGCCGGAAGTACAGGCGCTCTTGTTGTCGGTGCGACATTCATAGCAAAGAGACTCAGGGGAGTAAAGAGAGCAGCTCTTGCTCCTATAATGCCGGGAAAAGACGGCTTCTTCATGATGCTTGACGGCGGTGCAAACACGGAATGCCGTCCGGAAGCCCTTGTGCAGTTCGCAATCATGGGCTCAGCCTACATGGAAAAGGTAATGAATATCAGCAATCCGAGAGTCGGACTTCTCAATATCGGTGCTGAGGATACAAAGGGACGTGACCTTGAAGTTGAAGCATACAAACTCCTTAAGGACAGTCCGGTAAATTTTGTCGGAAATATTGAGGCCCGTGATATGCCGTTCTCAAAATGCGACGTCCTTGTTGCAGACGGTTACACAGGAAATATTGCACTTAAGCTTTACGAAGGTATGGGTATTTACTTTGCAAAGACACTTAAGGGCATGCTTACAAAGAATTTCAAAACAAAGCTTGCTGCCGGTCTTCTTATGGACCAGGTAAATGAATTCAAAAAGTCCATGGACTATTCAGAAGTCGGCGGTGCAGTTCTCATGGGAATCTCGGCTCCTGTAATCAAGGCACACGGAAGCTCGGACGGCAAGGCATTTTTCAATGCAATCCGTCAGGCTAAGGAATGTGTTGAGACAGGAGTTACAGAGCGCATTTCATCATACCTCGAAATGCAGAAGGGAGGAGAGTAATTTGACCGAACTTGAAGATAGTATAAGGTATTCGTTTAAAAACAAAAAGCTTCTGACAGAGGCACTCTCCCATTCATCATACGCAAATGAAAACAAGAGAAGCAGAAGAAGCAACGAGCGTCTCGAATTTCTCGGTGACAGCGTGCTTTCAATAGTTGTTTCCCAGTATCTGTTTGAACATTTTTCACATCTTCCTGAGGGTGAGCTTACAAAGATAAGAGCCTCACTGGTATGTGAAAAGTCACTTCATGTATTTGCCAGACAGATAGATCTCGGAAAATATCTTCTCCTTGGAAAGGGCGAGGAAAACACAGGCGGACGAGAGAGAGCCTCGATTCTTGCCGATGCATTTGAAGCACTCATAGCCGCAGTTTTCCTTGACGGCGGTCTTGAAGCTGCAAGAACACATATTCTCAGATTTATTCCTGATGATCTTGATGCCCAGAAATACGCTGCTTTCAGCGACTACAAAACAATACTTCAGGAAGTTATTCAGCAGAATCCCGAGGAAAAGGTTGAATATATCATTGCAAGCCAGAGCGGTCCTGACCACAACAAGGCGTTTACGGTAAATGTCTGCCTCAACACAAACGTAATAGGCGTTGGTACAGGAAGAAGCAAGAAGGAAGCAGAACAGATGGCTGCAAAGGAAGCTCTTAAGCTTATGGGCTACAATGAAGCACAGTAATATTTCGGTTTTTATTCCGCATACGGGATGTCCTCATATGTGCAGTTTCTGCAACCAGCACACGATAAGCGGCGCACAGCAGCCTCCTTCCGGAGAAGAAGTTAAAAAGACCTGTTCAGAGGCATTTGACTTTATAAAAAACAGGAAGAACTGCGAGATTGCATTTTTCGGCGGAAGCTTTACGGCGGTTCCTGAAAAATACAGAACGGAGCTTCTTGAAAGTGTTCAGGAATTTATCGGCGGTGACGGATTCAGCGGAATTCGTATTTCAACACGTCCTGACTGCATAGATGAAAACATCCTTGAGCAGCTTAAACGATATCATGTAACTGCGATAGAACTCGGTTGTCAGAGTATGGATGATGAGGTGCTTGCACTTAACGAAAGAGGACACAGCTCCGCTGACGTGGCAAAGGCCTCAGAGCTTATCAGAGAATACGGATTTGAGCTTGGTCACCAGATGATGACAGGACTTTACGGTTCATCACCTGAGAAGGACAGCATGACGGCTGACAGGATTATTTCACTGAAGCCTGATACGGTGCGCATCTATCCGGTGGTCATTCTTGAGGGAACAAGGCTTGCGGAGTACTACAAAAACGGTCAGTATTCTGTTTATTCACTTGACAGGATGGTTGATTACTGCAGCGAATACATGACACGTTTTGAAAACAGCGGAATCCGCGTTATAAAGTGCGGACTTCATGCCTCGGAAACAGTTGAGGGAGAAATGCTGGGAGGTTACTATCATCCTGCCTTCAGGGAACTGTGCGAGAGCAGAAAATACAGAAACATGCTTGACGGTATGCTTAACGAAAAGGGACAGTACAGGGTTGAGGTCAGACCTGAGCTGGTAAGTAAGGTGACCGGGCAGAAGCGATCGAATATAAATTATTTCAGCCTGAAAGGAATAGACATTAAGGTTGTTTCTTCAGTGCAGAAGGAAGAAGTAAATGTATTTAAAATCACTTGAACTGCATGGCTTCAAGTCCTTTCCGGATAAGGTTACGCTTACCTTTGACAAGGGACTTACAGGTGTAGTAGGGCCTAACGGCAGCGGAAAAAGTAATATAGGTGACGCGGTAAGGTGGGTTCTCGGCGAACAGTCGACAAAGACACTCCGCGGAAACAAAATGGAAGATGTTATTTTTTCCGGTACTACAGCGAGAAAACCGGCTGGATTTGCGTCAGTTACGCTTACGATTGACAACAGCACCGGTGAACTGAATCATGATGACAGCGAGGTTGCCGTTACACGTAAGATTTACCGTAACGGGGACAGTGAATACAAAATAAACGGTAAAACCGTCAGACTCAGGGATATCAATGAACTTTTCATGGATACCGGACTTGGCCGTGACGGTTATTCAATTATCGGACAGGGACGTATTGCGGAAATTGTCGGTGCCAAGAGTACTGAACGACGTGATATCTTTGAGGAGGCTGCCGGTATTTCAAAATTCCGCTACAGAAAGGCGGAAGCCCAGAGAAAGCTTGCGCAGGCCCAGGAAAATCTCAATCGTCTCATGGACATTGTTACAGAGCTTGAATCCCGTGTTGAACCTCTGAGAAAGCAGTCAGAAAAAGCAGAAAAATTTCTTGTTCTTGCTGACAGCAGAAAGACTCTCGAGATTTCACTATGGGTTCATGACCTTGATGAGCTTTCAGAATCTCTTAAAAAGCTTTCCGAGGATTCACTTATCTACACGGCTCAGTATGAAAATATTGAGAGTCAGATTGAACGTGAGGAGCAGGAAATACAGGCAGCTTATGACAAGATGAGGGAGATTTCAGTCAAGATAGAAGAGTACAGGCAGCTCATTCTTGATACGGAAAAGGAATCTTCAGACGTCAGGTCAGCAATTGCCGTATGCGAAAATGATATTCGTCACAGCGAAAGCATTATCCAGTCTGTTAAGGACAGACAGAATGATGAGGAAAACTCAAGAAAAGCAATTTTTGAAAAGATTGACGAACTTAAGCAGAAGCTTGCTGAAAATGAAAGCAGGGTCACTGAAACAGAAAAGGAACTTGAATCCACAGAAAACAGCTTTAACGACATCAAACGTGAAGCCAGTGAGGCTGAAAAGAATTTCGGTGACGGTGAAAGTGAAATAAACGGGCTGTACAAGAAGCAGAGTGAACTCAGACTCAGCATTGCCGCTTCCGAGTCGAAAAAGGATGAAACAGCAAAACAGCTTGAGAACATTAATTCGCAGCTTGAGGAATTTAACCGGACTGTTGAGGGCTATGAGGAGGAAATCCGTTCAAACAGGGAGACTCTTGCTCTTATTGAGGATAAGGAAAAGGAATCAGAAAACAGGCTCGCAGGTCTTTCCATGGTCTATAAAAAGAAAAAGTCCGCATTTGATGAGAAAAAGCAGCTTTTTGAGGACCTTTCACTTCAGATGAAGGAAAAGCAGCAGAGAGAGAAGCTTCTTACTGACCTCGAAAACAGTATGGAGGGCTTCAACTACAGCGTAAAGGAAATACTTAAGGCTCAGAAAAATCAGCGTATTTCCGGAATTTACGGTACAGTTGCCCAGCTTATCACAGTAGAAGGCGAGTATACCACTGCCATTGAAACAGCTCTCGGCGGTGCGCTGCAGAACATTATCGTAAAAAACGAGGATACTGCCAAGAGATGTATTGCGCTCCTCAGGGAACTCAGAAAGGGACGAGCAACATTTCTGCCGGTAACTTCGGTTAAGCCGTACGAGTTCCATGACAACGGCGTGAGAAATGAAAACGGATTTGTGGCCCTCGGTGATGAGATAGTAACCTGTGACAGCGAATTTAAAAAGATTATGAGTAATCTGCTTGGCAGAACAGTAATTGCCGAGGACATAGACTACGCGTCTGTAATTGCAAAAAAATACGGCTACAAATTCCGTATAGTAACTCTTGACGGTCAGGTAATCAACGCCGGCGGTTCATTCACAGGTGGTTCGGCAGTTCAGTCAAGCGGTGTGCTCTCAAGGAAAAATGAAATAAATGAGCTTACAGAGAAGATAAAGGAACTTGAAGGACTGACTGCTTCGGCAAGGGATGAAGCACAGAAGATAAAGACGGAAGCCGAGAAAATCCGCCTTGATACCGAGGCTGAAAATGAATCAAAGCAGAAGCTCAGTGAGGATATAATCAGATTCAGATCCGAGATAAGAAGTCTCGAATCAATTATGCAGCAGGCTGACCAGCAGAACAGAAACTACAGGGAAAGCCGTGAGAGGCTTGAAAAAAGTCTTGCTGAGTCAGATGAACTTCACAGAACCGCATCTGAGGAGCTTGAAAAGCTTAATGCGGAAATTGAAACGGCGCAGTCAAAGATTGACTCGCAGCAGAGTCTCAGAGAGAACCTTGTAAACCAGAGACAGACACTTTCCGATAAGCTTTATCAGCTGAGACTTCAGAAGATGGAAGCTGAAAAGTCATGCGACGCTGTTAAGCTTGAAATAAGTCACTGTGAAAGTGACGCTGCAAATCTTGACCAGAATTCAAAACAGCTTAATGCCCAGATTGCCGAGAATGAAAAGATAATTGAAGGCAAGCGCGCAGAAATTGAAAAGCACAGGGCTGAGCTTGAGAATGCAGCCGGCAAGACAGAGGTATACAAAAACAGCATTACAGCATCGTCAGATATGCACAACCGGTTTGAGCAGAGTATTACAGAAAAGCGGGCTGCTCTTAAGCGTGTTAATGAAGACAAGGAACGTGTCTCACGTGAGATGTCCAGATTTGACGAGAAAAAGATAAATACTCAGCGCGACTATGATACAATCATTTCACGCATGTGGGAAAACTATGAGCTTACACGAAGTGAAGCGGAGCAGATTTCCGTTGCTCTTGACAATGTTCCTGACGCTCAGAAGAAGCTTGCTGATATCAAAAACTCCATCAGGGCACTTGGCAACATCAACGTTGCTGCCATTGAGGAATACAAGGAAGTATCGGAACGATACGGATTTCTTTCAGAACAGCTCAGAGATGTCGAAACATCCAAGCGTGAGCTTGAAAAGCTCATTGAAGAGCTTACGACCGACATGCAGAGAATTTTTGCAGAGAGCTTTGCACAGATCAATAAAAACTTCAGGGAAATCTTCGTTGATCTTTTCGGCGGAGGCAAGGCAGACCTTGAACTTACTGATCCGGACAATATTCTTGAGTCCGGTATCGAAATCAAAGTTGCTCCTCCGGGCAAGGTAATCAAAAATCTTATCTCGCTTTCAGGCGGAGAGCAGGCCTTTGTTGCTATTGCGATTTACTTTGCAATCCTCAGAATCAAGCCTGCACCGTTCTGCATCCTTGACGAAATAGACGCGGCCCTTGATGAAGTAAACGTAAGAAAGTACGCTTTCTATCTCAAAAACTTTGTCAGCACAACACAGTTCATCCTCGTTACCCACAGAAGAGGTACAATGGAGCTTGCAAATGTCCTTTACGGTGTTACAATGCAGCATAACGGTGAGTCAAAGCTTCTTAAAATGAATCAGGTTGATATTCCTGATGAAAATATTCAGTAAAATAAACAGCACATCAGAGATTCATGTTTAACTCTGATGTGCTGTTTTTACGGTAAACGGAAAATACAGTGACCGAAAAGAAGCCTGATTATCTGTATTTCCGGAAAACGGTTATGGCATACGGATTTCGATAATACCTGATGGATATCCGCAGTTTTCAATGTACCATGTCCGGTTTTCACTGTCGTATCCGAAATCACCCAGTGAATTTATATTCATACCGCCTGCCGCTTCCTTCAGATGAATTTTTCCGAAGTCAAGTACGGTATCATATTTATCCGGATTTTCTATATCCTTTACGCCGTATATTCCTTCAGTGCTGATATAGTAAAACGCATATTCTCCCGCTCCCGGTTTGCAGTACTGTGAATAGACAAACGGTGCACCTGTGATATCAATCTGCTTCACGTCCTCTCCGCTGCTGGTCATTTCGTATGCAAGATAACGGCTTATGCCTCCGTAAATATTATCATATTTCAGAACTGCAATAACCCTGTTTTCAGACAGTGTAAAAATATTATGAATGTAGTATCCCTGTTTAAGCTTAACGGTATTTACGATATTACCTTTTCTGTCGGATATCAGTAAAGCAGGATATTCCATAAGTCCGCTTTCCCTGTTCCGGACTGCTGAGGCAAACAGAAAATATTCATCCGTTACGCAGAAGCTCTTCAGCATGCTTCCGTATGGTACTGAAAGCGGAATCTGTCCGGAAATGCCTGTCTCCGGGTCGGTTTCAGTAACCGAATAGCATTCATAGTCGTTTTCGTATGAGCAGCGTTCGGTTTCACTCAGTGAGTATATATGTCCGTTATGGATTATATCGCTGCTGCGCTGATACATATTTGCCTGAATTACTGTCTGAATTACATAATTTTCTGTTTCAGATTTAACAGCTTTCATGGCAGTATCGGTGCAGAATTTCTTTGATGTGAAATAACCGTGCTGTACGGTGAATGCTTTGTCAGAAATTTCGAACAGGCCGTCAGTAGTGGCTGCTGATGATAAATGTATTATTTCAGTTTCGTCCGTGTCAGTGTTATATGCACTGATTTCAGTGCCGTCAGATGTATAGTAGCCGTATTTACCGCCGGTGCTGAAGCACGGTATCTGGCTGAGTTCTTTATTATACTGACCTTCGTAAATGAAATTCTCCGATTCATCAAGTGACCATATCTCAGTTGACAGGTCGTAGTCATTGTTAAATCCTTTGCAGCTAAACAGATATATTTTACCGTTTCTTATTTTAATGCTTTTAACTGAGTGCTTGTCATCAGAAAGAGTGATGATGTTTTTTATTTTCATATTCCGGTCAAGTATTACGGCATCAGTGCACTGTGTATCCTTCAGCTGGGAATGCTTTTCTGTTGCCGCTATAAGGATATCGCCGGAATCAAGAATGCTGATATCTTCTGCCGTTTCATATTTTAAACCGTATTCAGACAGATTAAACGTTTCTTCAGAGGAAACCGATATCCGGGTTTCCGGACTGCTGTGTCCGCTGTCGGCAGGAATTTCATACACATCACTGTCCAGCGGAATCCTGTGGAGTATCAGGTCGTACCGGCTTCCGTATGCGTTTGCATCCGATTCCGATTCGACAAGATAAAGACAGCCATCGCTTAAAGTAAACACCGGATTTCCGTTGCTGCTTCTGAATGTATAATCTATCACAAGTTCACTGTTATATACATGCACTGACCAGTAATTGTCAAATTCTGAATACGAAAGTACTGCTGTCCGGTCACCGTACTGTACAGCCTTTTTTATATTTGTAAGAAGATTACCTGAACTGTAACGGAATTCAGGTGCTTCAGTATCTTCCGATGCCGGAACAAGTCTGCTTTCCTCTCTGTGCTTCGTTTTTATGAAGTAATTCCTTTCTGTAACGGAACCGGTCAGACTGAAGCTTTCCGAAGGACCGGAACTGTAACGGTGTATTCTGATATCTGGTTGTTCTGAAGTCTGTTCATGTGAAACTGTTCCCGGTATATCGCTGAGAGCGCTGTTCTCATTTTCATTTTTGTTTGCGTATGATGCGGAAGCAATGGTAACTGCGATTGCTGCGGCGACTGCAGCCGGATAGAAAATGTTCTTAAGGCTGAATCTTTTTTCCTCATAGCAGTGTACAGCTATTTTTTCAGATGACATTTCATTTTCTTTCTGCAGTATTTTCTCAAAAAGAGTGTCCCTCTGTTCGTCTGACATTTTTACAGTATCAATTGCTCTGAAATATTTTTCGTCCTGCATTACTGTTCTCCTCCTGTCTGATTATTTTTTTCAGCTGTTCTCTTGCACGGTTCATCCGGGTTCTGACCGTGCTTTCATTTTTCTCAAGCATTTTCGCAATTTCCACGGTCGAATATCCTTCATAATAAAACAGATATATGAGGTCTCTGTATTTGTCTTTCAGCTTCATTACGGCTTCCAGGATGTCTCCGTACGGATTGTCGCTCAGAAATTCACATGTCAGTTCAGGAAATCCTTCCGTTCGTTCTCTGTTCCACCAGCTCCGCAAAATATCGCGGCAGTGATTTCTTGCCGTTACAATAAACCACGCTTTTTCATGCTCACTGTTCTGAAACTCAGGCTTCAGCATGCAGTATTTCAGAAAAACACTCTGAACGGCATCTTCAGCATCGCTTTTGTTCCTCAGATGAAGAAAAGCGATTTTGTATACGGAATCCGAATTTCGGTAATATATCTCCCGGAATCCGTCTCTGTCCTTATCGTTCATGGAATACCTCCTTCGTATATCATACTGTAAATGCAGTATCAATTGCGTTCACTGAAATAACTGATTTTCTGCTTTTACTATAAATTATACGATTAAACATCATGTTTTGTCCCGTTTTCAGAAAAAATTTTTCCATCAGATTTTTCATCAGATAATACATTGCCATAAAACGGAAATAAAAATCCTGATTTCGTGATAAATCAGCACTTCAAAAATCCCGATTTCGTGATAATTCCGGGTTGAAAAAATCCCGATTTCGTGATATTATAAGATTATTGTGAAAAATACTGAGCTCCGGGAGGTATATATGAAGCGAAAAATTTATGATAAAATGCTTGAATGGAAACAAAGATCTTCAGGAAGAACTGCGTTACTGATTGACGGCGCCAGACGTGTCGGGAAAAGCTACATCGCCAGACAGTTTGCGGAATCTGAATACAGAAGCTATATCATGATTGATTTCGGACGTGCGCCGGAGGAAATCAAAAGCCTGTTTTACAATTACCTCAACAGTCTTGATGAACTGTTTATGTATCTTTCGAATTATTACGGTGTAAAGCTGTACGAGCGGGAAAGCCTTGTGATTCTGGATGAGATACAGCTTTGTCCCAAAGCAAGGTCTGCAATAAAATATCTGGTTGAGGACGGAAGATTTGATTATCTTGAGACCGGATCACTGATGTCAATAAAGAAAAATGTGAGAGATATCCTTATTCCGTCAGAAGAGGAGCATATCAGGATGTATCCTCTTGACTTTGAGGAGTTTTTATGGGCACTTGACAATGACATGCTTATGCCGTTTATAAAAGCATGTTTTGAGAAGACAAAACCTCTTGGACAGGCGATGCACAGAAAATCCATGGACTACTTCAGACAGTATATGATTGTCGGTGGAATGCCGCAGGCAGTTGCTGCATACGCAGAAACAAAAAGCTTTGATGATGTTGACAGAATTAAGCGTGCAATACTTGAACTGTACAGGGCAGATATAGTAAAGCATGCTGAAGGTTATGAGATGAAGGTTGAGCAGATATTTGATGATATTCCTTCACAGCTTCAGAAACATGAGAAAAAATTTAAATTTTCTTCTCTCAGTAAAAATGCAAGATTCAGAGAATATGAAGACGCCCTGTTCTGGCTTTCTGATGCTATGATTACAAATCCGTGCTATAATTCAACGTCACCTGAAATAGGGCTTAAACTCAATATGGACCGACTTACTATGAAATGTTATATGGCCGACACAGGGCTTCTTATCAGTCATGCATTTGATGAAAACGGACTTGTGAGTGAAGAAATATACAGAAAACTGCTTTTTGATAAACTGGAAGTAAACAAAGGCATGATAGTTGAAAATATAGTTGCTCAGATGTTGGCAGCAGGCGGACATAAACTGTATTTTTACTCAAATCCGTCAAAAGATGATGCTTCATCGCGTATGGAGATAGATTTTCTGATTGCAAAGAGCAAAATAAGCAACCGTCATAATGTTTCACCGATAGAAGTGAAATCAGGAAGTAACTATACCATTAAATCTCTGAAAAAGTTCATTGCCAGATACAGCGAGCAGACGCATATTCCTTATGTTATTCACACGGGGGATCTGAAGTCTGAGGACGGAATACTATACATCCCGCTGTATATGACACCTTGTCTGTAAAAAAAAGTGGCATCAGTAAGTCTTTGACCTACTGATGCAATTGAAAAGCAGGAGCTGCCGGATGCAGCCCTGCTTGTTTTTTGCCGAATTTCACGGTTTAATCAGTATAGTATTTTATGATGTGAAAATTTGGTTCGATTGATGTATATGTTTTCAGAAGCTATATGTGCAAATTGCTGAAATTGAAGTTTGAGTTACATTTCTGAAATTAATGATTCCGGGTTGAAAAAATTCCGGTTTCGTGATATCATAAAATTATTACATAACGGAAGCAGGTGCCGGCTGATTTGAAATACAATTTACCAGACAGAGTTTTCAGAGAAATAACAAACTTTTCACTCAGACACAATATATCAAAGGTAATACTTTTTGGTTCCAGAGCCAGGGGTACAAACTCGGAGAGAAGCGATATTGATATTGCGGTCAGTGGCGGAGATTTCGAAAGTTTTTACTGGGATATAAAAGAAAATGTTCATTCCCTGCTTATGTTTGACATAGTTGAACTCGACAGAGGTATTTCAGAAGAACTTAAAAATGAAATTGAAAAAGACGGTGTAGTAATATATGAAAAAATATGATAATTTTGTAAGATGTCTTGAAGTACTTTCATCTGCTGATTTTCATCTTGCAGATGAGAATGAAATTTACAGGACAGGAGTAATAGGTCAGTTTAATCTGACTTTTGAACTTGCATGGAAAGCACTTCAGGCAGTTTTAATGCTTCATGGCGCGTCGGAAGCAGAAAGCGGTTCGCCGAGAGAAATTCTGCAAACCGGATACAAATATGGATTTATACATGATTCAGCGATGTGGCTTACTATGCTGAAAAAACGTAACACATCAGTTCATATATACAACGAAGACGAAATTGATGAAATGCTTCTTCTCATAAAAAACAGTTTTATTCCCGAGTTTATACAGCTTTCAGAAATGCTCAGTAAAAAGCTTGAAAAAATTGATTTATGAGCATAACAACAAAGAGCTTTGAATAGCACAGGGTTTTGAAACTGTGTTTTCGCGCTTTGTGCTCTGTGGAGTAAAATATAGTGAACGCAAAAAAAAATTTTACGTTCACTATAATTATTTTATTTTTATTGCCTTGCACATCCGATGACTACGTCATCTCCGTGCATATCGGCTAATTGTAAACGCATTTATTTAATGCGTTTACAATAACAGTCATTACAGCATATATTTCAGTAGGTTAAACTACTTGAAATATATGCTTTTTTATGGTAAAATTGATTATGTATTTCAATATAACCAGGAGGTTTTATGGGACTTTTCAGTAAAATTAAAGCAGGACTTCTGAAAACCAAGCAGCAGATGGTATCAAAAATCGCCAGACTGCTTCATTCATTTACAAAGATTGATGAAGACCTGTTTGAACAGCTTGAAGAAACTCTTATTATGAGCGATGTCGGAGTTGAAACATCACTTGAAATCTGTGACAGACTCAGAAAAAAGATAAAGGAAGAAGGAATTACTGACCCTAAGCAGATAATGCGCCTTATTCACGAAATTGTCGCTGAAATGATGGGTGAGGATCAGGAACTTGATCTTTCGACGAAGCCGTCGGTAATAATGGTTATAGGCGTAAACGGTGCCGGCAAGACAACAACAATCGGCAAGCTGTGCCACAAGCTTAAGGGAGAGGGCAAAAAGGTTATTGTTGCAGCAGCGGATACATTCAGAGCGGCTGCTATAGACCAGCTTCAGGTATGGACTGAAAGAGCCGGGGTTGATATAGTCAAGCATGCAGAGGGTTCGGATGCGGCGGCTGTTGTTTATGATGCGATTACAGCTGCAAAGGCAAGAAACTGCGATGTTGTTATTGTAGATACTGCCGGAAGACTTCATAACAAGAAAAATCTCATGGATGAGCTTGCGAAGATTAACCGAATTGTTTCACAGCAGGCTGAGGGCTGTTCAAGGGAAATCCTTCTTGTGCTCGATGCCACGACAGGCCAGAATGCGGTAAATCAGGCAAGACTTTTCAAGGAAGCAGCAGATATTACAGGTATCGTTCTTACAAAGCTTGACGGTACAGCCAAGGGCGGTATCGTTATTTCAATAAAAAATGAACTTGACATTCCTGTAAAGCTTATCGGACTTGGTGAAAAAATTGACGATCTTCAGGATTTCAACAGCAAGGACTTTGTAAACGCACTCTTCGGAGATGAGGTTCTTGACGGAGAAATCAATTTTGATGATGAAGTATCAGATGATAACGGCGAATCAGCAGAAGAATCAGCGGAAACCGGGGCTGAGACTGCGGAAGATATTACGGAAACTGTGGCTGAAGAAGCAGCAGAAGAAGCTTCTGAAGCAATCACGGAACCTGCGACTGAAGCTTCAGAAGAGACCGTAGTACAGGCTGCAGAGGAGATTACTGAACCGGCAGCTGAGGAAAATGCTGAAGAAACATCGGAACCAGTGTGCGAATCAGCTGAACAGGTTACTGAAACAGCTGCAGAAATCACAGAACCGGTTGCTGAAGCTGTCACAGAGACTTCTGAACCGGCTGAAGAGACAGCAGCAGAGATTACAGAGCCGGTAACGGAAGAAGTACCTGAAGAATCAGCTGAACCGGCTGCAGAAGAAATCACAGAACCTGCAGAAGAAACTGAAGAACCGGCATCCGGAGCTGCTGAAGATACATCAGAGCCTTCAGCTGAAACTACTGAAGCGCCTGCTGAACCGGCTGCAGAAACTGCGGAAGAAAATACAGAATCATCTGATGACTCAGCTTCAGAAGAAAATGCTGAAGAACAGAATGAAGAAACACCGGAAGAACCTGAAGAAGGCAAAAAGAAAAAATCATTCTTCGATTTCTTCAGAAGAAAAAAGAAATAAGATAAGGATAACAGACTATGAAAGTAATTCTTGCATCAAACAACAGGCATAAGCTTGAGGAAATAAAAAAGATTCTTTCACCTATGGGTTACGAGGTTGTATCACAGGCTGATGCCGGATGTAACATCGATGTGGAGGAAACAGGCACAACATTTGAAGAAAACGCGTCACTTAAGGCAAGAGCTGTATATGAAATGACAAAGACAGCTGTTATTTCTGATGACAGCGGACTTGAGGTCGATTATCTTAATGGTGCTCCGGGCGTATTTTCACACAGATATGCAGGTGAAAATGCAACTGATGCAGACAGATGCGCAAAGCTTCTTTCAGAGCTCAGCGGAGTATCCGGAGACAGACGTACAGCAAGATTTGTATGTGTACTCTGCTTTATCGATGAAAACGGTAAGGGAACAGTAATCAGAGGAACATGCGAAGGTATTATAGGAACTGAACCGCGCGGTGAAAACGGATTTGGATATGATCCGGTGTTTATGTACGGTGACAGGTCATTTGCTGAAATTTCTGCTGAGGAAAAGAACTCAGTAAGTCACAGAGCAGATGCATTAAGAAAATTTTCCGAAACAATTAGAGAAATGAAAGGCTGATAATATGCTTACAAGTAAACAGAGATCCGCATTAAGAGGAATAGCCAGTACCTACGAAACAATTTTCCAGGTTGGAAAGAACGGTATACAGGACACACTTATCGCACAGGTAAACGATGCACTCAGAGCCAGGGAACTTATCAAGCTCAGAGTACTTGACAACAGTCCTTACACTGCAAGGGAAGCAGCAGATGAAATAGCTGAAAAGACAGGTTCAGATGTTGTACAGGTTGTCGGCAGCAGATTTGTTCTTTTTAAGAGAAATCCAAAGGATCCTGTAATCGACATCAAGCTCTGATGGCAAGGACAGGATTTTTCGGGGGAACCTTTAACCCGATTCACAGGGGACATATTCATCTTGCGGAGGAGGCACGGAAGGCGCTGAAGCTGGACAGGCTGATTCTTGTTCCTGCAAACATTCCGCCTCACAAGGAAGCACATAATCTCTGTACCAGTGCCGAAAGATTTGAGATGTGCAGACTTGCGGCTGAGAATCATGAAGGATTCGAAGTATCTGATTTTGAACTTAAACAGGGAGGAAAAAGCTATTCAGTATATACAGCTGAGCATTTTTCTGAAATTTATCCTGATGACGAACTGTTTATGATGGTCGGAAGCGACATGTTTCTGTGCTTTGACAAGTGGTACAGGTTTGAGGATATTCTGAAGAAGGTTACTCTTGCGGTTGTTTCCAGAGAATATGATGATATGGAAAGCCTGAAAAAAAAGTCTGATGAACTGTCTGCTTTCGGTAAAACAGTAATTGTAAACGCTGAGCCGTTTCCGCTTTCATCCACGGAGATAAGGAAGATGATAGCCGGCGGACAAAATTATTCTTGCTATTTACCTGAAAAAGTAGTACAATATATAAGATTGAATAAATTATACGGAAATGCAGAATCTGACTGATTTTTCTGCTGAAAAATCATCTGAATGACGCTTCCGGACATTTTGGGTTGGTGATTATACTTGTTTGACGTGGAAAATATAAAGGATTTTCTTAAAAACCGTCTTTCAGAAAAAAGATATACTCATTCTCTCAATGTTGCTGACGAATGCCGGAAACTTGCGCAGAGATATGACGAGGATGAGGAAAGGGCATATTTTGCCGGACTTGTTCATGATGTATGCAAGGAGGTTCCGGCTGAGGAACTCAGAAAGCTTGCAGAGGAGAGCAATCTTGATGTTTCTCCTGCTGAACTGGAAACAAAGGCTTTATGGCATGCTGTGGCCGGCGGCGCTTTTGTCAGGGATTCTCTGATGATTGAGGATGAAGACATTATCAGTGCTGTGCGTTTCCATACTATAGGCAGGGCCGGCATGTCACGTCTTGAGGAAATAGTCTATATCGGAGATCTTGTATCTGCGGACAGAACATACAAGGATGTAAAAAAATTCAGAAAGCTTGCCTATCAGGATATGGATAAGGTGATGCTTGAGGCACTTGTTTTTTCAATCGAGTCTGTAACCGATAAAAAGGGACTTATTCCTGAATATACAATTGAAGCGTATAATTTCTACGTTTCAAAGGTATCAAAGGCATCCCAGGAAAGGAAGCAGTCATGATGAAAAGAAATAAATTCAGAATTTTCAGGGATGTTCTGATTCTTCTTGTTACGCTTGCTGTGCTGTTTTTTGTCGGAAAGGCAATGATCAGTTCGGTTGTTTCGGATAAAAAACCGTTTATTTCCGAAGATTCAGGTGAACTTGAGAAGGATACGAATACATATCTTCTCAAGCCGGCTGAACCTGAGATAATGTTTGACGGGCTGGATCTTAATCAGTATATAGAGGGACAGTATACCGTTCTGTGCCTTGGCATGGATGAAAAAGGTCTTAATACTGACATTATTCTTCTTGCGGTATTTGACCTTAATGCTGCAAAGATAAATATTCTTCAGATTCCGCGTGACTGCTATGTCGGATATGAGTACACATATAACGATATAGGCAAAATCAACAGCGTATATGCTGAAGGTTCATGCAGCGGCTCAAACGGAATAAACAAGATGGTAACATGCATAAGAGACATGTTCGGTATTCCGATTGACAGCTATATCGGCATTAAGTGCACTGATGTACCTCCTGTTGTTGAAGCTATGGGCGGTATTCCTATTAATGTTCCGTATGATATCATTTACGAAGCAGACAAGATTATTTACAGGGGCGAACAGGTTCTTAACGGCGAGCAGTCAGAATGGTTTGTACGTTTCCGTCACGATTATCTTGAAGGTGATATTGCGAGAATAAGAGCACAGAGAATTTTCCTTGCAGCTGCAATGCAGAAGGTAAAGGATCTCGGAACTCTCAAAATTCTCAAGATATATCCGACACTGAAAAAATACATCATGTCAGACCTTGAACTCAGAGAGATAGGCATGATAAGTGAATTTGCCCAGACAGTTCCTATGGAAAATGTCACTGTTCATATGGTTCCGGGCGAGGATCTTGTTCCGGGAGATATCAACGAATACTACGGTTATTCGGTTCATGAGCAGGAAACGGTTGATCTTCTTAACGAGTGCTTCAGACCGTATCAGGAGGAACTTTATGCTGAAGACCTGCATCTCTGCGAGGTTAAGCATACAGCTGAATACTATGATAATGACAGCAGCAATTTCGGTGATATAGCAAACGGCAAGGTTCCTGAGGTTCCGTTCAGGGAAGATGCAAATACACTTGAGGATATGAATTAAAAGTACACAATACAACCATGGAATCACTGGTGCAGACCATTGTTTCCTGAACTGAAAGGATTGATATAATGGAAATACAGGAAAAGCT
>DCGK01000095.1:53497-73056 GCA_002315235.1 Ruminococcus sp. UBA1780
AAAAAGATTGTTCAGGTTCTTGATTCAAAGAAGGCTGAGGATATCGAAGTTCTCGGAATCAGAGACCTTACAGTACTTTCCGATTACTTTGTTATTGCAAACGGTACAAGTACAACACATACAAGAACACTTGCGGATGAGGTTGAATATCAGCTTTCACAGGCCGGAATAAAGCCTGCAAGAACAGAGGGACATAACGGTTCAAACTGGATCGTAATTGACTATTCAGACATAATTGTTCACGTATTCTACAAGGAAACAAGAGAATTTTATCAGCTTGAGAGATTATGGGCTGACGGTGAACATCTTGACGTTGAAGAACTTTTAAAATAAACTGGTAAATGCAGTAAATACTAATAAGGGAGCAGTTATTTATGAGTAAATATGATTTTGCTGCGGTTGAAGCAAAATGGCAGAAATTCTGGGAAGAAAACGGAACATTCAAGGCAAGTGATGACTATTCAAAGAAAAAGTTCTATACACTGGTCGAATTCCCTTATCCTTCAGGACACGGCATGCACGTTGGTCATATCAAGGCGTATTCAGGACTTGAAGTAGTAAGCAGAAAGAGACGTATGGAAGGCTACAACGTACTTTTCCCTATCGGGTTTGACGCATACGGCCTGCCGACTGAAAATACAGCTATCAAGGATAACATTCATCCGAGAATAGTAACAGACAGAAATATCGAAAAATTCACAAATCAGCTTAAGACAGTTGGCTTCTCATTTGACTGGTCAAGAGTTGTTGATACAACAGAAGAAGGCTACTACAAATGGACACAGTGGATTTTCCTCAAGATGTTTGAAAACGGTCTTGTTTTCAGAGACAAGACAAACGTTAACTACTGTCCGAGCTGTAAGGTTGTACTCTCAAACGAAGATTCACAGGGCGGCAAGTGCGACGTATGTCACAGTGATATAGTTCAGAAGACCAAGGAAGTATGGTATCTCAGAATTACAGAATATGCTGACAAGCTTCTTCAGGGTCTTGACGAGGTTGACTATCTTCCTAACGTAAGACTTCAGCAGGAAAACTGGATAGGCAAGTCAACAGGAGCATTTGTAAACTTCGGCATTAAGGAACATGATGACAAGCTCAGAATCTATACAACACGTCCGGATACACTTTACGGTGTAACATTCATGGTTATTGCACCTGAACATCCGGTTATCCAGAAGTACAGAGACAGCATATCAAACATTGATGAACTTGATGCCTACAAGGCAGAGTGCGCCAAGAAGAGTGAATTCGAAAGAACACAGCTCGTAAAGGACAAGACAGGTGTAAAAATCGAAGGAATAACAGCTGTAAATCCTGTAACAGGCAAGGAAATTCCTGTATATATTTCAGACTACGTAATGATGGGCTACGGTACAGGCGCGATTATGGCTGTTCCTGCACATGATACAAGAGACTATGACTTTGCAAAGAAGTTCGGAATTGATATTATCGAAGTTATAAAGGGCGGAGATATTTCAAAGGAAGCTTATACAGGCGAGGGTGAGCTTGTGAACTCAGGCGAACTCAACGGCATTTCAAACAAGAAGGATGCTGTTGCAAAGGCTCTTGAAATACTTGAAAAACTCGGATGCGGTGAAAAGGGTGTACAGTTTAAGATGAAGGACTGGGCATTTAACCGTCAGAGATACTGGGGCGAACCTATTCCGATTGTTCACTGCGATACATGCGGTATGGTTGCTGTTCCTTACGAAGAGCTTCCGCTCAGACTTCCTGAAGTTGAAAACTTCGAGCCTGGTACAGACGGCGAAAGCCCGCTTGCAAAGATTGACAGCTTTGTTAAGTGCAAGTGTCCTAAGTGCGGTAAGGATGCAAGAAGAGAAACTGATACAATGCCTCAGTGGGCAGGTTCATCATGGTACTTCCTCCGTTACTGCGATCCGAAGAATGACAGTGAATTTGCTTCACAGGAAGCTCTTAAATACTGGATGCCTGTTGACTGGTACAACGGCGGTATGGAACACGTTACACGTCATATGATTTACAGCCGTTTCTGGCACAAATTCCTTTATGACATGGGTCTTGTTCCTACATCAGAACCATACGCAAAGAGAACAGCACAGGGTCTTATTCTCGGACCTGACGGTGAAAAGATGTCAAAGTCAAGAGGAAATGTAATTGATCCTAACGATGTTGTTGAAGAATACGGCGCAGACGTTCTCAGACTCTATGTGCTCTTCATGGGTGACTATGAAAAGGCAGCTCCGTGGAGCGAATCAAGCATCAAGGGATGCAAGCGTTTCACAGACAGAGTATGGGCACTTCAGGACATGCTCACAGACAGCGAGGATTACAGTGACAAGCTCCGCAGTGCTTTTCACAAGACAATAAAGAAGGTAACAGAAGACATCGAAGCTATGAAGTTCAACACAGCTATTGCAGCTATGATGGCTCTTATAAACGAAATCTACAGTGCAGGAAGTATTACAAAGGGTGAACTTGGCGCGCTTGCGGTTATGCTTTATCCTTTTGCTCCGCATATTGCAGAAGAAATGTACAGCAATGTCTTCGGTAAGGTTCTCAGCCAGCAGAGCTGGATTACATATGACGAGAGTCTCTGTGTTGATGATTCAGTTGAAATTGTTCTCCAGATTAACGGCAAGGTTAAGTCAAAGATTATGATTCCTGCCGGTACTGAAAAGGACGCTGCCTTTGAACTTGCATCAAAGGATGAAAAGTTTGCTGAAGCAATCGCTGGAAAGAGCGTTGTTAAGCAGATATATGTACAAAACAAACTCGTTAATTTTGTTGTAAAATAACAAAATAGCCCTGAAGGCGATTTTGTGCTTGACAACACTGTACTCTGTATGCTAAAATAGATTTATATTATTCATATAGCATTAAAACTGACAATCCGGCATACAGCTGATTAATCTGGTGTACGGACATTCGGGTCAGTTTTGATAACAGAGGAGAAAAATACAAAATCTGATGACTGACATCATATTCTGATTTCAGGATATGGTTTTAGCATAAACCTCTGTCTTAGTGGCAAAGGGAGGGAATAAAAGTGGCAGAAGTTCGTGTTGGTAAAAACGAATCTTTAGATACAGCACTCAAGCGCTTCAAGAGATCATGCGCAAAGGATGGCGTTATCGCTGAGGTTCGTAAGAGAGAACACTACGAAAAGCCTTCGGTTAAGCGTAAGAAGAAGTCCGAAGCAGCTCGTAAGCGTAAGTATTAATCAGATTTAAACGAGATTAATAAACTCAAAAAAGAATCACCCGCCGGGAGATATTCCGGCGGGAATTTTTTTTGTGTATTTTGCATTATTTCAGAAGGAAAAGTTTTTAATATAAAACTGTCTGTTTTGATATACTTCACTTGAATTTTTAGTATTTTTACTGTATAATAATATAATAAAATAATTGTAATGAAAATCAGACTGATTATGATTTTCACAAAATATAATGGAGGTAATAGTTGTGATTTTGGATTCATTTCAGTTTAAAGCAATGGAAAGCGGAATAAAGGCTATGTCTGTAAAGCAGCAGGTTCACACGCACAATATCGCAAACCTTGATACCCCGGACTATAAAATGAAAACATTTTCCTTTAAAAACACAATGGAAAATGAAATGAAGCTGTCTGACAGAAAAGACCGCATCGAATACAAATTTGAGGCAGAGGTCGGACAGAAGGACAATGTTGAGGTTCTTGTTGACGGTAACAATGTCGATATTGAAAACGAAAATCTCGAACTTTACAGTGCGTATCTTCAGCAGGCTGCAACGATTCAGAAAATGAATTCCGTTATTTCTGACTACAGATATGTGCTTCAGAATGCAAGTTTCAAATAAGGGGGATATGAAATATGGCATTTTTAAATTCACTTAATATTGTTGGTTCAGCGCTTACAGCAGAGAGGTTCAGAACCAATATCATCACACAGAATATATCAAACCAGCTGGTAATCGGCAGAAACGGTGAGGAACCTTACCGCAGAAAGCAGGTTATTTTTCAGACACGTTCACAGACTTTTGACGAAGCACTTTCACAGGTACAGGGCGGCGGTGTCAGAGTTGCACGTGTAGTCGAGAGTCAGGAGGACTTTAAGCCGGTATATAACCCGACTCATCCTGATGCTGATGAAGACGGATATATTTACTACCCTAATGTAAACAACACGGAAGAGCAGCTTGACCTTATGGAAGCTACAAGAGTGTATGAAGCAAATGCAGCGGCACTCAGCGTAGTAAAGGCAATGGCATCAAAGTCTCTTGAAATCGGCAAGGGCTGATTTCAGTATTAGGGAAACACTGATTAAGTCTGACGGAAAATATGCAAGCAGAATGTGCGTCAAGTCGAAGACGTGATTTAATCAGTGTTTCCTTAACATGAGTTAACAGGACGTTAACTGTCACGCTGAAGGGATACGGGAAAAATGAAAACAGGATTTGAGGGAAGAAAATGATAAACACAACATTTATAACACCGCTGACAGGAATGCCTGAAATGAAAACTATCGGTACGGGAACAGGAAATCTCCGTACAAATATCGAAGGTACCGAAAAGGAAAAGACCTTCGGCGATACATTAAGGGAAAATATTCAGAACGTCAAGGATCTCGAAAACAAGTCACTTGACAGTGCTTATGCTGTTTCAATGGGTCAGACTGAAGATATCGAAGGTGCTATGATTGATGCGACAAAGGCATCAATAGCAATTGAAACTGCTGTGCAGATTACCACAAGAGCGGTTAACGCGTATAAAGAAATAGTTCAGATGCAGATCTGATTTTATGTGTTCTGGAATTTTGAGTTTGGAGAATGATTTTTAGTAATGAATGATAAAATAAAACCGGTGCTTGATAAAATAAAGTCTGTCTGGGAGGGTATGTCCAAAAAAATAAGAATACTCCTCGTGGCCGGACTTTCTGTAATTCTTGTGGGTGCTATTGCCCTGACAGTTGTACTTAATGTTCAGAAAGCAAAATGGCTCGTGCTTTTTCCGGGTATGACAACTGAAGAAGCTTCCGAAGTATATCTCGAACTTCAGAACATGCAGGTTGAAACCAAGATAAACAGCAAAGGTGAAATAGAAGTTAAGAAAGAACAGTGGGATGACCTTGTGTATAAGCTTGCTGAAAAGGGATACCCTCAGTCAGCACCTTCCTACGGAACTTTCTTTGATAATCTCAGCATGACAATGAGTGAGTTCGAAAAGAAGCAGACACTTCGTTTTGAACTTCAGGACAGAATACAGACTACTATTAAGCGAATCAGCGGAGTAAAGGGTGCTATAGTAACTATCAGTCTTCCTGAAAAAACAAATTATGTATGGAAGGAAACTGAGGAAAGGGCTACGGCAAGTGTAATGCTTACACTTGACAAGCCGGCTGATTTTACAGCTGAGCAGGTCAGTGCAATCAAAAACATAGTTGCCTACAGTGCACAGCAGATTCTTCCTGAGGATGTATCAGTCGTAAATGCTGCTACAGGCAAGGAGCTTCTCGGAGTGGAAGAGCTTCCGCAGGACGTTTTTGATGACGAAAGCCGTATGAATTACCGTAACATGATCAAGAATCAGTATGAGGAAAACGCAAGACGAATTCTTGCTCCGATTTACGGCCTTGATGATGTTATTGCAGTAGCAAGCGTTGAGATTGACTATGACAAAATCAACGAAGAGGTTAAGGAATATTTAACAAATGACGAGGGTGAAGGTGTTAAGGAAAACCAGTATATTCACTACGATACAGACGGTGTTGTGGATCCGGGCGGAATTGTAGGCGAGGAAGACAATACTGATATTCCTAACTACGGAAACCTTGAGGATGATCTTAATTCAACAGATACTCCTGAGTATGAAAGAAAAACAGAATGGGCTATCGGCTATATTCTCAGACAGACAGAAAAAGCACAGGGCGGCATTACTGATGCCAGCATTTCTGTAGTTGTTACAACAGAATCAGGAAAGCTTACGGCTGATGAACAGGAAAACATTATTCAGCTTGTAAGAAATGCAACAAATATTGACGTTGAAAATATTTCCGCTTCAGCAAGACTTGCTGATACAATTCCGTTACCTGGAGATATACCGGGAATTGTTGATCCGGATTCAGCACTTGCCAGACTTTTTAATACATGGTGGTTCAAGTGGGTACTCCTTGCGGCAGCAGTTCTTCTTATTGTTATTGTTGTTCTTATTATTGCAGGAATCAACAAGCGTGCAAAGAAGAGAATCGCACTTGCAGAAGCTGAAAGTCAGGCACAGATTGAAAGTATGATGAAAGCAAAAGAAGAAGAGGCAGCAAACTTCAAGCTTACGCTCGAACAGCAGGCTAAGGAACACTCTGAGGCTACTAACGCGACAGCAAATGAAGTCAAGGAATTTGCAAAGAATAATCCTGAAATTGCGGCAGCACTTATACGCTCAATGATGAAGGAATAAAGGGATGTGGACAAGTGGGCAAGATTTTCAGGGCAGAAGAAGTAGTTAAGATTGCAGAAGCGGTTAAGATTCCGGACTGTGTTGTTCGCGCTGAACCTCACAGCCTTCCTGAATCAACCATAATCAGAGAGAACAGTGACTATTCTGATGAAGCTGAAAATTTATCACAGAATGGTTACGAAAGTGCTTCAGATATAGAAGAAACTGCTGAAGAAACCGATATATATAATGATGAGGGTCAGACGGAAAACGAAATTCCTGACGGTCTTTATGAATCAGAATATGAAAAGCTTCAGATTGAAAGAGATGCGATTATAAAACAGGCCCAGATGGAAGCTGCACAGATTCTTGAGGATGCTCAGGCTGAAAGCAGACGTATACTTGAGGACTCTGAGGTACAGGCAAAGTCCGTTCTGGAAACGGCCAGAGAAGACGGTTATCGTGCAGGCGTTCAGGAAAAACAGCAGGAAATAGAAGAATGCATGCTGAAGATTAATCAGTTTCTTGCTGAACTCAAAATCAATCAGGAAGACTATTTTGATGACTATGCTTCGGAACTCAGATTTACGGCACTTGATATTGCCGAAAAACTTGTGGCTCAGAAGCTTGAAGCAGATGAAAGAGTTATTATTCCTCTCGTAAGAAGTGCTGTCAAGACGCTCAGAGAGGTAAACTGGATAAAAGTTGAAGTATCAGACAAGCTGCGTGATGTGGCTTCAGAACTTGAAAACGTTCTGTCAGAGGCCAAGTCTTCACAGACTATCGAAGTAGAACTCAGAAGGGATGCAGACCCGGGAACATGTGTCGTTCATACGGCTGAAGGCGTAATAGTAGCTTCTGTTCTCAGTCAGGTTGAAAATATCCGTGAGTACTTCGGACAGTATAAGGAAAGTGATGAAAATGCACCAGAGTCTAGATCATTCTAAGCTGCGGCGCAGCATGAGGCTTAACAACTTCTATACTACTCTCGGTAAAATAGAACAGATTGTCGGTATGACTGTTGAAGCATCCGGCATGTCGTGCAATATTGGTGATGTATGTTCAATTTCTGTAGTAGGAAAGGAAAGAAAGAAGATTCTTTCTGAAGTTGTTGGTTTTAAAAACAACAGGGTTCTTCTTATGCCGTACGGTGATATAAACGGTATAGGATACGGAAGCTTTGTAAGTAACACCGGTGAGAAGCTCAAGGTAAAAATGAGCGAGGCTCTCATCGGACGAACAATAGATGCACTCGGAAATCCGATAGACGGTAAGGGTGAAATTGAATCGGATGTTTTTTACAGTATAAACGGTGCTCCGGCAAATCCGATGACAAGACCTCCTATATTTGAACCGCTGGAATTCGGTGTGAAGGCTATAGACGGAATGATAACCATCGGCAAGGGCCAGAGAATGGGAATCTTCGCAGGAAGTGGTGTTGGTAAGAGTACACTTATGGGTATGATTGCCAGAAACATTAAAGCGGATGTTAACGTCGTAGCACTCATAGGCGAACGTGGACGTGAGCTTATGGAATTTATAAACAAGGATCTTGGTCCTGAGGGAATTAAACGAAGTGTTCTTGTGGTTGCCACATCTGATCAGCCGGCAATGCTCAGATCAAAATGTGCACAGACTGCAACTGCGATTGCCGAATACTTCAAGGATCAGGGCAAGGATGTTCTTCTTATGATGGACTCCCTTACTCGTTTCTGTATGGCGGAAAGAGAAATCGGGCTCAGTGTCGGTGAGCCGCCGATTGCCAGAGGGTATACGCCTTCTATTTATGCTTCTCTTCCAAAACTCCTTGAGAGATGCGGAAATTTTGAAACTGGATCCATCACTGGAATTTTTACAGTACTTGTTGAAGGTGATGACTCAAATGAACCTATTTCAGATACTGTTCGTGGTATCATTGACGGACATATAATGCTGTCGAGAAAGATTGCCATGAAAAATCACTATCCTGCAATAGATGTTCTGGCAAGTATCAGCCGACTTATGTCGAGCATTGCTACACCGGAGCAGAAAAAAGCCGCAGGACAGGTAAGAAAGATAATGTCACTTTATCAGGAAAATCAGGACCTTATTTCAATTGGTGCCTATAAGACAGGAACCAATCCTGACCTTGATAATGCTATAAAGAAAATGGAAGCTGTAAATCAGTTTCTTCAGCAGGCGGTTGATGAAAAATCAACTCTGGAGGGCGCAATTCAGCAGATGATTGATATTGCAAAGTAAGGATGCGTATAAATGAAAAAGTTTAATTTTACTTTAAAGAAAATGCGCGATTACAAAAGGCAGATACTTGAAGGGGAAAAAGGATATCTTCTCACGCTTTATTCGGAGTATAACTCTCTTGAAAAGAGATATGACGATCTGAATACTGAAATGAGAAATGTCTGTCTCGAAGCATCCGAGGCTATGAAGTCAGGAATAAGCGTAAGGGAGATTCAGGTATATGAGATGAAAAAAGCCTCCATTCGCCGCGAGCAGGCGCAGCTCAGAATCCAGATGAACGTTATGGAGTCATCAGTTGAAAAACAGCGAAAGGTTGTTGTCAGCATGTCGCAGGAAATTTCAGGCCTTGATAAGCTTGAGGAAAAGCAGAGGGCTGAATATAATTACCTTGCGAACAAGGAGAGTGAGCAGATGATTGAGGAATTTCTTTCGTTTAAGATGTCAAAGGGTTCTGATGAATCCTTTGACACCGGCGAAATGTAATTCATAGATTCGGAAAATGCATAAGCATTTTCCGGGAAACTGGTACGCACAGGCAGGCGCAGTTCTGTGAATGTGCGGATGATTAAAGGGAATGCATGGGGGTGCAGGGATTATCTGTTTCTTTCGTGCAGGCTCATTGAAAGGGGGTTAAGCAATGAGAGTAGACGCAGGCAGTATGATGCAGGGACAGATCCAGACAGACTTTTCTGATATTTCAGCATTACTGAACAGCCGGAAAAGCGGACAGGAGTCATCAGATTTTGCAGCATTTTTAGGGATTGTGAATTCTGTAGAAAATGTTAATGAAAACGGTATGGAATTCATTTCAGATGTTGAAAAAACTGACGAAAGTGCCGATAATATATTAGAGGCATCTGTCGTTGAAATTCCTTCTGAAGAACATGAATTTTCCGTGGATAATGAGGAAGAAATTTCACCGGAAATCAGAAAGCAGGATGATAGGAAAACTGATTTTTATCAGAATGTGATTAATTCCGGATTAGCTGCAGATATGCAGACAGTCATTGTTCCGGATTACACTCAGCCGGTGATCAGATCATCAGATGAGATTCAGGGAAAAACATCTGATTCTGTTTCTTCAGTTTCAAAAACAGGTCGGAAGTTTGAAGATATGGCTGTACGCTATGTTGATACCTCAGAGCAGCAAGTCGTTTCTGAGATAAAGGAATCGCCTGAGTTTAAGGAAAGCGGTGAGTATGTATCAGAGAGCACAAATGGTTCTCAGCTGCATGACATTCACAGTGAACCTGAGATGACGGAACCACCTGAGTCAAAGAAAACGCAGGAATTCACAGAGACACCTGAAGTAAGGAATACTCGTGGATTCATGGTAAAACCGGATACTGCAGTAAAGGCAGAAACACCGGAGAGTCCAGTAGTTAAGGCAGAAGCAGAAACGCCGGAGAGACCAGTAGTTAAGGCAGAAGTCGAAACACCGGAGAGACCAGTAGTCGAAGCGAAAGCAGAGACACCGGAGAGACCAGTAGTTAAGGCAGAAGTCGAAACACCGGAACGACCAGTGGTTAAGGCAGAAGCAGAAACACCGGGACGACCAGTAGTTGAAGCGAAAGTTGAAACACCGGAGAGACCAGTAGTTAAGGCGGAAGCTGAAGCAACTGAAAAACCTGTAGTGAATCAGGTATCTCAGATGAAGGAATCAGACAGTTCTGAAGCAATCTTCAGACCGGAGATGCCGGAAATCGGAGAGAAGGCAGTCTATGAAAACGCTGCGGAATACGGCAGTGATAATCAGATTGTATCGGAGATAAGGAAAAACACAGTAAATGTATCAGAAAATGATGTAATTCGCGTCAGAACTGAAGAAACTGTTTCGGATGGAATAAAAGTTCAGAACAGTTCAGGTGAAAAATTCAGCTCCGGCGTACAGATTACAGAAAAATCTGAAATTTCATATCATGAGATAAGAAATTCTGAAGCAGAAAGTAATTTCGGACATGACAGCAGTTCAGATGATGAAGCTTCATTAAGCTATGAAAATGCTGAAGTAAAGGAAATAAAGCTTTCTGAAAATAACACTTCTGATTCAAAGGAAGAAAATATTTCCGAATTTGAAAAGCTTGTTCAGGGTGCAGTTACTCTTACACCTTTCAGTTTTATGAGAACTGATACGATTATGAGTGAAAGCTACAATGAACGTCAGATTTCAGCTCAGACTTTCAGGGCGCTTGATGAAAGCATAACAAGGAACAGAAAGAACTTTGTTATCAGACTCAATCCTGAGGGATTAGGTGAAATTACAGTTAAGCTTATAAAATCAGACAGTTCAGTTCTTGTCAGGATGATTGCATCAGACAGGAAAACAGCAGAGCTTCTCAACAGAGATCTCGATGTACTTCAGGATCAGCTTAAGTCTCACAATGCTGAACTGGAAACTGTTGAATACCGCAGTCCTGAGGATACACTTCAGAACATGATGAACGGTAATGAGCAGTTCAGAAGAGATCAGCATGATGCCGGACACAGAGACGGCAGCGGAAGAAACATGACATATTTTACTCAGAACGAATCTGAAGAAGAGGAAAGTTCAGTGAAAATTATGCCTTCAGTCATCGGAAATACAATTCTTAACAGATTTATATGAGATGTATGGAGGAGTTAATGAAAGGAGTGAAATAAATGGCAGTAAACAATGTTTCTGACAGAAACTATATGGACCTGCTTGGTTCAGCAAATTCAGATAAGCCGAAGGTTGAAAACCTTGCCAAAAAGTACGGAATTGAGTACACAACCGGCAATGAGGGTAACCTTGGATTTGAAGACTTTCTTACGCTGATGATTAAACAGCTTACAAATCAGGATTTTACAAATCCTACGGATGACAGCGAATTTATGACTCAGATGACACAGTATTCAACACTCCAGGCAATGCAGGAAATGGCAAAGTACAGTCAGAGTAATTACGCGATGTCAATGATTGGCAAAACGGTGACTGCTTCAAAGTACTCAAACGGAAATATGGTTAAGGAAACGGGTGCTGTTTCAGAAGTCAAGATTAAAGACGGAGACTACTCAATTGTGGTAAACGGAAAAGAGTTTTCCATGAAGCAGATTAATTCAGTCGGACTTGAAGGTTCCGGAGAAACTTCGGAAACCAGGGAAGAAACAACAGCCACAGGCGGGAATCAGGCGGATACACAACCGGCAGCAGAAACTTCTTCAACAGTAACAAACGAAGATGATAAAAACGCGTTGCAGAAAGCTTCGCAGCTTGCTATGGGGTAAGAATACCACAGAAGGGAGTGTAGCTAATGGATGATTATATCACACTGCGACGGTTAAGCACACCGATCACAACAGGGATTCCGCAGCAGATACCTACTGAATATTCGGAAACGGTACCGCAGGAATCATTCAGATCAATATTAGATGCACAGATAAACAAAAGTAAGGAAAATGATTCAAAAGCTGCTTTTAACAATCTGGCACTTAGTTCATTTGGTGTTAATTTTTCAAAGCATGCAATGAATCGTGTACTTCAGAGAAACATTGATATTTCGGAGGAAAATCTGACAAGACTTAACGAGGGTATTAAGCTGGCAGAGGAAAAGGGACTTGATGATACACTGATTCTTATCGACTCAGCGGCGTATATCGTAAGCGTTAAGAACAACATGGTTATTACCACTGTAGGACATGATGAACTTCAGGGTAATGTATTTACAAATATTGACGGTACAGTAGTAGTTTAAAAGCCGGACCTTTTTAAGGAAGCTTTTCCCGGGGCCCGAATGACAGAAGGCTCCGGATGTACCGTGAAATATTAAAAATTATGATTATGGCAAATTTATTAAATACTTAACAAACAATCAAAACAATTTTTTAAAAATTTCATGGGGGTAAATTATTATGATCAGATCTTTATATTCAGGTGTTGCAGGACTTAAGACACAGCAGACAAAAATGGACGTTATCGGTAACAATATCGCAAACGTAGGTACATACGGATTTAAGTCAGACAGAGCAACATTCAAGGATGTTTACTATCAGACAACACAGACAGCTACAGCTTCTACAGGTAACAGCGGCGGTACAAATGCAAAGCAGATTGGTTACGGTAACTCTGTAGGAAGTATCGATACTAACACAAAGACATCTGCAATGTCATCAACAGGCTATGGTCTTGATATTGCTATCGCGGGTGAAGGATTCCTTCAGGTAATGGGTCCGGACGGAAATATTATGTATACTAAGGCTGGTATGCTTGATATCGATGCTGACGGTAACCTCGTTGACGTAAACGGTAACTTTGTTCTTGGTGTATCAGGCAGTGACACTTCACTTCCTCCTGCATCAAACAAGATTAAGATTGATCTTCCTTATCTTGATGCTGACGTTTCTTCAGTTGAAGACACTATCAACGGCGTTGATTTCAAGATTACTTCTTCAAATCAGACTGATAAGGCAAATGTAAACTTTACATTTGTTTCAAGTTCTTCACTTCCAATTGGTCAGAAGATGGTTGCAAAGATTTCGGGTCAGTCAATTACAGTAACGGTTAATGCCAAGGAAAATTTCGGAAGTGTTGCAGAAATTAACAAGGAACTCAATGATGCTATCAAGTCAGCTAATGGTGGAGTAGAACATCCTGCAGGACAGTTTGACCTTACAATGGTTCCTTCAGATTCAAAGTTCACAGCCCTTGATGTCGACGGGATTACTAGTGGTAAAGTGAATCTTAAGGGTTCTGATCTTGTTAGCTCACACTTCGGATACAATCCAGGTGAGATAAACATGGCAGATGATCTTAACAGACTGTTTTCGATTGATACAGTAGGTGAAAAGTTTACAGGTGATACCAGAAAAACAAAATTTGAAGATGATTTTACTGCGAATTTATCAGCGACGGGAAGTGCATTTGTACCTGCTAATCCGGGCGCAACCCCACCAACTCAGGAGAAACCTCTTGAAATAACTGTTACAACCAGTGATTCGGTTTATGGAAGTAAAACATTGTCTTATGATGGTATACAATTAAAGAAAATGGCAGAAGATTGGGCTAAGAATCAGACCCCGGCAGTTAGTTTTGGTACAGTTTCTACTGCATCATTCAATAGCGCAACAAATGAAATCACTATTGGTGACGGTACTAATAGTGCTGTTGTAAAAATTGCTTCAGATAATGAGGAACTTGCTAGTCTTGCTGGTATTTCACTTCACAGCACAGATGTTCCAAAGAATTTTGAAATGACATATGATTCCAAAACAGGTTTGACTATTACTATGGATGTTGACGGAACAAAGAAGTATACTGCTCACGTTGATCCTGATCAGATGCAGACAGCAGGATCTGTAAAGATGATACTGTCTACGCCTACACTCGAACCTGCAGATTATTTTGTAATTTCTTTCCCTTCCAAGACAACACTAGCTTCAAGTATAGGTGATATTGTAAATACCAATAAGGGTGTTTCATCACTTGTTGACGCATCTGGAAATAAAGTTGACAGTGCAATAGGCCTTGATCATTACACATTCACCTTCAATGATGCAGTTACTATGAAGCAGAGTGAACCATCAAGAGCACTTGGTCTTGGACAGTCTTCATTTAAGCTTACTGGTGGTACAGAGGGTGGGGAGCAGACAGTTGCTAACCTTACAAGTATTTCTATAAACAACGAAGGGCACATTGTAGGAACACATGAAAAGTACGGCGTAGTTGAACTCGGTCGTATCGATCTTGCGACATTCTCAAATCCTGCAGGTCTTCAGAAGGTCGGCAGCACATACTTCGAAACATCACTTAACTCAGGTGATCCTATCATCGTAAACGCTGGTACAGAGGGTACAGGTAACATAATGGCTTCAACACTTGAAGCTTCAAACGTTGACCTTTCAAATGAATTCTCTGATATGATTATGACACAGAGAGGCTTCCAGGCTTCATCACGTGTAATCACAGTATCAGATACAATGCTTGAAGAACTTATCAACCTCAAGAGATAATTAACAAATAACTGAATAACAGGAGCTGCGGCTTGACCGTTTTGACAAGCCGCGCTCTTTTATTTATTAAATTCTAATAAAGGGTGTCAGAATATTATGATAACACTTACAAAACTTAACGGAACAAAATTCGTATTAAACTGTGATCTTATTGAGACAATTCAGGAAAACCCTGATACTACTATAAGACTTAACAACGGAAATGTCTATATTGTAAAAGAGCCTTCTGATATGATTGTCAGCATGACTTCAGAGTATCGCAAGGGAGTATTATCTGGTATTCTGGAATCGTGTAAATAGGGAGGATAATCTTCATGGACATATTGTCAGTTATAGGATTTCTTCTTGCTTCAGCTCTTGTTGTTGTAAGTATCATGATGGGTACTGATCCGGATACGGGCAAGACGGCTCTTATTCCGGCTCAGTTTGCCGGATTTATCGATGTCGGTTCACTTGCCATCGTTGTTGGCGGTACTATCGGTGCGATGCTTATTTCATATCCGGGAGGTATTTTCAAGTGTATACCAAAGCACCTGAAGATAGTATTCATGCCTCCGAAGTACAATCCTGTAAAATATATCGAACAGATTACTGAGTTTGCAAAGGAAGCTCGTATCAACGGTCTTCTTGCACTTGAAGAAAAAATGAATGCGTGCGATGACCAGTTTATGAAAAATGCTCTGATGCTGGTAGTTGACTCGGTTGAACCTGAAAAAATCAAGGCAGTTCTTGAGACAGAACTTGATAATCTTGATGACAGACATTCACAGGCGCAGGGCTTCTATATGAAGATGGCTGAATTTGCTCCGGCCTTCGGTATGGCCGGTACGCTTATCGGTCTTATCAACCTTCTTGCGAACATGTCGGATGCCGATGCACTTGCAGCCAACATGGCGGTTGCCCTGGTTACAACATTCTATGGTGTTATCATGGCTAACCTTATCGGTAAACCGATTGCAAACAAGCTTAAGAAGAGACATGAAGAAGAAATGCTCTGTAAAATAATCATAAGCGAGGGCGTTCAGTCTATTCAGGACGGTGACAACCCGCAGTTTATTGAAGAAAAGCTTATGCGACTTCTTCCTTCAAAGACAGCTCCTCCGGGCGGCGGCAAGGACAAATAAGAAAAATAACTATATGAAAGGGGAAGTGTTATTGTGGCGAAAAAACCTAAAGAGGAAGAAAGCGGCGGCAGCTGGATGGATACCTATGGCGACATGGTAACACTGCTTCTTACGTTTTTCGTAATGCTTTACAGTATGTCATCAATAGTTGAAGAAAAGTGGACGGAACTTGTTTCTGCTTTTAATGTTAATGGTGATGAGAGAGTTGACGTTGTTGTGTTTGAAGAATCTGACCTTGCAGGTCAGAAGGGCGGCGACGGTGTATTTATAGGCAAGCTTGAAGAAGAAAATCCTCAGGACGGTACAATTTACAACTCTGCTATTGATGAGCTCTTTGAAAAGATTATGACATATATAGAGGAAAATAATCTGAGTAACAGCATTCTTCTTCAGCAGTCATCAGAAGCTGATATGGCTGCGTCAGGAGAGGAAGGGACTGACGGAGACGCAGGAAAACAGGAAAAACCTATGGACGGATCGACAGAGATGTCGGATTCCGAAAATGCAAAAAATATTTTTATTCAGTTTAAGGACAACGTAATTTTTGAACCTGACAGTGCTTTGATAAAACCGGAGAGTGAGGATGTTCTCAGGTTTTTCGGAGAGTGTCTGGCCAGCGTTCAGGATGACGTTTCACTCGTTATGATTAAGGGACACACGGCAAAAAGCGAGACCTCACAGGTTGACGCAAGACTTCTTTCAGCAGAACGTGCCGGAAATATTTCAAACTTTTTTGAACATGAATCCGGATTACCGTCTACTCTGCTTTTACCAATGGGACTTGGCAACAACTTCCCTATTGCAGACAATGATACTGATGAAGGCCGTGCACAGAACAGACGTGTTGAGATAGCCATTATCAACAAGAACAGTGAACTTTCAAGAAATTCAGATTTTCTTAAGGCGATGGGAGCATCTTTTGACGCATCAGCACAGAAGACAGGGGATTTTGCGGAATAAAATCCGTACTTATACTTTATAACTGCAGTGTCAGGGAGATGTTTAAATGAAAAGTAAAAGCATAAATGTCAAGGAAGCAAGCTTTCCGGATTTTTCAGCCGGTGACAACACGGTGAGAAAGCCGAGTGAGGATTATACGGATCTTCTGATGAATGTTCCTCTTGACGTAAGAGTTGAGATCGGAAAGGCAAAACTCAGAATGAGAGAAGTTCTCAGTCTTGCGCAGGGTTCCATCATTCGTCTTGAAAAGCAGGCCGGTGCGCCGGTAGAGATTATTGCGAACGACCAGACCGTTGCAAGAGGTGACGTAATAGTAATTGATGACAACTTTGGTGTAAGAATAACTGAAATTATTTCGAGTAAGAAATTTGTGAAGGAAGCTGAAAAGGCTGCTGAAGAAAAAATCAGAAATAATTTCACTGAGAGTGCACCTGAGGTGGTTACCTCACATAATGAACAGGAATCAGAAGAAATGACTACTGACGATTATGCTGAAGAAACGTCGTCAGAGGAAAATGAAGAATAATACACAGACTTAACCGGAGGCAGTTTTGTTAGAAAAAATATTTACAGTATTATTTACAATAGTCCTTTTTGTAGTAATACTTTATCTTGCTTATCTTACAACAAAGTATATCGGAAAGAGATTTTCCGTAACAGGCGGAATATCCGGAAAGAACATAAAAGTTCTTGATACACTCAGTATATCGCAGGATAAGCTGCTTATGATAGTTAAGGCAGGGGAGAAAACAGTTCTTATGGGGGTCAGCAGAGATCATATGGAATATATATGTGATGTTGACGAAAATCAGCTTAATACCGGAGACGGCGATGTCACTTCTGGGGCATCGCCTGCTCCTGATTTTATAGGCGCGTTTAAAACAGTCCTGAGTGACAAAATAAAAAATATCAGCGGGAAGGGGAACAGTGATGAAGAAAAAAAATAAAGTTCTCAGTCCTGAAAGATTTATCAAGCCGGGTATCGGCTTTCTGCTGAGTCTTGCAGCAATGATTGTGCTTTCCGGATTCCTTACAACGGGAGTTTCGGCAGCAGAATCACCGTCAATAAAAATAGATCTGAGTTCAGGCGCTGCTGACAGTGGTTCAAGTACGCTTGATTTGCTGTTTCTGCTCGCATTTATTGCCC
Source organism: Ruminococcus sp. UBA1780 (assembly GCA_002315235.1). Lineage (GTDB taxonomy): Bacteria > Bacillota > Clostridia > Oscillospirales > Ruminococcaceae > HUN007. The sequence continues at coordinate 71,330 of DCGK01000095.1, forward strand.
TGATTCCTACATTTCTTATGATGCTTACGTGTTTTACACGTCTGATTATTTCATTTTCGTTTCTCAGAAATGCGATGGGTGTTGCGAATTCACCACCGAATCAGGTAATAACCGGGATTTCACTGTTTCTGACTATTTTTATAATGTTTCCGGTGTTTTCACAGATAAAAACCGAAGCGTATGATCCGTATAAGGCGGGTACTATTCAGCTTGAGGAAGCACTTAATGAGGGCCAGAAACCGTTAAAGATATTTATGCTCAAGCAGGTGTATGATGAGGATCTTGACATGTTTCTTTCACTTGCGGATTCACAGGAAATAGTAAATGCCGAGGATTATGATTCACAGGAAAAGCTTACTGAACTGAGTATTTTTGTTATTGCTCCCGCATATATTACAAGTGAACTCAAGAGAGCTTTTCTAATAGGATTCCTTCTGTACATACCGTTCCTGATAATAGACCTTGTTGTTTCGAGTACGCTTATGGCGATGGGTATGATGATGCTTCCTCCGGCAATGATTTCAATGCCGTTCAAGCTTATGCTCTTCATTGTTGCAGACGGCTGGAATCTGCTTATTGAATCGCTTATTGTGAGTTTCAATTAGGAGAGGTGAGCAGATATGACACAGGCCGATGTACTTGATCTTTTTATGAATGCTATGTATGCCTCATTTAAGCTTGCTGCTCCGGTGCTGATTGCGAGTATTGTAATTGGTCTTCTGGTTGCTATTTTTCAGGCTGCAACACAGATTCACGAGCAGACGCTTACCTTTGTTCCAAAGGTGCTTGTAATTGCTCTTATGCTTCTTGTTCTTGGATCATGGATGATTCGCATTATAAGCGAATTTTTCGTAATGATATTTGATAAGATAGCAGGAATGTAGGTGCGCTTTGACTGAGCTTAATATTATCATTGACAATCTGTATATCTATGTTCTTGTTTTCGTAAGAACCGCAGCTGTAGTTGTATTCAATCCTATAATGTCAAGACAGAACATCCCTGCGATGGTAAGAACAGTAATAGTTTTTTTTACTACGCTGCTTCTTGCACCGCTTGTTCCGCTTCCTGACAGTCTTGATACACTCAGTCTTGTTCTCGGCATTGTTCGTGAGATTGCTGTAGGATGGCTTTTAGGATATATTTTTAATATCTTTTTCTATATGCTGGCATATGTCGGGGACATTCTCGATATGCAGTTCGGACTTTCCATGGCAAAGGTAATGGACCCGGGAACAGGTGTACAGTCTGCCTTTACAGGAAATCTTATAAATCTTATATACATGGCATATTTTTTTGTAACCAACAGTCATCTTGTTCTTATAAAGATTGCAGTTGATTCATATAATCTTATTCCTGCCGGAGCGGAGAACATAAATATTTATGCTGCAGCCGGTTTTGGGATAGATGTTTTCACTTCGGTATTTTCTCTCGCTGTAAGACTTGCATTTCCTTTTGTTGCAACGGAGTTTATTCTTGAAATGGGTATGGGTATTCTGATGAAGCTTATTCCTCAGATTCACATATTTGTAATTAACATGCAGTTTAAGATTCTTCTTGCGATACTGATGCTTTTCGTGCTTGCAAAGCCGATTACAGTATTTACAGAGAATTATATTATAATTATGTTTGACTATATGAATGAGGCTCTGAGAGTTCTCGTTTCACAGTAAGCACTGATTGAAAAGTCAGTGCTTTTCTGACATTAAGGAAACACTGATTAAGTCTG
>DCGK01000119.1:0-237 GCA_002315235.1 Ruminococcus sp. UBA1780
GTGTGATTCCGGAAAGCTTTGATGACTGTGGGATATGCGAAATAATTTTCTGTGTTAAATCCCCATTTAACTCTGTAAGTCCTGAACAGTTACAACGACGAAATATTTTGACGTTCCCTATAATTATATCACAAAACAGGATTCTTTTTGCAATTTTTTCAGAAAAATGCTATAATATACTGAATTAAGGAAGCACTGATTAAGTCTGGCGCACATGATGCGCAGTCAGATTTTTCG
>DCGK01000119.1:366-4917 GCA_002315235.1 Ruminococcus sp. UBA1780
TTTCCTTAAGGAAACACTGATTAAGAACGTGACTACGGGAATACAGCTAGGGGAAAGCAGAATGATTTATCAGAAAACAACTGAAAAGAATAATCAGGATTACAGAGACAAATACAGAATCGCAGTCAGCACCATCGAATTTACAAACAGATACGGAGAAGTTTTTACAATAGAAACCGGCACTGTATTCACCGTATCCGCAGATTATACAGATGCATCCGGTGAATATGAGGTTGTCATCAGGAGCTATGAATTCGGAAATGTAATAATTCCGTCAATGGCATCACCGGGACACGATTCACCTCTTACTGTCCAGACAAAAATATCACAGCGGCTCTTTGAAAACAATTATTCAGTACTGAAAAAAGAAATTGAAAAAAACTCAGTCACCAGGAACAGGAGAGCATTTGAACTCTCCATCACCGGTCATCAGGATGTCAGAAACTTCAGCTATGAACTCATGAAACTGAGAGACGAACACAGAAAAACAGAACGCGAAGCAGACGGATACAGAGACGAACTCGATGCCGGAGCTGAATCCGTGCCGGAACAGTTTATTAATTCAGTATTCACTGTGTTCGAAAGTTTTTCACGGTTCATTGAAGACAGTCCGGTTAAAATGACTCTGTTCAGAATAGCGAACATCACGGTTTTTGCTGCACTTTCAATGGGTATGCTAATCAGATTCGGATCATCAAACGTTCCTGCAAACGGTATTGCACTGTTCTTTCTGATACTTCTTGATTTCTGGTGCTTTATGAATATATTTTTCCGTCCGGAAACTGCCCCTGACATTTTTAAAGCAGTACTGAAGCTGCCCTTCAGGATTTTAAGAGTCATGTTTCCCTCAGCGTCTGACGAAAGACGAAAACTTTTGAAAATACTTTACGATGACACCGTTAAAAGACTTACTGATAACGAAAGTCTCCAGATCAGGCTGAAAAAAGCTCTTGACAGCAAATTTGAAACCGTAATACGGGAGATAACCGACAGCGCCGGCAGTTCAGATGAAAACAACGACATAGAATCCATTGCAGTGCCTGAGCTGCCGTTTCACAGAAAGTCAGCTGCACAGATTACGGAAACTGAAACAAGAACCGATGAGGAAATCAGAGGCGGCTGCTCCAGAGTTATGTACCCTGTTTACAGTACAGAGCATAATGCCGGCCGTCCGGACCACAAAGCATCCGAATCCTCTGGTACCCGCAAAACTGAAACCAGCGGAAATGATAATAAACCAGTCAGAAATATAATCAGCCTTACAAAGCCGGGCAGAAAAGATTCTCCTGCCCCTGCAGGGAAAAAAGTTGATCTCACAAAAAAATAATTTTTTTGTAACCTTTCGTGCTTCTGAATCGTATTATAGTGAAAGCAAAAAAAGATTTTAAACAGAATTACAGAGGAGAATGCAAATGAATCAGACAAAACGAACTCAGTACATAAGGCCTCTGCTGACACTGGCAGTTCCTCTTATACTGAGCGAAATCATCAATCAGGTCCAGATGCTCATTGACAGGGCATTTCTGGGACATATGAACAAAATCTACATGAGTGCCCTCAGCAATGTGTCTTCACCTGTATGGACAACCATGTCATTCTGCTTTGCACTGAGCATGGGAGCTTCAATACTCATCAGTCAGCGCGTAGGCGCCGGTGAAAAGGACGAGCTGCACAAGTATTCAGCAGCCCTTCTTAAATGGGGAAACGTAATCCCGGTACTTCTGTTCCTGTTCTGGACATTCTTTTCAAAACAGGTTTTCACAGTAATGGGTGTTTCCGATACTCTTATGCCTATGTGTCTTGAGTACTGCAGATACTTTACTCCGATATTCCTGATTGTGGGTCTGGAAGCATCAAGCATGGTAATAATGCAGACATCAAACTACACGAAACCGCTTGTATGGTACGGTGTTGTCCGTGCCGGCATGAACATTCTGCTCGACTGGGTCCTTATCTTCGGACATTTCGGACTTCCTGCCATGGGAATAAAAGGTGCCGCAATTGCAACGCTCATTGCCGAATATGCAGGCTTTGCCTACTCATGGTTTATTTTCATGACCAGCAAAAAGCTTCACACCCGTCCTTCGGTAAAGGAAATCCTCTCAGCGAAAATAAGCCCGTTCCTTTCATCAGCCAGACTTGGTCTCAATGCCGCTCTGGAGGACCTTACATGGAACGCAGGAAACCTTGTTCTCATTCGTATACTGAATTCCATTGACGATATGGCCGCCGGAATTTACACCATAGTGTTCAGCATCGAGCTCCTGGTTGTAGTTGTGGTAAATGCTCTCGGTCAGGGAACTCTTACGCTCACCAGCGAAGCAGCAGGCCGGAAGGACCGCAGAAAATATTCCGGCGTTGTTAAAACAGCCTACGTTTTTTCTGCATCACTTGCAGTAATCATTCTTATAGTATGCCTTGCAGTTCCTGAAGGAATTGTAAAAATATTTACAAACGACAGTGCGGTAGTGACAGCCTGCAGCACATACCTGATTATGATGTGTCTGAACCTTTTCGGAAAATTCGGCAACATCATCGTGGGCTTTGGTATCAGAGGCTCAGGCGACACAATGTGGATGTTTATAACCCAGATTTTCGGCACTGTCTTCGTAATAAGCTGCGCATATATATTTGTAAATATTCTTAATCTCGGCATCACAGGCGTATTTCTGGCAGTTATCGCCGACGAACTTGTACGCGCGATTATCAACACGGCAAAATTCGGCCGCATTTACGGCAGGATGAAAAAGGAAGAACTCAGTTCATAAAAATCTCTCACACAAAACAGAAAGCACCTCAGAGTAACACATACACGTGTCTCTGAGGTGCTTGTTTTTTTACTGTAACTGCATTCATTGTTTCTCGAAGTACCACATCTGTTCCGGGGAAGCCGTGTACCGGCTTACAAAAACATTTGAGGTATCATCAGTTTTTTCTTCGCTGTCACATACTGAAAGCACAAGAGAGGTGTCCTCTCTGAGTGCAATAACATACTTGTTTTCGTTTTCACTCACCTTGAAAAGCACCCACTCCTGCGTGCCTGAATCATCACGCTTTGAAAAGAATGCATTTTCAGAATCGCCGGATCCTGCCGCAAGAAAAGTTTTTTTATCTGTGCTGAGTCTGAATGACCCGTTTTCAGCACTGATAAATTCAGCTCTGAATTTACCGGCACTGCCATCAGCCGATGAAATCTGCGAGGCATTTCCGTCTCCGGAATCAAGATAAAAACCGCTGTGAACATTTCTCAGAGTATAATCAGTACCCTCAGCAACCGGTTCAGTGTTGCTCTCATTCCTGCCGAAATACGGCAGATTCTTCTTCAGTGAATCGTAGCTGACCCATCCGAAATCCTGAAGGTGAACTCTGTACGGCTTTGACTCGTCAGGATCAATGTCATCAACAAGAAATCCGTCACCGCTCCAGTCAACGTATGAATAGTCCTGTTCCTCAGTTCCGCTGCTGTCAGTGTAGGAACGGCCTATAAATTCAATCCTGTCCCCTGTAGTATACAGCTTTTCCGGAAGCTTAACCCTGCCTGTGTCAACAAACATGGCATTTTTCCCCTTGTCCTCATAGAGCATCTGAAATGTCATAAGGTCATAGACATCCGTGCATCCGTTTGCCGGATCAGCAACATAAACATGATCATCGTCAAGATCATATCCCACAAGCACCATACAGTGATGGCCCTGCTGCCAGTAAACAACCTCTTCAATATCCTCAGCGTACCAGTAATTGCCCGGAGCTGTCTCTCCGAGAAATACAGTACCTATAAGAAGAACAGGAATATCCGCCTCTATATATCTGAACAGATCGTCAAATTCAGCTCCTGAAATATCCACAGCCCTGTAGCTGCTTCCGACATCCTTAAAATAATTGTTTGCCGTTGTTACAAGACACGGAACATAGCAGCCGTATGAATTTTCCTTTCTGCGTGGATCACCGATAAATGTTGTTCTGAAATCAAGACCGACAGTGGCTCCATCCCAGTCTCTGCAGAATTCCGAATCCCTGTTATCCCAGAATCCGCCGTCAATCGGCTCAAATCTGAGTTCTGCTCTCGGAAGATATTTGTCCGCCACAGTGTACTTGTCAACGTCATATCCGTACCAGTTAAGCAGCTGTGTCAGTCCCGTTGCCTCGCAGCCTGTAAGCAGGTCATCCTGATAAATCGGTGAAACACTGGAAATAACTTTTCGTCTCAGACTCAGTGTCTCAGGAACCTTGTAGTACGAATCCGCCGGATTCCATTCAGGTTCTTCCTCTTCAGTGTTTTCAGCCGGTGTAATATCAGGAGCATCCGTCACTTCGGGCACTTCTGTAACCGGTTCAGGCGAATCCATAACCTTACTGTCAGCCGACAGATCAGGGACAACCCTGAGCCCGCTGCCGTTTCCGCCGCAGCCGGTAAAGGCGAATGCAGCCGTAACCGCAGTACACAAAGCAGTTATTTTAAGCAGTTTTTCTCTCTGCAGCATCAGAATCCTCCCGGTCATAAAAAATGACCCGCATAACACGAGTCATTTTTAAGGAAACACTGATTAAGTC
>DCGK01000119.1:4995-9370 GCA_002315235.1 Ruminococcus sp. UBA1780
TAAAAACGACGCAGGCATACTATCGTATGTCAAGGAGTTTTTGTGTAGGATGGCGGAAATTATGCAAGCAGACTGTACGTCAAGTCGTCAGACGTGATTTAATCAGTGGTTCCTTAAAGTCATAATTGAATGTAAACGATGATTTCATCTGTCGTTTACTGTAAAAGCCAGATAAAACAGACTTTTAATCAGAACCATCCCTTGTGTCCGGCTACGTATGTTGCCTGGAATTCTTCATCAGACTTTGTAAGGTAAAGAATACCCTCAACAAGGCCGATAATTCCCATAACTGCACCGCCGATACCGCAAGTAAGAACTGTTACGAGAAGCATTATCACAGCTTCCTTTGTGTAACCAAGATAGAACTTGTGGGCACCGAATGCTCCGAGTAATATGGCAAGAAGTCCTGCTGGTATTTTGTCTTTCATTTTCTTCATATCCTTCCCTTTTATATCTGAAAAAAATTTTTTCAGTAAGTCAATTATATTACAAAAGACAGGAAATGTCAATCATTTATTGAAAGTCATTGATTTTCACAAAAATTTCTATTGCAAAATTCAATAAATAGTATATAATATACTTAAGGCTGTTACTGAATACGTTCACTATTATTTCAGGGAGGGGATACTTTTGAAAAAAATCATCACACTGGCCTGCCTTGCGTCACTGTTTGCATTTCCGTGCCTTCAGGGCGGTTCAGCTGCATATACAGGATTCAACTCAGCAAAGGGAAGTGAGGACGCAGAACCGATAACCTCATTTCTCGATGCAGCCGGAATAACATACGCTGCAGAAGAGGCCGAACCTGACATCACAGATTTTCCGGCGAAGTACGATCTGCGCTCATCCGGTATAATTTCAGACATAAAATCCCAGGGCAAATACGGCACATGCTGGGCAATCGCAGCTTCCGACTCAGTGGAAGCCCAGGTCAAAAGAAACGGATACGAAGAACATCCGGACCTTTCGGAGTGGCAGCTTGCATATTTCACATACAAGGGAACAAAGCCGTTCCTTTCCACAGCTGAAAATGTTTATGACAGCGGCGGAACAAATACAATTGCCGCGGCATCACTTGCACGCTGGCAGGGCTTTGCAAAGGAATCAAAAATCCCGTATGACTCCGGAAAGCCTGATTCATCACTTCAGTTTTTATCCGACTACAAGGTTACTGACGTATACAATGTACATTCTCTTATGTCAAACCACGTAAAACACTCGGAAAATTTTCTTAAGGAACTCATATACAGCCAGAACGCAGTTGCTGCAACATACTACAGCCGTGCTGATTTCTACAACGAAAAAACAAGCTCTCAGTACTGTCCTGACGGCAGTCTCGGAATTGACCACGCTGTAATTCTTCTAGGCTGGGACGACAGTTATCCTAAGGAAAATTTCCGTTCCGGAATCCGCCCTTCATCTGACGGAGCATGGCTTGCAAAGAACAGCTGGGGCACAGAATGGGGAAACAAGGGATATTTCTGGATTTCATACGAAGACAAAACCCTGAGCGAAGCAGGCTGCTATTTTGCAGTACCGGGAAATACATATTCCACAAACTACCAGTACGATGAAACAGGCTGGTGTGTATCAATTTCAGCAGATGCAAACCAGAAAAAACTCACAGGCTACATGTCGAACGTATTTACAGCAGAAAACAACGACCCTGTTACCGCAGTTTCATTCTATACAACAGAGGATGACGCAGATTACGAAATATCTGTATACAAGGATGTCAGAACGACCGGAACATCCAGACCGTCACCTGTAAACGGCACTCTGGTTTCCTCGGCATCAGGCAGTCAGAAATACACCGGTTATCACACCGTAATTCTCGACACACCTGTAAACGTAAAAAAAGGCGATGTTTTCTCTGTTTCAGTTAAGCTTACAAACCATACATCTCCGTACGTGATTCCTATGGAAGCTTCTTCAGCAATCACAAATGCAGGCTTCTTCTCGACACGTACCTATCAGTTCCACACTTACGCTTCGCAGGAATCCGATCCGAGCTACATAAGTCTTGACGGAAACACCTGGTATGTAACAACCGGCAAAAGCTATTCCTACACATATCCGAAGTTTCTCGACCTGACAACACCGCTTAAAAACCTTCGTTCCGTTGTTCTCGGAAATGTATGTGTAAAAGCTCTTGCATCACCTGCAGGCACTGTTCCATCGGCTCCTGCATCTCCTGCTCCTCCGGCTTCATCAGAGCCTGCCGTAAGCGAACCGGCTGTAAGTGAACCGGCTGTTTCAGCAACAGTAACCGGCAAACCGGCGGTAACTGAAGCACCTGCAACAACACCTGCAGCCGTTCCGGTAACAACACAGGCACCAGCTCCTCCGGTGACAACTGCAGCCTCAGTTACTGATGCTGTAATCCCGCCTGTAACAACTGCCGCAGTAACGACTGTATCAGAACCTCCTTCAGTTACAGATGCCCCTGATGCTCCTCCGCTTTCAGAAGATATTTTTGATATCGACAGGGACGGTAAGGTAAGTGCATCAGACCTTGTTCTGATGATAAAAATCCTTCACGGAGCAGAAACAAAGGATTACGCTTCCGATCTTGACGGAAATTCAAAAACTGACATACTGGACCTTATTCTTCTTAAGGAACGTCTTACAGGAAATGAATACAATATAAAGTAACAGAAACAATTCAAGGCAGAATCCACAGCGGGTTCTGCCTTTTGTAATTTGTTTAAGAAATATATCCCATAAACCGCATAAGAAAAATCCAGAATGTAAGCGTTACCGAGGAAACAAGCGTTGTAGCCGCTATAACACTGGAGGTAAGCACTCCGTCATTGTTCATATTCTTCGCCATTATGTAGCATGACGGTGTTGTAGGAGATCCAAGCATTATTACCAGCGCAAGCAGAGCCTCTCCCCTGAATCCAAGTAAAACAGCAGCACTGAGAAACACAGCCGGAAGTACGATAAGTTTTATGAGACAGCTTGCTATTGTAGGTCTGACCCTTGCTATAGCAGCCCTTCCTTCAAATGAAGCACCGATAACTATAAGCGAAAGCGGCGTGGTTATCGAGCTTATATTGTCAACTGTCTTCGAAATCATCTTCGGCATATAATCATAGATATGAAGCACTGAGCCAAGACATCCGAAAAATATACCGATAATAATAGGATTTTTCAGTATTCCGAGTGCAGCTTTTTTCAGCTTGCTTTTTTTGTTTGTGTCGTTCCGGGCATCAGGTGCCTCAAATGTCAGAACCGTTACTGCAAAAATATTGTACAGCGGAACACATCCGATAATAATCATCGGCATCAGACCGGTCCGCCCGTAAATATTCATCATAAACGCAAATCCCATAACAGCAACAGAGCTCCTGTACGAAGCCTGGACAAACGCACCGATAAGGGACCTGTCTTTTATAAACAGCCGTGCACCCGCCCAGATAAGAGCAAACATTATAACCGTAATCGCTGCTGAAAATGCAACAAGATTTCCGTCAAAGGCAGATGTCAGGTCCGAATGTGCCATATCTGCGAAAATCATCAGCGGCAAAGTAATCCTGAAAGTGAATTTGTTAGCTGCTGAAATAAATCCTTCATTGAACATTCCGCGCCTGTTCAGAAGATAACCGGCCACAATAACAAGGAAAACCGGAATAGTTGCATTAAGACTGTATATAAGACTATCCACTGTATCTTCCCCTCAGAAAAAAATTTCTCAGCAGCTCATAGTCACCGCCGTCAATTGTACCATCCTGATTTATATCAGAATTTACGTTATTGACTGCAACGCTTCCGTTATCATTAAGATAGTATTCCAGAAATGTCAGGTCATTCATATTAACTGTTCCGTCTCCGTTAATGTCACCTGCAGCATTGTTACCGGAGTTAAACGCAGGCCATCCTTCCGTATCATACTCATTCGTACCTTCCTGCCCTGTATCCTGTACTGCCGGCAAACCGGAACGTTCATTCTCCTCCTTTTCCATCATGTGATGCTGAACAGCCATGCCAATCGCAATTACCGCAGCACCGGATACTGCTATCAGTATTCCCACGCCGATATTATTCATCCTCATAAAGAACCATTCCCCTCAAAAAAAGGTCTCAAATTGTATTAATTATAGTATATCACATTGTGTTTGATAAAACAACAGCCACGCTTAATTTTATTGTTAATTTCAATAAAACATCACAAATATCAAAGTCCGCAATAGTTGGATATGCACAAATTCAAAAACTCTTGTATAAACTCATTTTTTATGATATAATTTAAGGAAGCTCTGATTAAGTCTGGCGTACATGATGCACAGTCAGATTTTTCGGCAGACTGTATAAAAACGACGCAGGCATACTATCGTATGTCAAGGAGTTTTTGTGCTGGATGACGGAAAAT
>DCGK01000065.1:0-8700 GCA_002315235.1 Ruminococcus sp. UBA1780
CTTCTCTTTCAGCTTTTTCAGCTTCGCGCTTAGCGTCGTCTTCGGCCTTCTTAGCTTCTCTTTCAGCCTTCTTTGCAGCTTCTGCTTCTTCATCGATTACAGGAGCCTTAGGAGCCTTTGGTGCTGCAGGAGCCTTAGGAGCTTCTGCTTCTGCCACTGCTGCTGTTTCTGCTGCAGTGTCTGTATCCTGAACTGTGCTTGCTGAAACTGCTGTGCCTGTTGCGAGCATTGTGAGTGCTGAGATACCAGCGATAATCTTGTTAATCTTCATAATAGTTCCTGTTCCGTTTCTTCCGGAACAGACCTCCCTTCGAAATTAAAATTTTATAAATGTGTTTTTTCTGAATAAGTTTTTATATAGATTTCAAACTGCAGTTTTTGTTTTCTATGCTAATTAGATGCACTGGTTTCAGAAAAGGTTCCCGGGAAAAAATATTTTTTTAAAAAAATTTTCCGGGAACCTTTTTGTGTTCCGGAACATCATATTAGTGATGTATTGACAGGCACATGTTTCGAATGTAGAATAAATATGTAAGTATGTATCCGTTGTATACGGTACGGTTTGGATTTCTACAGGGGGATACAATAATATATGAATTCAAAGGAACAGTTCAGTCAGCTTGTTCTGAAATACAAAGATTCTCTTTTTTTTACTGCTAAGTCAATACTGCGGAATGACACAGATGCAGAAGATGCTGTATGCAGTGCAGTTATGAAAGCTTTTGAAAATTTCAGCCAGCTGAGAGAACCGAATTATTTTAAGTCGTGGATAACACGAATTGTGATTAATGAAGCATATACGATATGCAGAAAAAATAAAAATCTTCAGTCTATGGAAGAGATGACCTCAGAACCGTCCTACAGCGATCATCATGATGAGATGTGGGAGATTGTGAATTCACTTGATGAAGAGTTCAGAACCGTTATTATAATGTTCTATTATAATGATATTCCTGTAAAGGATATAGCTGAATATCTTAATATTGCTCCCGGTACAGTCAAATCAAGACTGAACCGCGGAAGAGCAAAACTGAAGGAACTATTGTAAACGCATTAAATAAATGCGTTTACAATTAGCCGATATGCACGGAGATGACGTAGTCATCGGATGTGCAAGGCAATAAAAATAAAATAATTATAGTGAACGTAAAAATTCTTTTTTGCGTTCACTATAATTACACTGTAGTATATGAAAGGTGTGAATGATATATGAGTATGGATATGCTAAAAAAGAGTGCAGAGAACAGAAAGAAACTTATTCCTGCGGATTTTGACAGCAGAATAGACAGCCTTCTGGCTTCTCTTCCGGATGAGGTTCCGGTTTCAGAAAGCACAGAAGCAGAGGTAATAAAAAGAACCAGACATTTTAATATTCGTCCGCTTGTATCTGCGGCAGCGGTATTTGCACTGGCTCTGACAGGTATATGGGCTGCCGGAAGCGGTGCTCACAGAACATTCGGCCGCGGTCAGGGAAATGATAAAAAATATGTTACAACATCAGAGGCTTGTGAAACAACGTCTGTGACCTCAGCGGAAGCGGAAACTTCAGCGAGTGAAACTGAAGAAGTGACATCCGAAGTAACATCAGCCGGTACTGAGAACGAAAGCGTGGCTTTCTCTGAAGCGGTAAAACAGAACAGTTCAGATGAACACGGCAGTTCTCATGCTTCATCTCCTGAAGCCGTACCTTCTGATGAAGTACAGAAGCCGGTACCGGGAAATCCGAATGAGCATGAGAAGGTGACAGCTCCTGCACAGCCGGAACATCCTGAACACCCTGACCATCCTGCAGCTCCTTCTTCACCGGAGGCACCGTCCCGCCCGGATGAACCTTTAAAACCGGAAGAACTCACACCGCCGGCAGCTCCGGAACATCCTGAACATCCGGTTCAGGGAAATGAAAAGGAGCACGGCAAACCGGAACACCCGGAGGTCCCGGTACAGGTTCATCCTGAGCACCCGTTAAACAAAACCGACAGGGATGAAAATAAAAAGAATATTAACACTCAGGAAGAAGCCGTTCCGTACAATGCAGGAAATACAATGATGCCGGCGCCGCATGATAATGAAGCGGGAAAAGCACATGAACCGGAGCATGTTCATCCTGACAAAGAACAGAAGAAAGATTAAATATGATAATCAGGCATCTCAGAGTTACGCAGGCCGTGTAATTCTGAGGTGCTTTTTTAATATGTTTACGATAAATGAGTATTTTTCAATATAAACAGTTATTCCGTGTACCTAAAATCTGTGAATTCAGTACTGTTGAAACACTGATGCCGATATGCTATAATATATATTATTAGTGTATGTTATTTTGTGTGAAATAAATTTCTTAAGGTGAAAGGGACAGAATTTATGTTAACTGATATCGAAATAGCTCAGGGAGCAAAGATGAAAAAAATCACAGAGATTGCAGATGTTCTCGAAATCGAAAACGATGATCTTGAACAGTACGGACAGTACAAGGCAAAACTCTCTGAAGCAATTTATAAAAAGCTTGACAGCAAGCCGGACGGAAAACTTATTCTTGTTACAGCTATCAATCCTACTCCTGCCGGAGAAGGAAAGACAACAGTAAGTGTCGGCCTTACACAGGCTATGGCTAAGACAGGAAGAAAGGCTATGCTCGCTCTCAGGGAACCGTCACTCGGACCTGTTTTCGGAATTAAGGGCGGTGCTGCAGGCGGCGGATATTCACAGGTAGTTCCTATGGAAGACATCAACCTTCACTTCACAGGAGATATGCACGCAATTACTGCTGCCAATAACCTTATCTGTGCAATGCTCGACAACCACATGCAGCAGGGCAATGACCTCAGAATAGACTGCAGAAGAGTAATCTTCAAAAGATGTCTTGATATGAACGACAGAGCTCTCAGAAACACAATCATCGGTCTTGGCGGAAAGGTAAACGGCGTTCCGCGTGAGGACGGCTTCCAGATTACTGTTGCTTCTGAAATTATGGCTATTCTCTGTCTTGCATCTGATCTCGACGACCTTAAGAAACGTATCGGCAATATTCTTGTTGCATATGACCTTGACGGCAATCCTGTTTTTGCACGTCAGCTTGGTGTTCAGGGTGCTGCAACAGCACTCCTTAAGGATGCGCTCAAGCCAAACCTTGTACAGACACTTGAAAACAACCCGGTTTTCATTCACGGCGGCCCTTTTGCCAATATCGCTCACGGCTGCAACAGTATAAGAGCTACAAAGCTCGCACTTAAACTCGGTGATTACTGTATCACTGAGGCGGGCTTCGGTTCAGACCTCGGTGCTGAAAAGTTCTTTGATATCAAGTGCCGTTTTGCCGGCCTTAAGCCTTCATGTGTTGTTCTTGTTGCTACAATCAGGGCACTTAAGTACAACGGTGGTATTCCCAAGACAGAGCTTACAGCAGAAAATGTGGATGCACTCAGAAAGGGCATCGTAAATCTTAAAACTCATATTGAAAACATGAAGAAGTTCGGTCTCCCTGTTGTCGTTGCAATCAACAGATTCCATACTGACACAGATGCCGAGATAGCCGTTATTGAAGAAGTATGCAGAGAAATGTCCGTTGAAGTTTCTCTCACCGAAATCTTCGCAAAGGGCGGAGAAGGCGGAACAGATCTCGCTGACAAGGTCTGCAGCACTATTGAAAAGGCTGAAAGGAACGGTGAAATAAACTTTGCACCTATTTACGATGAAAAGCTTCCTGTAAAGGAAAAGCTTGAAACAATTGCAAGGGAAATATACAGAGCAGACGGAGTTATCTTTACAGCTCAGGCTGAAAAGTCACTTAAGGAAATCGAAAAGCTTGGATTTACTGATATCCCGGTATGTGTGGCAAAGACACAGTATTCTCTTTCTGATGATCCGGCACTTCTCGGAAAGCCTGAGAACTTCATGATCACTGTAAGAGACCTTAAGGTTTCAGCAGGTGCGGGATTTATCGTTGCCTATACAGGTGACATCATGACAATGCCTGGTCTTCCGAAGGCTCCGGCAGCACTCAGAATTGACTGCGACAACGACGGAAATATCACAGGACTTTTCTGATATGGCAGTATACAGAACAGAATCTCCTGAGGAGACTATAGAGTTTGCTTCAAAAGTTGGTGCTCTTCTTAAAAAAGGCGATGTAATCGCCTACAGGGGCGGCCTTGGAGCTGGGAAGACAACCTTTACCCGCGGACTGGCCATCGGTGCCGGCCTTGAGGATGAGGTTGCATCTCCGACATTTGCACTTGTAAACGAATATCACGGAGCACTTGATATTTATCACTTTGATATGTACCGCATCGAAAGTGCTGATGATCTTGAAACCACAGGATTTTTTGACTATCCGATAGATGAAAGCGTATTTGTTATCGAATGGTCGGAAAATATTACTGAGGTTCTGCCGGCAGACACTGTATTTATCGAAATACGCCGTACAGGTGACGAATCAAGAGAAATTATAATCGAAGGAGATGAGCGGTTTGCAGATATTAGGAATTGATACATCCGGCAAAAATGCCTCTGTTGCTGTCTGGAATGACGGAAATCTCAGAGCGCAGTATTATGTGCAGACCAGAATGACACATTCACAGGTTATTCTTCCTCTTTGTCAGAAGATGATGGAGGATCTCGGGATAACGGTTAAGGATATTGACAGATTTGCTGTGGCAGCAGGACCGGGTTCATACACAGGTCTCAGAATAGGCATTTCAGCTGTAAAGGCGCTTTCGTTCGGACTTGGAAAGATGTGTAACGGAGTTTCGACACTTGAAGCGATTGCGTACAATTTTGCCGGAGCAGCTGACTGTTATGTCTGTGCGATGATGAAGGCAAGACTTGATATTGTTTACTGTGCGGTGTTCAGAGTGAACGGAAGCAGCGTTTCATACTGCATGAATGACTGCATGATGACTACAGCCGAGGCAGCAGAGGAACTGAAAAAGTATGACGGCAGGATAATAATTGCCGGAGATGCAGCAGAAGACTTTGTTTCAGCTTTCGGAAATGACAGGACAGTTACTGCACCAGCCCATCTCCGGGGACAGCTTGCAGCAGGAATATGCATGTGTGCAGCAGAAAAGGACGGACAGAATCCTGAGGATATTGATGCCCTTTACATGCAGATAACAAAGGCTGAAAAAGATTTACTGCAAAAAAATTAATGATAATTGTTGATTTTTTATAATATTAATGTTATAATTTAATCATTATTTTAGATATTTAACAGGAGGAACTACAATGATAGCAATCGGATGCGATCATGCGGCAGTTGAACTTAAGGACGAAATAGTTAATTTTCTTAAGGAAAAAAATATAGAGGTTACTGACTGCGGAATTAAGGCAGGAGAAAAATGCGATTATCCTGACATGGCTGAAAAGGTATGCGGACTTATTACTTCAGGACAGGCTGAAAAGGGTATTCTCGTATGCGGAACAGGTATCGGAATGTCAATCGCGGCAAACAAGATTAAGGGTATCCGTGCAGCTGTGTGTTCAGAACATTTTTCAGCTAAGTATACAAGACTCCATAATGACGCCAACGTTCTCTGCATGGGCGCAAGAGTAACCGGCCCTGGTCTTGCACTTGAACTTACAGATATTTTTGTAAACACAGAATTCGAAGGCGGACGTCATCAGAGACGTGTTGATCTCATTACAGCACTTGAAGAAAAGTAAAATACAGTAAACGCAAAAAAATGACGTTTACTATAAAAATAATATGAAAAAGGAGGATAAGATACAATGTATAACAACGTAAAAATTATCGAACATCCACTCGTACAGCACAAACTTTCACTTCTCAGAGACAAGACAACAGGCTCAAAGGAATTCAGGGAACTTATTTCTGAAACAGCTATGCTTATGTGCTATGAAGCTACAAGAGATCTTCCTCTTAAGGAAGTTGAGATTTCAACTCCTCTTGCAACATCAAAGTCAAAGATTATTTCAGGTCGTAAGCTTGCTTTTATTCCGATTCTCAGAGCGGGTCTTGGTATGGCTGAAGGTGCTATGGAACTTGTTCCGGCAGCAAAGATTGGTCATGTAGGTACATTCCGTGATCCTGAAACACTTGAATCAGTTCTTTACTACAGCAAGCTTCCTGAAGATATAAACGAACGTGACGCTATCATTCTTGATCCTATGCTTGCAACAGGTGCATCAGTATGTGTTGCGATTGATGAGCTTAAGAAGAAGAACGTAAAGAGCATCAAGTTCATGTGTATTATTGCATCACCTGAAGGTCTTGAAAAGGTTGCTTCCATGCATCCTGAGGTTGAAATTTACTGCTGCGCAGTTGATGATCACCTTGATGAACACAAGTACATCATTCCGGGACTCGGAGATGCCGGCGACCGTATTTTCGGTACAAAGTAAAACTTTTATGTATTTTCATGATAAGACGCTTCATTCCGGGGCGTCTTATTGTTGTTTAACGAGGTAATGAGAAATGGATGAAAAAATAAAAAAGTTTCAGGAGTGGACAGACAGTTCGCGGAACACTGTATTTTTCGGTGGAGCCGGAGTTTCGACAGAAAGCGGTATTCCGGATTTCAGAAGCGTTGACGGACTGTACAGCAGGAAATATGACTACCCTCCCGAAGAGATAATAAGTCATGAATTCTTTTATGCAAAAACAGAAGAGTTCTACAGGTTTTACCGGGACAGGATGCTTGCTCCTGATGCGAAACCGAATGCCGCACATCTGAAGCTTGCAGAGCTTGAAGCGGCAGGAAAGCTCAGTGCTGTTATTACACAGAACATTGACGGACTGCATCAGGCCGCAGGAAGCAGAAATGTCTATGAGCTTCACGGAGCTGTAAGCAGAAACTTCTGTCTGAAATGCGGAAAGAGATACGGAATGGAGCATATTCTTGAAAGTATTCCGCTTCCTTACTGTCAGTGCGGCGGACTTCTGAAACCGGATGTTGTTCTTTATAACGAAGGCCTTGATGACAATGTTGTCAACGGTGCTGTAAAGGCGATATCATCTGCAGAACTGCTTATTGTCGGGGGTACTTCGCTTGTGGTGTATCCGGCAGCCGGCCTGCTCAGATATTTCAAAGGAAGCCATATTGTGCTTATAAACAAAGCATCAACTGCATTTGACAAAAACTGTGATCTTGTATTTAACGATTCAATCGGTGAAATACTCGGACAGATCAGGGTATGAAGACGGAGGACGTACATCTGATGAACAGTAAAAACAGTCTTACATCAGGAAATCCGGTGTCAACTCTTGTAAAATTTGCTCTGCCGTTTCTTCTGGCATGCTTTCTTCAGACTTTCTACGGTATGGTTGATATGTTTGCTGCCGGCAGGTACAACGGGTCGGAAACAACAGCAGCCGTATCAATCGGCAGTCAGATTATGCACATGATAACTGTGATGATTGTAGGATTCACAATGGGTATTACGGTTATGACCGGCAGAGCTTTCGGTGAGAAAAATAACAGGAAAGCAGCATTCACAGCCGGCGCGTCAGCATTTTACTATATGACAGCATCTGTGGCTGCTTCTGTAATACTGTTTCTGCTTGCTTCACCGCTTGCAGGAATAATGCAGACACCTGAGCCGGCATTTGCTGAAACGGTAAAGTATCTCAGGGTCTGTCTTCTCGGGATACCGTTTATAACCGGTTACAATATTATCAGCAGTATTTTCAGAGGTGCAGGAGATTCGAAGAGACCTATGATGTTTGTTGCTGCAGCATGTACAGTGAACATTGCACTTGATTTTATTTTTGTCGGAGGCATGAAGCTCGGTGCCTTTGGTGCTGCGCTTGCTACAGTATCCGGGCAGCTTGTGAGTGTTGTTTATGCGTTTGTATATCTGGTCAGAAAAGGTGCGGGAGTAAAAATCACCCGTGAGCATTTCAGACCTGACAGTGAAAAGTTCAGACCTGTGTTTAAGGTCGGATTTCCGGTCGCAATGCAGGACGGACTTATTCAGGTTGCCTTCATAATTATCACTGTTATAGCTAACAGAAGAGGTCTGACGGCTGCAACGGCGGTAGGGATAGTTGAAAGACTTATTGGTTTTATGTTTCTCGTTCCGTCAGCAATGCTTTCTGCTCTTTCTGCAATTACAGCGCAGAATATGGGTGCCGGGAACAGGGAAAGAGCAGGACTTACTCTCAGGTACGGGCTGATAATAACATCAGTTTACGGAATTATCTGCTGCATCTGCAATCAGATTATTCCGGAGAGTTTTATCGGAATATTTACAAAGGATGCAGATGTACTGGCAGCCGGATGCGAATATATGAAATCATATGCCTTTGACTGTATATTTGCCGGAATGCATTTCTGCTTCAGCGGATATTTCTGCGGTGATCAGAAATCACATATTTCATTTATTCACAATATTATTTCAATTATTACAGTGAGGATACCGGGAGCGTATCTTGCAAGCGTATGGTATGCTGATACACTGTGGCCTATGGGTCTTGCAGCGCCCCTTGGCTCGCTTCTCTCGGCACTTATCTGTACCGGCTTTTACTTCTGGTACAGAAACAAAGAACGTCAGTTATCATAATCTGCCGCTGTGCCGGTCGTTTACGGCAATGACAGGCTGCCGGGACACTGAGCGGGGAGTTGACCGGAAAGACGAATGTGTGATATGATAGATACAAATGCGGTATATATCGCATTTGTAATAAAAGCATATATACGGAGGAAATATGAACAGAACAGGAATATGTCCGAAATGCGGATCAGG
>DCGK01000065.1:8799-9041 GCA_002315235.1 Ruminococcus sp. UBA1780
ACAACATGCGGCTATGCAGAATTATGGGCTGATACTGTGGATATACCGAGACTTGTAAACAGTAAACTGGCCAGAAGAAAAAAATACTGATAAGCAATTCGGCGGACTCCGGATATGATCCGGGGTCCGTATCGTTTTACCCGGAAAGACATTAAGCATTAAAACACAGATGACGCAGCTGATAAACTGTGAAACATTAACAAAGTGAAAAAAAGAGTAAAAAAAGAGTTGACATGAGTGAC
>DCGK01000073.1 GCA_002315235.1 Ruminococcus sp. UBA1780
TTCAGGTCTCGAAATGAGCCAGAACTCAGAAAGACTTTCATGGACATTCGAAGAAGTTGACGGCAAGCTCAAGAACATCATGACAAACATCTTCGATAACTGCAACAACACAGCTAAGGAATACGGCATGGAAGGCAACTACATGGCTGGTGCTAACATCGCAGGCTTCCTCAAGGTTGCTGAAGCTATGAAGGCTCAGGGCGTTTGCTGATTGAAGTGAACATCAAAACAAATTTGACTTTCACTTTAATTTCAGTTTACATTAACAATATATAACTGATATATACGGGAACCGGAACTTAATGTTCCGGTTCTTTTTTTATCATAATGATTCAGACATTGTTTTTTTACCTGCTGTATGCTATAATAATAGAAGCACTGATTAAAGACTGTGCGTCAGGTAGTCGGACGTGATTTGGTCAGTGTTTCCTAACGAGAACGCAGTCACTGCATTTCAGGAAAGCAGGTCATTTTATGTATAAGCTTAACATAGTACTTTTCGAGCCTCAGATACCGCAGAACACCGGAAATATCGCACGTACATGTGCAGTTACCGGCGCTTCCCTTCATCTTGTTGAGCCACTCGGTTTTCAGATTGACGATAAAAAGCTGAAGCGTGCGGGGCTTGACTACTGGGACAAGCTCGATATAACTTACTATAAAAACACTGATGATTTCTTCAGCAGAACTTCCGGAAACTATTTCTTCTTCACCACCAAAGGCAGGAAAAATCACAGCGAGGTTACCTACCCTGATGACAATGTCTATATTATATTCGGACGCGAGGATGCAGGCATTGATGAAAAAATTCTGTTTGAAAACATGGAAAACTGCGTACGCATCCCAATGAGAAATACCCTCAGAAGTCTTAACCTTTCAAACTCAGTCGCAATAGCCGCTTATGAGGTTCTCAGACAGTGGAATTACCCTGAACTCAGTTCCGAAGGTCATCTTACAAAATATTAATTAGAAAAGAAGTGAAGCACATGAGCAAAATTAAAATAATGACAGACTCAGCATCCGACATTGATGTCAAAACAGCTGAAGAATACGGTATATGTGTTCTTCCGTTCACCGTTGTATTTGATGGAAAGGAATACACTGACGGTGTGGATTTTACATCAGACGAATTTTATGAAATGATGTCCTCCAAAGGTGATTTTCCTAAAACATCACAGGTCAGAACAGATCAGTTTGCTGAAGCTTATGAAAAATTTTACAGCGAAGGCTATTCAGACATCATTTATGTCTCAATCTCATCGACAGGTTCCGCTACATACAGCAATGCAATCAGTGCCAGAGAGGAATTTTTCGCAGGGCATCCCGAAGCAGAAGACAGGTTTACCATAACTGTAATTGACTCACTCAACTACACTTTTACATACGGATATGCCGTAACAGAAGCTGCTGCAAAGGCAGGAAGAGGCTACTCAGCAGAAGATATCACTGCTTTTATTGAAGAATGGCTCTCATGTACTGAGCTTCACTTTGTTGCATATACACTCGAATATGTAAAGCGCTCAGGACGACTGTCAGCAGGTGCTGCCTTTATGGGTGAGCTCCTCGGACTCAAGCCGGTCATTACACTGCTTGACGGCGAATCACATGTTACTGCAAAAATCCGCGGAGAAAAGGGGATCATTCCGAAAATGGTTGAGCTGGCAAAGGAAAACATGATTCCTCAGACTCCGTACGTACTCCTCGAAGGAAGCCTTCCTGAGGAATTTGAAGCCTATAAAAAGGAAATGATTAAGGCTATCGGCTATCCTCCGGAAAGAACAGTAAAGATAGGCTCTACAATTGCCTCACATGCAGGCCACAAGGTTATCGGCATGGTAATTAAAGGTAAAAAAAGAAGATAATCGCTCAGCTTCGGACAGGTACAGGTTCTGTACCTGTTTTTTTGGAATCATAGTTTACAGGATGTGATATTATAAAAAAATCAGAAATTTCCCTGTGTATTTTCACGCTTGCAGTATGTCTTGTTTCGTTTTTCTTCATTACATCAGATTCAGTATTTACTGTACACGATGACATTCTTACATACATGCAGGTTCAGCGAGGCAATCTCTGGAACACAGCTGCTGATGACGCGCGACACGGCCGTATAGGTCACATTCCGCTGACCTGGCTGCTGTATATCCCCTATTTTTTCAAAAGTGAAATAACAGTCCGCATTTTTTCGATGGCAGCCGTTCTGTTCGATATGACCGCCCTGTTTTTGCTTATAAAAAACTCTGTCAGCAAATATGCAGCCAGTCTTTCAAGTATACTGTTCATTTCCTTTGCATGCATATCAAATCAGCACAACCTCTTTGTATCATATATAATCGGTCACCAGATACCTTCAGGCATGGTTCTGTTTGCCCTTAACGAATTTGTAAAATACTATACTGACGGACATAAAGCGTCCCGGCTGGCTGCCAGTTCCCTGCTGCTTACTGCAGCTTCAGTTCTTTACGAGGCCTGTCCGGCATATATTATTCTGTTTTTAATGATTTCATTCTCAGCAAATAAAGGAACACTTTTCAGCAGAATAAAAGCTTCGCTTAAGGAACTTCGCTTCCACGCAGCACTGCTTTCCGCATACATTCTCGTATATGCCGGCTGGAGAATAATACATCCTTCTGACTACTCAGGTTCCGTACTCTATTTCGGAAATATCCCTCAGAGTATGGTAACCATGCTCAGGTATTCGTTCGGAATGACTCCCGGCCTTCCTGCAGCAGCAATGCTCATAAAGAAGTATGTTTCCG
>DCGK01000137.1 GCA_002315235.1 Ruminococcus sp. UBA1780
CATTAATTATGATAAGGAAAGCAAAAAGCATGAGTGTCAGATTGAGAAAGTCGTAAAATAGGATAATATAAAACTGAAAGGATTTGTATATTCTTTCAGTTTTTTGTTTTACAGGTGTTACTTTTCTTGAATAGAAAGCAACAGGCAGTTGCTTGTTAATCCTGTTCAGATGTGTTACAATATTATCATATTAAAGGAATGGAGACGGAAATAATGAAAACAAATGAATTACTGCTGAAATTACGTACAAAGCATGGATTATCACAGGATGCACTTGCGGAAAAGGTATTTGTTACGCGTCAGGCTGTTTCACGCTGGGAAAATGGTGATACTGTTCCGAACACTGAAACGTTAAAACTGCTTTCAAGGCTGTATGATGTTTCAATCAATACACTTTTAGGCTCTCCGATGAAGCTTATATGCCAGTGCTGCGGAATGCCTCTTGAGGACAGCAGCACAAGTAAGGAAAAGGACGGTTTTTTTAACGAAAACTACTGTAAATGGTGTTATGCTGACGGCGAGTACATGTACAGTGATATGGATGACCTGATTGATGTATGCGTTAAAAACATGGCAAATGAAAAATTTTCAGAAGAGGATGTACGTTATTATCTTCGTGAAACACTTCCTAAGCTCGATTACTGGAAAAAGTACAGAGAACTTGGCGGATATGGTGCAATTGAAGAATTAAAGAACAAGCTGGCTGAGGAGATAAATGCACTGAATATTGAAGGTATGCCGAAGGTTACAAAGCTTAATTCACTTGTTGGATGCTATGTTAATCTGGAGTACAGACTGCCGAACGGAGAAACAGTAAAATTCCTTGATGACAGTGCAACATATCTCGGAACTCAGCTTGAGTGTGAATTCGGCGGAGACAGATGTTTCGGTGTCGCTGCAAATACGGATTTTATTCTGGTTGCCACATACGGAGCAAACGGTGCTGATCCGGAACTGGTTATATACAGGAAGCGATGAACAATGGACTAAGCTTATACTTAATGATGTGATGCATATTTGTCTTTCTGCAATTTCTGAATCATATAACTTTGTGTCTGCATATTTACTGATAAGGATACTGTAATCTTAAGTATATTGACAATTGCCTTATGTCGTGTTATACTTAATCTGCAAAACCTGTGGTTTATGCAGTTTACAGTGAACAGCAGTATGAGTATCACTGCAGGTTTGTCTTAAACATATTTAATGATTTATGTTTAAAGTCTTCGGAATTCACGGAGATGGCTGAGTCATCTGATGTGCCGGGCAAAAAAATAATACAAAAGAAAGAGGGAAAGACACTATGTTTTTATTTGGTCTTGGACTTGGACTCGGAGCGGTAATAGCTGCGCTTATAATCTATGTCATCTGGGGAGCTCTTATAGGTTTTGTGGCAAGCAAAATAATGGGAGCAGAAAATGAAGGTTTTGTAATGAGTGCATTTCTTGGAATTATAGGAAGTATACTCGGCGGTGTAATAGGAAATATTTTTCATGTTCACAGCACAATACCGGCTCTTATCTTCTCACTCATCGGATCATGTTTCGTTGTCTGGGTAGTACGCAAAATAAACCATAACTAATTTCAGTAAACGAAAAAATATTCCCGGAGTGCGGCTGATGTAAATATGCCTGTTCCGGGAATTTATTGTATACGCAATAAACTGCGTTCACTGTAATTTACTAAGTTACAGGACTTCAGAACCTTTTAATCTTAAGTCGGGGGACTGGATTGTTTATATTTATAGTTTTATATGTATATCAGTTGATGTAATGCAAATAACATGTTATAATATATATCGAACGCGATTTATTTATTACGTTTATTATAGAATGATACGACATACATTGGTTCATAAACAGAAGACAGTTTTTTATCGCTAACTATATTTTTACGGAGGAATTTTATTATGGCATGTTTTATCGTACCGGCAACAGAAGCAATTGCATCAACTATTATTTCAGCAGTTACAAAGAAGAATCCGGCTGTAATCAAATCAGCTGATAACGGAGAGGTAACATTTGTTAATCGTCTTGGCAGACTTAACGGTATGCTCTGGGGCGGTTCAGCACTTCTCGCATTCGAACATCTCTGGCACGGTGAAATTTCACCATTTGCACCTTTCCTTACAGCAGCAGCAACTCCTGAATCAACACAGATAATGCTGCATGAGATGGCAACATCAGGTGTGGCTATGGCAGTGGTTGTTACAGCAGCATGGGCAGTAACCGTAGCAGTTGAAAAGATGGCACACAGGCATCAGGAAAGCAGCGAAGCGGAGGCCGGAAAATAATGACTCTTCTTATAACACTTGCAGCAGCTGTCGTTTCAACGCTTGTATGGTATACTAACAGCAGGGCAAGAGAGCTTAAGTGCGGTGTTCTTTGCTATATGTTCTGGGGCGCGTCACTTATGTGGATGGTCGATGCCGTTGTCGAATATCTTGAAGCAGGTGCGGAATATTTCCGGCCCTCAGCTGCAGATATGATAAATGACGCATTTCTCGGATTTTCAGTAACTGTTTTTGCACTTGTAATATGGGTGGTTTATCTGCTCATTTCAGATCCGGGAAAAGTACTCAGAAGGATTAAATAATACATTAAGGAAACACTTCAGTCACACACCTTTTCAGGTGTGTGATTTTTTTGTCAGATTATTTTGCAGTTACTGCAGAATGATGATAGCTATAGTTTTAAACTATAGCTGGTGATTATATTATAATAACATCAAACCTATTGACATAGTATGCATTTGGTGGTAAACTTAATACATACCAAACAGATATGAATTGTTAAGTATCTGTAATATCGATGCAGTTATAGTAAACGAATTCCGCAGGCTGCGGCTGTTGGCGGATGTGTAATGCAATATTAATAATATATAGAAAAAGGGGAATATTATCATGGCTAATTACAAATTTGAAACTCTTCAGCTCCATGTAGGACAGGAAAACCCGGATCCGGCAACTGATGCAAGAGCAGTTCCGATTTATGCAACAACTTCGTATGTGTTTAAGGATTCAGCACAGGCTGCAGGACGTTTCGGTCTTACAGAAGGCGGCAATATCTACACAAGACTCATGAACCCGACATCAGATGTTTTCGAAAAGAGAATCGCAGCTCTTGAAGGCGGCGCAGCTGCACTTGCAACAGCATCAGGTTCAGCAGCTATCACTTACGCAATCCAGAATATCGCTACAGCAGGAGATCATATTGTTGCTTCAACAAATCTTTACGGAGGTACCTATAATCTTCTTGCAAATACACTTAAGGAGCAGGGCCTTACAACAACATTCGTTGATCCTTCAGATCCGGCTAATTTTGAAAAGGCAGTTACCGAAAAGACAAAGCTCCTTTATGCTGAAACACTGGGCAATCCAAATTCGGATGTTCTTGATATAGAAGCAGTTGCCGCTGTTGCTCATAAACATGGTATTCCTCTTATTGTTGACAGCACATTTGCTACACCATATCTGCTCAGACCAATTGAACACGGAGCTGACGTGGTAGTTCACTCAGCTACAAAGTTCATCGGCGGTCACGGCACAGTAATGGGCGGCGTAATAATTGACGGCGGAAAATTTGACTGGGCACAGAACGATAAATTTCCGGGACTATCAAAGCCAAATCCGTCATATCACGGGGTAGTATTTACAGAAGCATGCGGAAACATTGCCTATGTAATGAAAATACGTACAACACTCATGAGGGATCAGGGTGCAGCTATTTCACCGTTCAACTCATTCCTTCTTCTTCAGGGACTTGAAACACTTTCGCTCAGAGTTGAAAGACACGTTGAGAATGCACTTAAGGTTGTTGAATTCCTTAAGAATCATCCGCAGGTTGAAAAGGTAAATCATCCTTCACTTGAAGAAGGAAAAGCAAAGGAACTCTATAACAGATATTTTGAAAATGGCGCAGGTTCTATCTTTACCTTCGAAGTAAAGGGTGATGCTGACAAAGCAAAGAAATTCACAGAAAGCCTTGAGCTCTTCTCACTCCTCGCCAATGTTGCAGACGTTAAGTCACTCGTTATTCACCCTGCATCAACAACACACTCACAGATGAACGAGGATGAGCTTCTTTCAGCCGGTATCAAGCCGAATACGGTAAGACTTTCAATCGGTACAGAGCATATCGACGATATTCTTGCTGATCTTCAGCACGGCTTTGATGCTATCAGATAATAAAAATTCAGTCAGTAATCAAGATAAAAAAATACTTCTCTCCTTACAGTACATAAAAATCCGGATGATTACAGCCGGCGGCAGATATATTCTGACGTCCGCTGCAGCTTCACCCGGATTTTTTGTTTTCAAAGAAAAAAAGCATCAGGCCGGATACCTTACCGGCATCAGGCCCGCTGCATTGATTTGTATGTGTTTATTGTGAAAGCTGTTTTGTATATACAGGGGATACAAGTCTCTTCTCAAATTCATCATGAGTGAGCGGCTTGTCATAAAGATAACCCTGTGCTGTCCTGCAGCTGATGCTCTTAAGAAATTCAGCCTGCTTTTCAGTTTCGACACCTTCACATATTACATTGCGGTGAAGGTCGTGAATCATGTGAACAACGTTTTCAACCATCTTTTCGTGATCCCTGTCACCCTTGTCGATGTCATCGATAAATGATTTATCAATTTTGATTACATCAACATTCAGATCCTTAAGGAGTGAGAGTGACGAATAACCGGTTCCGAAGTCATCCATGGATGTGAAAATACTGTGTTCCTTCATTTTCTCAACGAAGTCCGTAAGTGACTTCAGGTTATCGTACGCAGAAGATTCTGTGAGTTCTATTTCGATAAGCTCAGGATTAATTTCAAATTCATTTATTATCTGTATAATCCGGTCTGCAAAATCAGGATTTCTGAGATGGGTTTTTGAGAAGTTTGATGATACTCTTACAGGATTTATTCCTTTCTCACGCCAGTTCCTGATATCACTGCACACTTTACGGAAAACATAGAAGTCAAGGTCCGTTATTTTTCCTTCGCTTTCAAGAACAGGAATAAATGTGCCCGGGGATATAAGCTCATTGTTATGAAGCCATCTGACAAGAGCTTCGCAGCCGCAGAGAGAATTTGTCTCCATGTTGACCTTTGGCTGATAATAAACAAGAAATTCACCGTTTTTAAGACCGTCGGTGCACTGACTGAGTATTTCTTTTTTCTTTGCAATATCCTGAAGCATTTTTTCTTCGTACCATACGAAGTCCGATGCTCCGCTCATTCTGGCAGCGGAAAGTGCCATGTTGCAGGCGTTCAGCATTGTTCCGGTATCATCATTTTCCCTGGTTTTATAAATACCGCATCTGCTTCCTACCGATATGGTTTTCTTTAGTTCATCAGTTTCGATATCAAGTTCAATATCCGACAGAAATGAAATCAGTTTTTCCTCACGGCCTTTTCTGATAAGAATAATGAAATTATCTCCGCCGTTTCTTCCGACTCTTTCATCCTTGTTAATAAATTTGTTAATCTCTGAT
This sequence comes from Ruminococcus sp. UBA1780, assembly GCA_002315235.1. Classification (GTDB taxonomy): domain Bacteria; phylum Bacillota; class Clostridia; order Oscillospirales; family Ruminococcaceae; genus HUN007. Next base: position 5,488 of record DCGK01000137.1, read on the forward strand.
GCATATCCGCTGAGAATTGCATCTCCGGTTTTGGAGCCGTAGTTCTGATTGTAAAACTTAAAATCTTTGATATTGCTGAATACGCAGGTATAATCCTGAAGCTTCTTCTGAGCTGTGAATCTGCTGCAGTCCTTTCTGATTTTTTCGTAATTGTCAACAAGTGTAAGCGGATCCTTGTTAAGCATATGGTCAGCAATTCTGGAGCATGCAGAAATGGTGTATACTGAGAGCAGTATTACAACGAGGATGAGAACCAGAGCGCTTGTTTCCGCAATATCGATTCTGATTTCCATTGTTATTTCAGAATCTTCAAGATCATCCTCTATAATGGTATCAAGCTTTTTTATTTCGGCATTAACCTTGTCAATATAACCGGCAAGAGATGTTTCAAGATAGAAGTTTGCTGTTTTCATATCACCGTTTTCGGTGAAATAGTAAACATTGTCTATATTTGAAAAGTATCCGTTCAGATCAGAGTATATGGTGTGATAATAAGGCTCATACTCTGTTCCGGTAACGTTGTCGTGAAATCTGTTAATATAGCTTATCGCTGTCTGGTGGATTTCTTCAGCTTTTTCCTTCAGCTCATTCTTTCTGGCTGTGTCCGATCTGTTGGCAATGTACTGAAAAAGAACAGCCTGATGCTGGGAAATGTTTTCGCTTATCTTGCTGATATATTCCTTGTTTGAGACTTCATAGTTTACAATACGGTTATAGTTTCCTGAAACCGAGGACTGGTTTATGCTCAGAAACAGAAGTCCGCCTACAGCAGCAAGTGCCGAAACAAACGTTATCATAATAATCCTGACGGAAGGATCATTTATAAGTCGTTTTTTCCCTTTTAGTTTTCCTTTCATAATATTTTTCCCTTATACCTTAATTATTTATGAAGTTATTTCCATAACCATTTCGTCGAGCATTTCCTGAATGTCTCTGTTGCCGAGGTTTCCGCCTGAAACAGTAATTCCGAATCTGTTTGAAGGTTCCCAGAATGGAGCTGCTATATTCTGCACAGTACTGAACTCTGACTGCGCTGCAAGTGCTGCGACAACAGGGGAGCTCTGAACTTCATCAGAAACACGGGCATTGATATTTACAGGACATTCTCCTGTAACCCTGAAGAGCTTCAGCTGATTTTCTTCATTAGTAATGTACGAAGCAAGCTTCATACACCATTCAGGTTCAGTTGTATGTGAATTGATTCCGACAAGCTTGTATCCGCAGAAGCTCGACATCTGAAGAGTGTCACCATTCAGAGTGTATGAAGGCATCTTTGCTGCGCCGAAATCATCACCCCACTCGCTGAGAACTGCATCTGAGTTCCACGGACCGTTTATACCGGCAATAACAGAACCGTCCTTTACACCGTTTACAAAGTCAGCGTCACTGAGAACCGTAAAGCCTTTACGCTTTGAACATCCGAGAAGATACTCTGTTATCTGCGCACCGGTGTGTCTGGTGTCTGTCGCGTTCCAGTTGCATACGTTTGATGTTTTGTCTTCGTTAAGACTCAGTTCAAGGCCGGCAGCATTGAAGAATGAATAAAGATACCAGCCTGAGGTAAGCTCCATTGAGAAAAGCTTTCCGTTCTTTTCAGCAGTACTGATGAGTCTGTCAAATGATCCTATGTCATCCTCACTGAAGTACTTTTTATTATAGTACAGAAAATATCCGTTTCCTGCAGTCTGCGGATAAGCGTATACTTTGCTGTCGTGTGTAACAAGCTGACAGACTGCTGCATCAGTTCCGCCTGAATTTTTAATAACTTCATCCGGATTGTCTGTAATCTGAAGAAGAGCTCCGGCATCCATCAGGTCACTGATCTGATCATCAGCAAATGCAAATATATCAGCTGCATTTTCAGGATTCAGAAGTACTATATCCTTGCAGGATGTTTCTCCCTGAATACTGACAGTACAGTTGATTTTAACTTCCTTTTTGTGTTCATTGTTAAAATCATCAACCATTTCCTTAAGAAGCTCTGAGTTGTTTTCGTTTCCCCACAGCGACAGGCTGATTTCAGGAATCTCCGCTTCTTTTCCGCATCCGCACATGAAAGCCGCTGCAAGTAATGCTGCGACGGCCGGCGCAATTTTTTTTAATCCCATAATCATAACCCCTTAAAAAGATTTTAATATATTATTAGTATAACATCAACAAAAATAAATGTCAATAGCATATTATATATGCTATTATAACAAGGAAGGTCCATTTTCATATTTTCTGCTTTACAAACCTATATAAAAGATATATAATGTAGATATTACAGGCACAGTAAAAATTAAAGTAGTTTACTGTTAATTTTTCAGGAGGTATATTTAAATGGCAAACGATATTAAAAAACTTCATGCATTTCTTAAAGAAGCAGAAACCTACTACCTTGCAACAGCTGACGGAGATCAGCCGCGTGTAAGACCTTTCGGTACAGCTACACTTTTTGAAGACAGGATTTATATTCTTACATCAAAGGCAAAGGACGTATCAAAACAGATTGCTGCAAACCAGAAGTTCGAAATTTCTGCCATGGACAAGCAGGGCAGATGGATCAGAGTAAGCGGTGTTCTTAAGGCTGACAACAGAGTTGAAGCTCACAATGCACTTCTTGCTGACTATCCGCACCTTGGTTCTATGTACAAGGCAGGAGACGAAAATACAAATGCTCTTTATTTTGACCAGATAAAAGCAGCAGTTTATTCATTTACAGGCGAGTCTGAAATTCTTAGCTTCTGATTAGTTAAGGAACCACTGATTAATCATCCGCCGCGTTCGGATAATCCGCCACGCTCAGATAATTCGCAGAATTCAGGTATCAGGCCTGATAACTCAAGCCCGAAAACAGGTGATGAGAATCAGCTGCTGCTCTGGAGTATTCTTGCTGCATCAGGCGGAGCGTATATTGTAATGTCACGGAATAAGAAAAAAAGGATTTACAGTAAAACAGCAAAAGCATTAAGAGAATAAAATAAGGAAGCACAGATCTGGTTTTTACCGGGTCTGTGCTTTTTTATCCATTAAGGAAACACTGAATAAAAATATCAAACCTACTTAAACAGTAGTATTGAAATGTCATTTTTTTATTTAAAGTGCTGTAAGTAATAAATTTAGTCTATAACCTACTATTCAGATATGGTATTGGACATTAGTAGGTATTGGGTGTATAATAAAAGCACAGACAAAAACAAACAGATTACAAACAATCTTCAGGAGGAAAAAACTATGAAAAAATTACTCAGACCTTTATCACTCGTATGTGCACTTGCAGTCGGCGCAGCAGCAATGACAGGCTGTGGCTCAGCAAAGCAGGATGAAAAGAACATCAGAGTTGGCGTATGTGCAGGTCCTTATGAAGATATGTTTAAGGAAGGCATTCAGCCAAAGCTTGAGGAAAAGGGATACTCAGTAAGTTACGTTGAATTTTCAGACTATGTACTTCCAAACAATGCACTTGCTGAAAATGAAATCGACGTTAATGCATTCCAGCATTCAACATATCTTAAGAAGTTCTCAGAGGAACACAGTCTTTATCTTACATATATCACTGAAATTCCAACAGCTGCAATGGGTGTTTTCTCAGATACATTCAAAAGCATTGACGAAGTAGCAGATGGTTCCGAAGCTGCTATCCCGAATGATGACACAAACCTTGCAAGAGCACTCAGAGTTCTTGAACAGACTGGAATCATTGCACTGAGCGATGAAATTGACAAAAGCAAGGCTACAGTAAATGATATCAGCGAAAATCCTAAAAATCTAAAGTTCAGGGAAGTAAACGCAGAAGTTCTTCCGACAGTACTTGACAGTGTCGGCATTGCAGTTATTAACGGAAACTATGCTATCAGCGCCGGCCTTGATCTTGCAGATGCAGTTTACAACGAACAGCTCAGCGAAGGCTACTATAACGTAATTGCAGTAAGAACAGCTGATAAGGATAAGGATTTTTCAAAGGATATTGTTTCAATAGTTCATTCAGATGACTTCAGAAATGTAATTGAAGACACATCAAAGATTTATACAGCATTCAACAGACCTGCTGATTACGAAAAATAATAAGCGGCAGGCAGCAGAAAACAGCAAGGCAAATTAACGGAATGCACATGGTATTCCGAAAGATGGAGAATATAAAGATGATAGAATTTAAAAATGTTGAAGTCTCTTTTAAGTATAAGGGACAGACAGTAAAAGCAGTGGACAATGTGTCCTTTGAAATACCGGAAGGTTCAGTATTCGGTATTGTAGGCGGAAGCGGTGCAGGTAAAAGTACACTTCTCAGAACAATAAACGGTCTTCAGAGCGTATCAGGCGGAAGCGTCATTTCTGACGGAAAGGATGTCGCAAAGCTCAAAGGCTCCGCACTCAGGGAATACAGAAAAAATGTCGGAATGATATTCCAGCACTTTAATCTTGCAGAAAGCAGAACTGTTTACAGGAACATTGCTTTTACACTTGAAAGTGCAGGCTGGAAAAAGGAGGACATAGACAAAAGAGTAACTGAACTTCTTGAATTTGTTAACCTTTCCGACAAGCGTGATACTTATCCGGGAAAGCTTTCAGGCGGTCAGAAGCAGCGTGTTGCCATAGCAAGAGCACTTGCAAACAACACAAAGATTCTTCTCTGCGATGAACCGACTTCAGCACTTGACGCTGAAACGACAGCATCAGTTCTGGAGCTTCTCAAAAAAGTAAACAGCGAACTGAACGTTACCATAGTAATAATCACTCATGAGCTTGACGTTGTAAAGAACATCTGTGACCGGGTTGCAGTAATGAACAGCGGTAAACTTGAGGAGCTTGGCGATGTATATCAGGTATTTACAGCACCTGAATCAGAGTTTACAGAGCAGCTTATTTCTCATACAAATGACTTTACTATTCCTGAGTACATTACAGATGATCTTGACGGTGAAATTATCAGACTCACATATCAGGGCAGGAAAGCCAAGAATCCGGTTCTTTCCGAAACTGCAAGGGAGTATAACGTCAATTACAATATTCTTCACGGCAAAATCGAATATATCGGTGAAAAGCCGCTCGGGATTCTTTATGTAAATATTATCGGTGACAAAGATTCCAGAGAAGCTGCAATCAAAGCACTGGAATCAAAAGTTGAGAGACTGGAGGTAGTTGCAAATGCTTAATTCAATATGGAATGTACGTGAGGAAATATTCAAATCACTTGGTGAGACAGCGTACATGGTTGTTATTTCACTTGTTTTCGGAATTATAGCCGGCGGACTTCTCGGCCTTCTGCTTTTTGCCACATCAAATCCGCTTTTTATAAAGAATAAGGTAATCAACAAGATTACAGGTGCGGTTCTGAATATTATTCAGAGTCTTCCGTTCCTTATCCTCATGATTTTCCTTCTTCCGCTTTCCAAACTTATCGTCGGAACAAAAATCGGTACAACAGCCGTAATAGTTCCGCTTTCAATATCTGCTGTGGCTTTTTTTGCAAGACTTTCCGAAAGCTCATTTGCAGCTGTTAATAACGGCGTTCTTGAAGCATATATTGCTTCAGGAGCAGGCAAATTAAGCGTAATCTTCAGGATTCTTATTCCGGAAGCTCTTTCTTCACTTATAGTAAACATTACTGTTACAACAATTACAGTTCTCGGATTTTCTGCGATGTCCGGACTTGTAGGCGGCGGCGGTCTTGGCGATCTGGCGTACAGATACGGTTATCAGAGATATCAGACAGAAATCATGATTGCCTGCGTTGTAATACTTGTAGTACTCGTTCAGCTTATCCAGCTGACAGGCGAGAAAATTGCAAAGAGTGTAAGCAGAAAATAAAACTAAGATATCTTCAATTCTATCATCTAAAAACTCAGGAGGGAGAGCGGCCAATGCTTTTTCCCTCCTGAGTTGCGTTCAAAGCTCTGCTTTTAACAAGC
>DCGK01000047.1:0-1086 GCA_002315235.1 Ruminococcus sp. UBA1780
ATAAATTCTTTGTCTTTAATTTCTACATTTACATCAGAAACGGCCACTACACCGCCTGGATATTTTTTATAGATTCCACGTAATGATAAACTTGCCATGCTTGACAGGCCTCCTAAACAGTTTTTTTCGCCAATACAAATTGGTACAATACTATAATACCAAATTTCATACCTTAAATGCAAGGCTATAATTATCCAAACTTATAATTTGTTGTTTATTAAATATGAACAAAAGCTTTTTTCCACGGAATTCCGAGCATCGGAAAAGTCAAAATCGGACAACATTTTTTCAATTTCATTGTCTAACATCTCCAAACACTCCCCCGGAGCCAGATTTTCATCTATAACCAGACCACCTATCTGAACGCGAAAAAGTGATACAACTTTATTGCCGACAGCTTCAAACATTCTTTTCACCTGATGGAATTTTCCTTCATCAAGTCCGACAAGAGCAAAGTGACTGTCATGTGATATTCCGCACACCTTTGCCGGAAGGCATTTCTCATCGCCGTCTATTGTCATTCCGGATTCAAATACGCTTTCGTACTCCTCACTGTATTCATTTTCAAGTCTTACAAGATAACACTTGGTCAGATGTTTTTTAGGCGAAAGGATTCTGTGTGCCAGGCCACCGTCATCAGTAAGGAACACAAAACCCTTGCTGTCCTTGTCAAGACGCCCGGCCGGGAACATATTCTTTACCCTGAGTTCATCCGGAACAAGCGAAAGAACTGTCTCGGAACGTCCGTCCCTAGTAGAGCACACATATCCGTCCGGTTTGTTCAGCATAACATATGTATTTTTCCTGTAAACAAGATTACGTTCAGACACGTTCACCATGTCCTGTTCAGGATTAATCCTAAGCCCGGGATCATGTTCCGTTTTCCCGTTCACCTTAACTTCTCCCCTTTTCATAAGGAGCTTTACATCCTTTCTGGACATACCGGTGCGGTCAGAAATGAATTTGTCAAGCCTCTCCATAGTTTCACCTCCATGCTCTGTGTTAAGGAAACACTGATTAAGTCTGGCGTACATGATGCGCAGTCAGATTTTTCGTCAGACTGTATAAAAACGACGCAGGCATACT
>DCGK01000047.1:1206-20762 GCA_002315235.1 Ruminococcus sp. UBA1780
TTTCCTTAAGGAAACACTGATTAAACAGCGTCCCCTGAAAAAAGCTGCTGTCCGTTCCTGTCCGGACAGCAGCCTGTTTAACGAATGATTAATTTGCAGGAACAGCTTCCTTTTTCTGAACCTTCGGTGCTGTTCTGAATGTTTTCTTTCTGTCTGTCATAACAAATACAACCACAAGTCCTATTCCCGCAACTGCAAGAAGTATTCCCGCAGCCATACCGGCAGGGAAGAATGACATCGAAACAGTGTGTTCACCAGGCATAAGTTCAATACCGATGAATCCGCCGGCAACCTCTGTTGTCTTTACTTTCTTTCCGTCCACCTTTACTGTCCAGCCGTCTTCAGCAGGAACTGAAGTAAAGAATATCTGATTTACCTGGGCATTTACTGTACCCTCGATATGTGTATCTGACCAGTTGTCGTTTATATTCCATACATTTTCGTGAAGAAGGGCAATATCTTTTTTGAATTCCTCTTCGTCAAAGTAATAGAAGAACTGATCTGACATGTATGTATATTCATTTGCAATGGTCATACGAATACTGAAGTTCTCATTTGCCTTGTAGCGTCCGAGTCTTGTGATGCAGTAGAATTCATTTTCGAAGAAGTAGTTAATAAAATCAGGATACTCATAATCGCCGAGTTCATCATCCCATTCTCCGGCCCAGAGATTAACCTTCTTTTCGTATGTTGCCGGGAAATACGCATAAACCGTATCATTTGTCTTTGCATGCACAAAATAGTCAATTGTCCAGTCATTTGCGCTCTTGTCTGCAGTATACTTTGTCTGGTTTCCTGAATTTTCAAATGTTACGTTTCTGTATCTTGGTTCCTGTGAGAAATCAAGTCTCTTGAAGTATTTTTTTCCGCTCTGTCCGGTCATGGCGCAGAGAAGGTTATTCTGATTTTCAAAAGGATTTCCGGTGTCAATATCAACATTAAGAATATCTGAACTTACCATGTATCCGACAGGAAGAGCATAAGGGTTGATATAACGGTCAATCTGTGTGGTCTTTCCGTCACTGTGTTCGGTAACAGTTGATCTCTGGTACTCATACATATCAGAAACCCCTGTGTTGTTTGTGTCAAGAACATACTTGATACCGAGAATCGAATCTGTAAGAGGCGTATTTCCTTCGTATCTTGTATAGTGTCCGCGGCTTACGTATCCGAGATTACCGATTGTCTTGATTATCTTTGCATTCATTACGGAGCTTGAGTGAGTAATACCCTTGAGTCCGAATGCAATATCGTCATTAACTGTTCTTCTGAGAGGATTTGTCTGTGCAACCTTTTCAGAACGGTAAAGACCGCTGTCCGTTGCTTCCATATCATCAACAGCAGCACGGCCTGCTTCAACATAATTATAATATGATGAACGCATACTGTAAATAACGTCTTCATCAATATCCTTGAGTGTCTCGAATGTACTGAGAAGAAGCTCACCTGAAAGCATTACGATAATTGTAATCGGAATAGCTCTGGAGTTTTTGCTTTCCCTTAAAGCGGAAACAAGAATTGAAAAACAGAGTACGCATCCGGCTGTAAACCAGAGACCGTTGAGAACCTCTATGTTTTCGTATTTGAATACCTTCTCTGCAACAAGGAGATAAGCAAGAATTCCTGCAAATGTACCTCCGACTGAACCCGGCTTTATTCCGTCAAGCTTTTCAAAGCATTCCGCACCCATTGAAAGAATTACAAATGACATTATGAATGAATATCTGTAAGGAAGCCAGTTAGGTACCTGACCGCCGTGCCACATCATATCAACAGGCTTGATATACATGCTGAAAAACAGCACTGCAAGAAGAAGTGAATATCCTGTCTTGCGTCTGCTGCTGATCTTTCCGTTTAAATAGAAAAGAGGCAGGAGAAGAATTGATATTGTTCCGCAGTAGATTTCAGGAAGTCCTTCGTTTCTTACTGTATCATAGCTGCACGGAAGAAGCTTTGATATAATGTCAACTGAATCGAACTGCAGATGAACTGAATAGTCCGGAGTTGTAAATTCAAACTTGCCGAGGCTGAGGGATTTGTATACCGGAAGAATCATGAATGCAGCGCACATGCCGGCGATAACTGAACAGTAGCCGAAGCGAAGTGCTGTAAACAGATGTTCTCTGACAGTGATGTTTTCCTTTTCTGTTCCGAGGAAATTGTAGTAAAGGAAATAGATTACACTGAAAATTGCCAGCATAAATCCAATATAGAAGTTTGCCACAAACATAACAGCAAGTGCGATTATGTAGTTTGCTCTGTATTTTTTATCAACAAGATATTCAATTCCGAGTGCAATCATCGGAAGAAGAATAAGACCGTCAATCCACATCGGATCCATAAGCTGAATAACCGCATAGGCACAGAGTGCAAATGCTGTGGAGAAAACAAGTGAATGAAGCGGTTTCATTTTCTTCGAATGCTGGAGATAGTAGCTGAATGTCACTCCTATCGCACCGAGTTTTGAGAGCTGCATCAGGAGAAGGCTCTCAAGAAGCATTGTTCTCGGAAGCAGCATAACTATCAGTGTGAACGGGCTGGCAAGGTAGTAGCCGATAATACCCATAAACTCACCGGAAAGATTTCTTGACCAGTTGTAGAATATGCTTCCGTCACCCCAGAGTGCATCTCTGAGTGCTTCAAAATAATAAACATACTGACCGTTAAGGTCAAGTACAAGAACCGCACCGTCATGGGCAGCCTTTCTCTTTGGAATGGATTCGTAATTGGTTCCCATGATATTTCCCAGCGGGTAAACATCAAAAAGTCCGTATGCAAGTGCCATCAGAAGAAAAGGAATAAAAAATGCGTATATATAGAATCTGTTTTTATACAGCCATTTTCTAGTCTTTTCCCAGACACCTGATTTAGCCTGTACTGCAGGCTTAGCTGTCTTTTCCATCAGTAACCTCCTGAAAATAATATTGCATGAACGCATACAATTTCATTATACATTATTACCGCTGATTTTACAAGTGCTTTTACATCAAACGAAAAATTCTGTTTTTTGTTCTGTTTCAGATATTGACGAAGAATCCTTTTTAGGGTATTATTTATATATGTTCGAAAATAAAAGGACATGAGAAAATCAATTATATCATTATGTTTTATGATATCTTATTTTTGAAGGGAGTTAATAAACTATGGGACTTATTCAGGCAGTTGCAGGTGCTGTATCAAGCACAATGAGAGATCAGTGGCTCGAGTACATAAGCTGCGATTCACTTTCTGATGACATTCTTTTCGCAAAGGGCGTCAGACATCACAGCAAAGGAAATCACAATAAAGGAAACGAAGACATCATTACCAAGGACAGCGTAATAGCTGTTGCAGACGGACAGTGCATGGTTATCGTTGAAGACGGAATGGTCCTCGACTACTGTACAGTTCCCGGCGCATACAAGTTTGACCAGTCAAGTGAAATCGGTCTGTTCTCCGGAAATCTCGGACAGGGAATCAAGGAAACATTCAAGACAATGGGCAGACGTATAGCCTTCGGCGGTGATACAGGCAAGTCACAGTGGGTTTACTACATGAACATCAAGGAAGTAAAGAACAATCTGTTCGGCACTCCTTCACCTGTTCCGTTTAAGGTTGAAGACAAGGATCTCGGATTCAAGCTCACAACAACAGTACAGTGTTCAGGTTCATATACATATTTCATTTCAAACCCGGCACTTTTCTACAAAAATGTATGCGGAAACGTTTCACATTCATTCGACCGTTCAGAAATCAACACTCAGCTCAAGGCAGAATTCGTAGCTGCTCTTATTCCTGCATTCGGAAAGCTCTCAGCTTTAAAGATTGATCCTACAGAAATAGGCGCACACACACCTGAGCTTACAGACGCGCTGAACGAAGCTCTCGCTGAAAAGTGGGCAAACCTCAGAGGTATTTCAATTGCTTCTGTAGCTATCACAACATGCAGAATTCCTGATGCTGATATCGCAAAGATTCAGAAGCTTCAGGAAACAACAATGTACTCAAACGCTGCATTTGCTGCAGGTGCTCTTGCTCAGGCACAGGCTCAGGCAACAGTTGACGCAGCAAACAACTCTGCAGGTGCAATGACAGGATTCATGGGAATGAACATGGCTGCTCAGGCAGGCGGAATCAACGCACAGAACCTTTTCAATATGGGTCAGCAGCAGGCTGCAGCAGCTCAGCAGACTGCACCTTCTGCAGGTTCATGGACATGTGAATGCGGCACTGTAAACACAGGAAAGTTCTGCTCTGAATGCGCTAAGCCAAAGCCGGCTCCGGCAGGTTCATGGACATGTGAATGCGGTACTGTAAACACAGGAAAGTTCTGTTCTGAATGTGCCAAGCCTAAGCCTTCAGCTGACTGGACATGTGAATGCGGCACTGTAAACACAGGCAAATTCTGTTCTGAATGCGCTAAGCCAAGACCGTAAGCATATATGGTGAGCGCAGTATCTTTACTGCGGTTACTGTAACAGATAACATGATAATTTCAGGGGACTGCCGTACCGGCAGTCCCCTGTTTTTCTGCCATGCAACGCCAAACTATCAATTTTAACATATTAAAGCGGCAAAGCAGCTGACTAACACATTTATATATACAATTTTCAGGTCAGATTATTGACTTATCATATTAAAAAGAATATAATATTATATGTGTATAATATCTATAATATATTTACTGATATACTTAAATTAATATTATAACCAATAATATAAATTATATGGAGGTCAATTTACAATGAACAGAGTTTATAACTTCAGTGCAGGTCCGGCTGTTCTTCCAGAAGAAGTTCTCAAAGAATGTGCAGACGAAATGTTTGATTACAAGGGCAGCGGCATGTCCGTAATGGAAATGTCACATCGTTCAAAGGTTTATGACACAATCATCAAGGAAGCTGAACAGGATCTTCGTGATCTCATGAACATCCCTGACAACTACAAGGTTATTTTCCTTCAGGGCGGCGCTTCACTTCTCTTCGCAGGTGTTCCTATGAACCTTATGAAGAAGGGCAAGGCAGCTTACATCATCACAGGCCAGTGGGCTAAGAAGGCTTACCAGGAAGCACAGATGTACGGCGAAGCAGTTGCAGTTGCTTCATCAGCTGACAAGACATTCTCATACATTCCTGATTGTTCAGATCTCGATATTCCGGATGATGCAGACTACGTTTATATCTGCGAAAACAACACTATCTACGGTACAAAGTTCGCTGAACTCCCGAACACAAAGGGCAGAGAACTCGTTGCTGACGTAAGCTCATGCTTCCTTTCAGAACCTGTTGACGTAACAAAGTACGGCGTTATCTACGGCGGTGTTCAGAAGAACGTTGGTCCTTCAGGCGTACAGATTGTTATCGTACGTGAAGACCTCATCGCTGAAGGTCCTGCATTCAAGCAGACTCCTACAATGATGAACTGGAAGATACAGGCTGACAATGACTCACTTTACAACACACCTCCATGCTACGGCATCTATGTTTGCGGCAAGGTATTCAAGTGGATCAAGAAGATGGGCGGTCTTGAGGCTATGAAGGCTCACAACGAAAAGAAGGCTGCAATCCTCTACAACTTCCTTGACCAGAGCAAGCTCTTCAAGGCTACAGTTCAGGGCAAAGACAGATCACTCATGAACGTTCCTTTCATCACAGGCAACGAAGAACTCGATGCAAAGTTTGTTAAGGAATCAAAGGCTGCAGGTTTTGAAAACCTCAAGGGACACCGTTCAGTTGGCGGTATGCGTGCTTCAATCTACAACGCTATGCCAATCGAAGGCGTTGAAAAGCTCGTTGAATTCATGAAAAAATTTGAGCAGGAAAATGCTTAATCAATCCGGAGGATATCATGTACAATATTCAGACTTTAAATAAAATCGCTTCATGCGGTACAGACGTATTTGACAAGACAAAGTACGCTATTGCTGATGAACAGGCAAATCCAGACGCAATCATGGTTCGTTCAGCTGCTATGCACGACATGGAATTCGGTTCAAACCTTCTTGCAATTGCAAGAGCAGGTGCAGGCGTAAACAACATTCCTGTTGAAAAGTGCGCTGAACAGGGTATCTGCGTATTCAACACTCCTGGTGCAAACGCAAACGCTGTTAAGGAACTCGTTATCGCAGGTCTTCTCCTCGCTTCAAGAAAGGTTGCTGATGCTCTTGCATGGGTACCTTCACTCAAGAACGAAGGCGACCAGGTTGGAAAGCTTGTTGAAAAAGGCAAGTCACAGTTTGCCGGTCCTGAAATTCAGGGCAAGACACTCGGTATCATCGGTCTCGGTGCTATCGGTATTCTCGTTGCAAACGCTGCTGTATCTCTCGGCATGAAGGTTGTTGGTACTGACCCGTTCCTTTCTGTAAACGCTGCTCTCAAGCTTTCAAGAAAGGTTACTGTTGTTCCGACACAGAAGGACGTATTTGAAGCTTGTGACTATCTCACAATCCATGTTCCTTACAACAACGATACAAAGGGCTTTGTAAACGCTGATGCAATCGCTTCAATGAAGGACGGAGTAAGAATCCTCAACTTTGCAAGAGGCGAGCTCGTTGATACCCCTGCAATTCTCTCTGCTCTTGAAAGCGGCAAGGTTGCATGCTATGTAACAGATTTCCCTAACGCTGAAGTTATCGGTGTTAAGAACGTTGTTGCTCTTCCTCACCTCGGTGCTTCAACACCTGAAAGCGAAGACAACTGTGCTGTTATGGCAGCTGAAGAACTTATCGACTATATTGAAAACGGTAATATCAGAAACTCTGTAAACCTTCCTAACGCAGAAATGGTTGCTACAGGTGAAAAGATCTGTATCATTCACAGAAACGTTCCTGACACAATCTCAAAGATTACTTCAACACTCGGTGCTGCAGGCATCAACATTGAAAACATGCTCAGCAACAGCAAGAAGGACTTTGCTTACACAGTAATCGATGCAACAGGCAAGTCTGTTGACGCTGATACAGTAAGCAAAATTGAAGCAGTTGAAAATGTAATCAGAGTCAGAGTTATCAGGTAATTCAAAGCTCTGTGTTGTTATAATCTGATTATTTAACGTATACAGAGGACCGGCATTTTCTGCCGGTCCTTTTTTCGTCACAGCAAATAACCCCGCCTTATTCTGAAAGGCGGGGTTATTTGCTGTATTAAATTTGTGTGTAAAGTACTGGTAAATACGTTACCGATAATGTCATTATTTGTCCGGACCAAGATGAGTAATTACCTTTGATACGAACTGCTTTACAGATGCAAGGTCAGCAAGAGATACTTCATTATCACCGTCAACGTCAGATCTTGTTTTCTGGTCACCCTTAAACTCTGTCTTGTCAACCAGCATAAGTGACATCTTTGAAATATCTGTTATATCTACCTTTCCGTCTCCGTTTACATCACCGTAAATGATCTTACCGCTTTCCTGTGGTACTGAGACAGCCGGTTCAGTTACTTCAGGATTTTTTTCAGTAACTTCAGGAACCTTCTCAGTAGTGGATGAGGGTGTCTTATCGGTAACAGCAGGAGATGTTACAGCAGGCTCCGGACTGCCGGCACCGTCAAGAGGGTATTTTTTCAGATCAGGAAGTTCATCCAGTGTAATACAGTAATCACTTTTGTAGATTTCGATGAGATTTTTAACAGGGTTGTTCTGCTCACTTGTAAGGTAATTCATATACCACGGACAGAAATAAAGCCATGCAGCCTTGTCATTCTGAAGATTTTCAAGTGAAGGTATACTGTCGTTTTCAGTCATGGCAACCATCTTTTCGCCGTCTGTACTCTGAACAAGGCTGTAGAAGGTTGATGCTATTGAACTGAGGTTTGGCTGACCGTCAGCTGCATTGTACTTGTCGTATCCAATCATATCAACTACGTCATCGCCCGGATACCATTCGGAAGCTGCAGGTGAAGTTGAACCTGTCCATATCCAGATAAGATTGTCAAGGCCGTATTCGTTTGTGAGCTGATCATACAGAAGTCTGTAAAGTGCCTTGCATGCTTCAGGGCCTTCAGCACCCCACCAGAACCATGCACCTTCAGCTTCGTGAAGAGGTCTCCAGAGAATCGGAACGTCTGCTTCCTTAAGCTTCTGCATTTCAGCTGCAAGGACCTTAATATCCTCAAGAACCTTTTCATGCTCCCATGTACCTTCCTTAACGGCATTTTTAGCACTGAATGTTGTATACACAGGATTTGCTGATTTTACGTAGAACGCTGCATCGTCGCTTCCCTTTTCAAGAGGAACACTCCAGTGCCATGTTACCGTCGCAATACCCTTGTATTTGTTAGTCCACTCGATAGCTCTTTCAGGGGCGTGGTCTCTCCATTCGGTTGTTGAATTGTACGCCAGAAAATCTATTCCCCTGATAGCAGGAGTTTTCCCTGTCTGTTCCTTAATATAGTCAAACTCCGCTTCATTGTCCTTGATAAATACATCAGGGCTGTTCCAGAGATTATAGTTATGGTCACCGCAGTATTCCTGCTGTCCTGAAATAATATGCTTTCCGTAAACATCTGTAAGATACTTGTAAAGTCTCTTTGTTGATTCCGAAGCGTTAGGATTTGAAAGCTTTGATGTCGGTGAAAGCTTTGTAAGCTTTTCACTCGCAGGCTTAAGTTTAATATAGTCAAAGAAGGTATAGCCCCAGTAAGCCCTGAACTCAATTGTGTTTTTTCCTTTTTTAAGATTTACAACTCCGCCTGATGTTTCAGCAAACTTAGGAGTGTAAGGACATGTAAGCTCACCCTGGTTGGAACCGTTGATGTTAAGATACTGAACCTTCTTGTTCGGATCGCTCGGTTCGCAGTATCCTACGGTAAGCTCGTAAAGTCCGGCTTCAGGCATATCAACCTCAACACTTACAGTAGTGCCCTTCTGGTCAAGATATGCAAATCCCTTTCCGGAAAATCCGCTTAAATCAGTGCCTTCAGGCCAGTCACTCATATCAACCCCCGAAGCTCCGTCTGAATATATTTTACCGCCCTCAGTCTTTCCGTCCTCAAATTCGTAAATTACGCTGTTGTCTGCAGCAGCCGCACTGTCTGCTGAAGTAAATGAACCGGGAATTACAGATACTCCTGCAGTAAGTACAAGGGCCGATACCGCACTTATAATTCTTGAAAATTTCATATTTATACATCCTTTCACCCGAATTAAGAAAACACTGATTAAATCAGAATTCTATTAAATTTATCTGAAATTAAGTAATCGTTTACTTTAAATTAATTATAGCATATAATTAATCCGGATTCAATCCCTAATTAAAAACAACTTGAACAAATTTTTGAGATGATATATAATAATAATATACTGAATTTGGAGAAAAAATAATTTTATGAAACAGGTACAGATATTTACAGACGGTGCATGCAGCGGAAATCCCGGACCGGGAGGCTGGGGAGCAATCCTCAGATACGGTGAACATGAAAAGGAGCTTTCCGGCGGAGATGCACATACAACAAACAACCGGATGGAACTTACAGCAGTAATTAAATCACTTGATGCACTTAAGGAACCATGCAGTGTTACTCTTACCACCGACAGCCAGTATGTGGTAAACAGTGTTACAAAGGGCTGGGTTTACGGCTGGGCAAAAAAGAACTGGATTAAGGAAAAAAATCAGCCGGTTCCTAATGCTGAACTCTGGCAGCAGCTGCTTCCGCTTCTGAAAAAACATAATGTTGAATTTGTCTGGGTAAGAGGTCACAACGGTCACCCCGAAAATGAACGCTGTGACGAGCTGGCTGTAATTCAGCGCGATCTTTTCAGCAGGTAGGAGAAAATTTTATGGAAAAGAAATTCATATACGCAGACAATGCTGCTTCCACACGCATTTCACGAAGCGTTCTGGATGCCATGATGCCGTATCTGACTGATAATTTCGGAAATGCATCTGCTGTTCACAGCGCAGGGCGAAAAGCAAGAAGAGCAGTTGAAACAGCCCGCGAAAAAACCGCTCTGTATCTCGGCTGTGATCCGTCGGAAATATTTTTCACAGGCGGAGGAACAGAATCTGATAACTGGGCTATACGCGGAGTTTTCAGTGCTCTGCGCAAAACCGGCAAAAATCATATCATAACAACTGCCGTCGAGCACCACGCAGTTCTGCACACATGTGAAGCGCTGAAAAAAGAAGGCGCTGAGATTACATATATTCCTGTAAACAGCGACGGAGTCATCAATCCCGAAGATGTCAGAAAAGCCATCACAGACAGAACCGCTCTGGTTTCCGTTATGTACGCCAACAACGAAACAGGCGTAATTCAGCCGGTATATGAAACAGGCAGAATCTGCGCGGAAAAGGGCGTTCTTTTCCACACGGACGCTGTTCAGGCAGTACCGTATGTACAGATAAATGTCCGGGAACTGAACGCAGATCTTCTCTCAATGTCCGGCCACAAATTTCACGGTCCCAGTGGTTCAGGCGTTCTGTATATAAAAAAAGGCACTCCGGTTTCACAGCTGATGTCCGGAGGCGCACAGGAAAGCGGAATGCGTCCGGGAACTGAAAACACAGCAGCAATAGCCGGTCTCGGTCAGGCTGTGTCTGATCTCTGGCCTGACATGAATGAACGTATCGAATATATCACTTCTCTCAGAAACAGACTTGAAAAAGGGCTGCTCCAGACTGAGGGAGTACAGATAAACGGATCAGGTGCAGACAGGCTTCCGGGACACAGCAGTGTATCAGTAAAAAACGCTGACGGAGAAAAGCTGCTGCTCATGATGGATCTTAAAGGAATATGTGCTTCGGCCGGATCTGCATGCACTTCAGGAAACTCAGAACCGTCACACGTTCTTAAAGCCATGAATGTAAGTAATGAGCTGATAAAGGGTTCCTTACGATTTTCAGTTGATGAAAACAATACTGAGGATGATATCGACTATATTGTCGAAACTTTTTCCGATATAATAAAAAAATCAGGGAGAATGTGATGTCTGTCACATTCTCCCTGTTCGTATACAGTCGGTACGATATTCACCCGACACTTTTTTAACACAGGTCTGATGAAAACCCTCGTAAATCATGAATTTTCAGGATTTTCTGCCTTGACCTTTGTGGTATACTGTCTGACATACCGGTCGAGCTTTGTAGTAAATGATGTTTCCCCGTCACCTGCACAGGTGTCAGTTTCAGCTTCGAAAGAGGGCTTGTATTTTCTGCTGACAACGAAACACAGCACTGCTGCCGCAGCCAGACCTGCAGCAATACCGATACCTGTGCTTCTGAAAAAATAACCGCTCTCTGATGCCGGTCCTGCAAATCCGGTTATCAGCTCTGCAAGTCTGTACACCGCAGTAATACCGAATGCTGCAAGCACTCCGGAAACCGCAAGCTTTTTAACAGAAAGAGGAACTTTTCCGACAAACTTCCCGTTCTGTCCGTTCACGATAAACCTTACTGTTCTGCCGCAGTGATTATAAGTAAGAAACCACACAGGAACAAGAGCACAGTTCCACTCAGCACCGAGAATATCAATATTTTCATTCTGAACACTGAATTCTGAATAACCGGAAACTGATTTTTCCAGTGCACTTCTCACACTGTCCGTTACCTTGGTACGAATATACCTGAAGGCTTCCCCTGTATCGGCACTGCTGTATTCCGCCGGATGTGTAAGAAGATCAGATGGCTCAAATTTTCTTAGTCTGCTGAAGTTATAGTCTCCGAGGAAATACTTCAGTTCACCGCTAAGCTTTCCTGTAGCATCAGACGGCACGCTGAAATACTCTGCATCACCTTTTCTCTCAGCGGCAAACTCTTTGGTTTCAGTATAGCTGTACGCGCCGTGAGTCCATCTTTTTACAGATTTTCCTGTTCCGTTCATCCTGACACTGACACTGCAGTCAGCCATCCATAAAGGAATATATATACCGGAAAGCTTATCAGCAAGCCCTTCACGCGGTATCAGATCAGAAGGCCTGAATCTGTACAATGCAGTATTTTCTGTTATTATCTCCGCTGCCTTCTCCCTCGTTATCTCAAAGGGAACAATCCCTTCAGGGATGTAATCCGCAGGAAGCTCATTCTGCTTTTCAGGCGTCCCGCCGCAGAAAAAGCAGTGTTCTGTCTTTTTGCCGAATGCTGTTACAATCTCTGCACCGCACTCCGTGCAGCGGTAAAGACTGCCACGGCAGAACTCTTCTGTTCTTTCATCCGTACTGCTCTGATGTGATACACCTGGTCTGTTCTTACCCTTGAACATTATTCTGATCTGTTCGTCAGTAAAAAAACTCTGACAGCTTTTACAGCCGAACTTTCTGTAATCCGCTCTGTATTCCAGAATCCCGCTGCAGTTAGGGCATTTACTGTTTTCCGAACCCAAGTTTTCTGTCCTCCTCTGTAAACTGTAAAGCTTACTGTTCCTCAGCAGCTGTTTCCTCTTCTGTCTCTGCCGCCTCTGTTTCAGCTTCCTCCGCATCCTCTGATGCTTCACCAGGCTTATATGCTATCGGAATTGAATTTCCGTCTTCATCGTAGAACGTGATATTGTCAATATATACATCTGCCTGATTCGGAATACTCCATCTCATAAATACAAGTGTTGATTCTGTATTTCCGTCAGCAAATCCCTTAAGCAGCCATTTACCTTCAACATTTATGTGTTCCCACTCAAAATTCCATTCGGCTGTGGCATATTCGTTTGCTGAGCCGGCAGGCTGGTACCATTCTGACTCCTCGCCGACATTTGAACCGAAAGTACCCATAAGATTGCCGGGAACAAGCATCATTTCACCGTCGTCGCCTTTGAATTCGCCGACAGCAACCTGTGTTATGTCACAGGTGAAGCTCTTTACCTTACTGAGATTTTCCGCACCTACAAGCTCGTCCATGTCAAATACAATCTTTGGGGTCTTGTACATGTATTTTTCATTGTCATAATCAAGAATCTCAATCTTAAGCTGTCTTTCGCCTTTGTACTCAGCTACTGAGAGCTTACAGTTTGATTCGTCATTTTCAAAATTCTTCTGAGCCATGCAGTGTGCTGTAAAAAGGTCATCACTGTCATTGAATGTTATGGCATTAACGTCAGGTGTAAACACCGGATAATCAGGCTCAACAAGTTCCTCTTCGGTAGTTTCAGCTGTTGCTTCCGCTTCTTCCGGTGCAGATGTAACTGCTGCTGTATCATTTTCAGCAACTGAAGTGTCTTCAGAAATACCGGTACTGCCGCATGAAGTTACTGAAAACGCAGCTGCACACACCGCCAGTACTGAAATAAGCTTTTTTTTCATATATCAATTCCTATCCTTTCATCCTTGATGAATAAAGTTTATGCGTATATTTTAGCACTATTGTATTTAAAAATCCATATGTAATTTATACAAAAACCGTATATATCAGCTTTCTGCCGCAGAAGCTGTGTCTCCGGTACCGCTCTCTGCTGAACTGCGCATTATTTCAATTACATCCTCAATAAGCTTCTCAGGCTTCTGATTTTTTTCCAGCTTAACGCTGATATATGGTTTCGCAAGGCTGTTGAACATAACACGCCCCTTATATGCTGCTGAAAGCGCCTTTATCTGCGACATTTCAGGTGAGACTGTATAGAACAGAAGATTTCCGTTTCTCTGTGTAATCTCCGTTATTCCAAGCTTTGCAGCCGTATTTCGCAGAAGTGATACACTTATCAGACCGAGAATCGCCTTCGGAGGATCGCCGTATCTGTCGATAAATTCATCGATAAGCTCGATACTGTCCTCCTTCGTGGATATAACGGCAATCTTTTTGTAGGCGTCAATTCGCTGGGCAAGACTCTCGATATAATCCTCCGGAATATGCGCATTTATCTGAATATCAACAACGCAGTCGCTGGCCTTCTCAGGTGTTTCGCCTCGTTCTTCAGCTATAGCCTCGGAAAGAAGCTTAATATACATGTCATATCCGACGGTCTCGATATGTCCGTGCTGCTTGCCGCTGAGGATACTTCCGGCTCCTCTGATTTCCAGGTCACGGAGCGCAATTCTGAATCCGCTTCCGAACTGGGTGAACTCTCTCATTGCGTTAAGACGCTTTGTTGCGATTTCGGTCAGAACCTTGTCACGCTTATATGTAAAGTACGCATATCCTCTCCTGTTGGAGCGTCCTACACGTCCACGAAGCTGGTAAAGCTGAGAAAGTCCGAAGCGGTCTGAATCCTCGATGATTAGCGTGTTTACATTCGGCACGTCAACGCCTGTCTCGATGATGGTTGTGCAGACGAGGATATCTATCTCATGCTCAACAAGCTGCTGCCATATATCTGACATTTCCTCCTCGTTCATTCTTCCGTGAGCAACGGCAATTCTTGCTTCAGGAATAAGCTGGTGCAGACGCTCTGCACAGCCGAGAATAGTCTCAACACGATTGTGGATATAGTAGACCTGTCCGCCTCTGCGAAGCTCTCTCATTATCGCCTGAACAAGCGTTCCCACGTTGTACTCAATAACATAGGTCTGAACAGGATATCTGTCCTGCGGAGGTTNNTGAATCCGCTTCCGAACTGGGTGAATTCCCTTATCGCCTCAAGTCGTTTTGCAGCAATCTCATTGAGAACCTTACCTCTTCTGAAAGTGAAATATGCATACGCCCTTCGGTTTGAACGTCCTACACGGCCTCTGAGCTGGTACAGCTGGGAAAGACCGAATCTGTCTGAATCCTCAATGATAAGAGTGTTTACATTTGGAACATCAACACCTGTTTCAATAATTGTCGTGGAAACAAGTATATCTACTTCGTGGTCAAGAAGCTGACGCCATCTTTCTGACATTTCTGTCTCGGTCATCTGGCCGTGGGCATAGGTAATTCTTGCATCCGGCAGCATCTCATGAAGCTTTGCTGCACGGGCTGCTATTGTTTCAACCCTGTTGTGTATATAGTAAACCTGTCCGCCGCGTTTAAGCTCCCTTGCTATTGCCTGAACAAGTACCGCATCATTATGTTCTATTACATACGTCTGAACCGGATGACGGTCCTGCGGAGGCTCTTCGATAACTGACATGTCACGGATACCACTCATAGCCATATTAAGAGTTCTCGGAATAGGCGTTGCAGAAAGTGTCAGAACGTCAACTCCGATAAAATTCTCCTTGAATTTTTCCTTATGGGAAATTCCGAAACGCTGTTCCTCATCTATAATCGCAAGACCAAGATCCCTGAACTTTACGTCCTTCTGTACAAGACGGTGGGTTCCGATAATCATATCAATTTTTCCTGCTTTAAGCTCCTTCAGAATTTCTTTCTGCTGTGCCGGAGTTCTGAATCTTGAAAGGAGTTCTATTTTTACAGGAAAATGTTCAAATCTCCTGAGAGCAGTCTGATAATGCTGCCATGCAAGAACCGTGGTAGGAGCAAGCAGTGCACACTGCTTCCCGTCACCCATACATTTGAATGCGGCACGGAATGCAACCTCAGTTTTTCCGAATCCGACATCGCCACAGAGCAGCCTGTCCATAGGACTGCTTTTTTCCATATCAGATTTTATTTCCGAAATACACTGAAGCTGGTCATTTGTTTCAACAAACGGAAATCTGTTTTCAAAGTCACGCTGCATTTCATCATCAGAAGAAAAAGAAAAGCCTTCTGTCTGCTGGCGCTTTGCATACAGAGCAATAAGCTCTGCTGCCATGTCCTTTACTGCACGCTTGACGTTATTTCTCTTTTTCTGCCATTCATCAGAGGAAAGCTTGTTGAGCTTAACCCCTGCATCATCGTGTCCGCCTATATATTTTGAAACCATATCCAGCTGTGTGACAGGCACATATAAAACGTCCTTGCCGGCATACTGTATGGTCAGATAATCTTTGGTAATACCCTCAAGTTCAAGCTTTCTTATTCCTGCAAAACGTCCTATTCCATGAAGTGCATGCACAACCAGATCGCCCGGAACAATGTCAGCCAGCCCGCGTATTTCCTTGCCGATTTTGCTGTTTTTGAGTTTTTTCCTTCTTGCGCCTGCCGCTCTTGTCTGTGAAATAAGAGCATATCTGATTTCCGGATAATCAAAACCTGCAGTAAGGCTTCCGCTCATAAGCATAACCGTACCCTTTTCAGGAACAGTATTTTCGCTAACTATGTTTACCCTGAAGCCGCTCTCCCTGAGATCATCCGCAATAATAGGAAGTGTTTTTTCGCTTCCGGCAAGAAGTATAACCCTGTAGTCATTGTCAGTATATGAACGCAGATCCTCCTCGAGCTGACGCATTTCGCCGCCCCAGGTTGAAGTCTGAACGGCTTCAAAGCTTACAATCTGATGATACTGCACTCTGTCGGCTCCGCTGAAAAATGTACTGAGATAAACGCATTCCCTGTCCTTCAGTCCTTCAGTCAGCTGCTGGAAATCCATGTACTGACTGCACAGCGGACGAATCATAAGTCCGTCCTCAAGCATAAGCTTTATATCTTCAGCATACTGTCCCTGTATTCCCTTTACACGGTTAAGAATATGACTGATTTCGTTAAAGTAGACATCGCCGTCAATGTAGTCAAACAGTGAAGAATTTTCCGGATAAACAATGTTAAGATATTTGTCCGAATTTTCAATCATTATTCCCTGACGAAGCTTTTCAATGTCACCTGCAGCCTTCTCAGCGAATTTTTCCGCATTTTTCGAACGGGACTGCTTTACCGTCTTCTCAATAAGCCCGGCAAGAACAGCAGGGTCATATATCATTTCACGCGAAGGAATAATGGTTACTTCGTCCAGCCGTTCGTTTCTTCTCTGCGTTTCAGGATCAAAATAGCTTATGCTGTCAACATCATCGCCCCAGAATTCTATTCTGTAAGGAGCAGGTGCCTGCGGCGAATAAATATCAAGAATTGAGCCTCGTACGGAAAACTGTGAAAAGCCTTCTATACTGTCACATCTGGTATATCCGCACATAACAAGCTTCTCAACAATTTCCCTGAGGTCTGCCTCTGTGCCGGTCTTTATGGAAAAAGAACGTTCCCTGACAGCAGAAACCGGAGGAACATACTGCATAACAGCCTCTGCCCCTGCAGTTACTATCCTGCATTCTCTGTTAATTATTTTCGAAAGAACCCCGAGTCTTACATGTTCATATTCACGGGAAATACCCTCCATCGCATGAACTACATATTCACGGGACGGAAAATAGACCGCAGTCTCTGCGGAGGACATTTCATTGATGTCCTCTGCAAGCCTGCGGGCTGAGTTGTCATCATCTGTTATTACAAGCGCTGTGCGCTGCTCTGAAAATGCAAGCAGCAGCTGCGCCTTGTGAATCTGTGCAAGTCCGGTGACACATACCGGTGTTATGCCGTCGCGAAAACAGCTTTCAAGCTCTCTGTATCCGGAAAGCTCACGAAAGCTCTGCTGAAAAATATTCAATGTTATTCCTCACATCAGTTAAATTTATTCATTGCGTCGTTGATTTTTCCGCCTGTTATAAGCTCCACTGCTTCAGCTGCATTGCTGCATGCTTCCTTCAGAAGCGGAATTTCCTCAGATTTAAAGTTCGAAAGAACCCAGTCTGCGAGATTGTACTGCGGATGAGGCTTTTTTCCAACGCCTATTTTGACACGCGGAAATGTATCTTCACCCGTCAGATAAATGATGCTCTTTATACCGTTATGGCCTCCGTCGCTGCCCTTTCTTCTGATCCGGAGCCTGGAAGGTTCAAGTGAAATATCATCATACAGAACAATTACATGTTCAATATCCGTCTTGTAGAAATTCATTGCTTCAACAACCGCCTCACCACTGTTGTTCATATATGTGGACGGCTTCATAAGAAGGCACTTTTTCCCCGATATTGTACATTCACCGCAGAGCGATTTGAATTTTATCTTTTTTACATCGGCGCTGAATTTTTCAGCAATTGTATCGATTGCCATAAAACCGGCGTTATGTCTTGTATTCTGGTACTGAGTACCGGGATTTCCAAGTCCGACTATTATATATTCAACAGGACCGGTCA
Organism: Ruminococcus sp. UBA1780; assembly: GCA_002315235.1. Classification (GTDB taxonomy): domain Bacteria; phylum Bacillota; class Clostridia; order Oscillospirales; family Ruminococcaceae; genus HUN007. The sequence continues at coordinate 19,096 of DCGK01000047.1, forward strand.
TTGTTTCCTTTGAAATCTGGCTGAAAAGATCCATTATTCCCATGTGCTGTACACTCCGATTATTTTTTCTTTCTGTTTCTGAGCTTTCTTGCTGCGTAACCTTCAACTGTTCTTGTTTCACCGCGTTCGATAGCGAGTGCATCCGCAGGAACATCCTTTGTGATAGTTGAACCGGCTGCCGTATATGCACCCTTTCCTACCTTTACAGGAGCAATAAGGTTTGTGTTGCATCCGATAAATGCATTGTCTTCAATTGTACATCTGCTCTTCTTTTCACCGTCATAGTTTACTGTTACAACACCGCATCCGAAGTTTACACATCCGCCGACATCGCTGTCACCGACATATGTAAGGTGTGCAACTGCTGTTTCCTCACCGATTACAGAATTCTTTACTTCAACGAAGTCACCGATCTTTACTCCGTCCTTTATATGGCTGCCAGGTCTGACCTGAACGAAAGGTCCGATTTTTACGTTATTGTCAATCCGTGACTCATAGCACTGAACATAGTTGAGCTTTGTTCCGTTTCCTACAGTACTGTTTTCAATTATACAGTCAGGTCCGATAACGCAGTCTGTTCCGATAACAGTCTTTCCTGAGAGAACAGTACCTGAAAGAATCTGTGTTCCTGCTCCGATAACTACGTCACGTCCGATTGTAATTCCGTCTGTACAGGTAAATTCGACACCGTTTTCAAGATGTCTGCTGATAATATCCTCACGTGCTGTTTTATTGAGCATAAGCAGTCCCTTACGGTCATTTGCACCAAGAACAACGTTAGGATTTTCTGACTTAAAGGCATCAGCCTTTTTACCCTTTTCAAGAAGAATATATATAGTATCTGTAAGATAGTACTCACCCTGTGAGTTATCTGTTGTAAGAAGTCCGAGAGACTCAATAAGGTCAGCTGTTCTGAACCAGTATGCACCTGAATTGATTTCCTTAATCATCTTCTGTTCAGGTGTTGCGTCCTTCTCCTCAACGATGGATGAAATACCGTTTTCCGTACGGATGATTCTGCCGTATCCGAAAGGATTGTCAAGTTCAGCTGTAATTACGGTAACGGCATTGCCGCCCTTTTTATGCATTTCGAGTGAATCACTGATTGTTCTGCTGTCAATGAAAGGAGCATCACCGCAGAGAACAAGTGTGTTACCGTCAGTATTTTTCTGAAGGAACGGTATAGCCTGCATAACCGCATGACCTGTTCCGAGACGCTCTGCCTGAAGCACTGTTTCATATCTGCCACCAAGGTATTCGTCTATCATTTCGCCCATGTAGCCCTTTACTACACAGAGATTTTTTATATCAGCACCTTCACATGCTCCGATTACCCATTCAAGCATCGGTTCTCCAAGAACCCTGAAGAGAGGCTTCGGCATGTCTGCCTTCATTCTTTTGCCCTGTCCGCCTGCAAGTATAACTGCATTATCCATAATATTTACTTCCTGTTCCTTAAATATATTTTTCCGGACCGTCCGGATATGATTTTTACGTATATCCCCGAAAGATAATACCTCTTTATATTATGCCAAATTTCCGGAAAAATTTCAAGATGTTTTTTCCTGACAAACTTAAGGAACCACTGATTAAATCACGTATGACGACTTGACGTACAGTCTGCTTGCATAATTTCCGCCAGACTTAATCAGTGTTTCCTTAATCAC
>DCGK01000026.1 GCA_002315235.1 Ruminococcus sp. UBA1780
TCTTTCTCCCCTGCTTATGTGGAGTTATTTCCTAAAACGCTTGATAATACGTCGGTTCAGAGGTAACATATCACACTAAGGAGGGCTGATTTTTATGAAAATAACGAAAATTGAAACCGCAGTTCAGAAGATACAAAAGCTGCGGGTTGCTGCATACTGCAGAGTTTCAACCGACTTTGATGACCAGCTCGAAAGTCTTTGTGTGCAGAAAGAGCATTATGAAGAATACATCAGAAAAATCAACGGCTGGGAGTTTGCCGGCATATTCTATGATGAAGGTATATCTGCAACAAGTACAGAATGCAGAAACGGTCTTCATAAACTTCTGAATGAATGCAGAAACGGACGTATAGACCGTATTTTAATAAAGTCGATAAGCAGATTTGCACGAAACACTGTTGACTGCATTTCCATTATCCGAGAGCTTAACACTCTTGGTATTTCAGTTTATTTTGAAAAAGAAAACATCGATACAGCAACTATGGACAGCGAGCTTATTCTCGCCATTCTCAGCAGTCTTGCAGAAGAAGAATCACATTCGACTTCTGAAAATCTGAAGTGGTCATTTAAAAAAGCGTTTATGAACGGCACTTATAAGCAGAGCTATGCCCCTTACGGCTACTTAATTGATGAAAACCACAGTCTGAAACCGCATCCTGATGAATCAAAAATAGTTACAGAAATATTCAGCCTGTTTATTTCAGGATACAGCGGGCATAAAATTGCAGGCATTCTTAATGAACGAAAGATACCTCCCAGACGAAGCAGCAGATGGAATTCCACTACTGTGTGCTCCATTATCAAAAATGAACGCTATACGGGCGACTGCCTTTATCAGAAAACATATACCGATGACAGATTTCACCGCCATACCAACAATGGTGAGGTTGAAATGTATCTGGTTGAAAATAATCACGAAGCCATTATCAGTCGCGAGGTGTTTGAAAAGGCAAACAGGATACTTCTTCTCAATGCTGAGCAAAAAAGCATCAGTCAGGGTACAGATAAATACCTTCAGCGCCATACGTTCTCAGGGAAAATAACATGCAGCTGCGGTTCTCATTTTAAAAGAGCGATAATTAATGAAGGATCAGATGTTGTCTGGAGCTGTAAAACTCACATACTGGACAAGGAAAAATGCCGTATGAAATCGCTGAAGGACGCTGCTCTGAAAAATGCCTTTGCTACCATGATCAACAAACTTATTTTTTCAAGGAAAATCCTTCTGGAACCGTATGTCATCAAACTAAGAAAGAGCAGTAATGCTGAAATATCAGCACAGATACTTATTATTCAGCAGAGAGCTGATAATATTTCTGCAGAAAAGGATAAGCTTACAACGCTGTGTGCTCAGGAGCTTATCGATATTGTATTTTACAATCAGGAAATAAACCGCCTGTCGAAAATTGCAGCCGGATACAAAAAAGAACTACGCGCACTTGAAGAAAAGGATTCAGAAGAAAACTATACCCTCAGAGAAGCTGAGAAACTTTTGAAATTTACTGAAAGCAGCGAAATGCTGGATGAATTCATTCCTGAGATTTTCACAGAATTTGTTCAGCACATTAAAGTAAACAGCAGGACTCAGATTACATTTGTTTTAAAATGTGGTCTTGAACTTATGGAGGAAATTATATGATACCAGGTTATTACATAGAAGACGGCAGAATACTAATTGATGAAAACACAGCCGGCAAAATAAGAAACATATTTCTGCATTATACTTCAGGTCTGTCTCTAAAAGAATCAGCCGCAAGAGCCGGATTTCCGCTTACGCACTCATCAGTAAAACGTTTAATCAGGCAAAGAAAATATGCAGGCACCGACTCCTACCCTGCTATTGTTGACTCTGACCTGTTCAATCTTGCAAATGAAGAACTGAACAGGAGAGCAGCATCAATCAACAAAAAGAAGCCTGAAAGAAAAATAAAGCCTGTCCGGAATAGTTTTACACTTGACAAAGCATCAAAAATATACACTGTGCCGGCTGAAAACGCACAGTACATTTACTCACTGATAAAGGAGGCCGCATATGAATAAAAATATTGTTGTCATTCCTGCAAAACCTAAAAAGGGAAATCTGGTCACCAGTGTTCCTGTCAAAAAAACAAGGGTTGCCGCCTACTGTCGTGTTTCAACTGATACGGAAGAACAGGCCACAAGCTACGAAGCACAGAAAGAACATTACACTGAGTACATCAGCAGGAATAATGAATGGGAGCTGGTTGAAATATATGCCGATGACGGAATAAGTGCTCTGTCCACCAGAAACCGTGACGAGTTCAACAGAATGATTGATGACTGCAAAGCCGGAAAAATTGATATGATACTAACCAAATCCATCAGCCGCTTTGCACGAAACACAGTTGACTGCCTTAATTACATCAGAATGCTGAAAGAGAAAAACATTCCTGTATTTTTTGAAAAAGAAAACATAAACACAATGGACACTAAAGGCGAAGTGCTTCTGACAATAATGGCTTCCCTCGCCCAGCAGGAATCGGAATCACTGAGTCAGAACGTCCGGCTCGGAATGCAGTACCGTTTTCAGCAGGGTAAATTAATGATAAATACAACAGGGTTCTTAGGTTACGACAAAGACGAAGACGGAAAGCTTGTCATCAATCCTGAACAGGCTGAAATTGTAAAACGAATTTTCCTTGAGTACCTCAACGGCAGCAGCTGTCAGAAAATCGCAAAAGGTCTTGAAAATGATGGTATTCCGACTGTATGCGGAAATACCAAATGGCACGATTCAGTTATCCGGCGAATACTTATAAATGAAAAATACATGGGCGATGCCCTGCTTCAGAAAACATATACGGTCGATTTTCTCCAGAAAAAACGTGCAGTCAATAACGGCGAAATGCCTAAATACTATATCGAAGACAACCACGAACCGATTATTTCCAAAGATACTTTCATGCTTGTTCAAAAAGAAATTGCAAGACGCAGTTCACTCAAAGACAACAGCGGTAAAAGACGAAGCTTCAGTTCCACCCACAGCTTTTCCGGTATCATTTACTGCAGTAAATGCGAAAACAGCTTTAACCGTATCCACTGGAACAACCGGGGCAAGAAAAGTATTGTGTGGCGATGTGCAACAAGACTTAAGAATTCCACCGGCTGTAATGCCAGAACGGTAAAGGAGGAGGTTCTCCAGAACGCATTTGTCGAAGCGATTAACAGCATGATTTCCGACCGCTCAGATCACATTAAAATCCTTCAGGAAAACATTTCAAAAGCACTAACCGGAAGCAGTCCCCTCCTGGCTATCGATAACCGGCTTATGATTCTCGAACAGGAGCTCCTTGAAAACCCTGAGAACAAAACGCAGATTGCTGAAGAAATACTGGACCTCAGAGAAAAAAGAATACAACTTCAGATGAAGGAAAGTTCAGACAGAGAAAACGCATCACGAATGAAAGAAATCAGTGAGTTTCTGGAGAAGAATATTGATAAGATTACAGCCTTTGATGATATTCTGGCAAAACGAATTACGGATAAGGTCAGTGTGTTTGATGACAGGATTGTATTCAGGTTTAAATCGGGGACGGAGATTGAGATTGAACAGTAAATAAGCCAGCGGGTACATCGGTTTTGTGATGTACCCGCTGGATTTGTTTTATGGTATCATGGCTATTGTGCCGGCTGAGTATACCAGAAAAAGCTTTTACTCCCGGAATAAAATTATAGTATAATCTGTGCTGTAAATACATAATTTTTCAATCGAATCAAACTATGAAATGTTATCACTGTCTGGCTAACCCATGAGTATTAACATAATCAGTTCTCTCCCAGCAGTTTTTCTTTCATAAGACAAAAGTCAGCAATATCCAGTCGATTATTTTTGTTTAAATCAGCGGCTTTCCAGTCAGCAAGATTAACATCCGGTATTGCAAGAATCCATTTTTGAAGCACAACAACATCGGATATATTAAATTTTCCGTCTGCATTGACATCACCCATAAGTCTGTCAGAGACCTCATCACTCTCCTCAAATTTCCAGAACTGCATTGATACTCCTTTATCTGAGTATACAAAATATAAATCATGCGTACCACCGATATTACTGATCGAATCGCTGTATATGTTTGTAAAGCTATTTGGAGAATCAAAAGCAATTCTCGTCAGAAGTTCACCTGCAGGCTCATCAAGACGAACCTCGATGCTGCCTTTTCCTTTGACACTTGACACAAATGCAAGCGGATTTTCAACAAGTGGTGCATTATCTGCGTTTCCTGTATTTTCAGATGCAAACAGCTCGATTGCATTATCTGCCTTAACATACTTCAATACTGCATAATCATCTGTATAGACCGCATCTCCATCCGAGAAACCGTTCCAGATATTACGCAGACCGTCTGCCCATTCACGTGTGTTTGTCAGCTCGGCCGCAACTGCAATATTGTATTTTCCGTTGAGTGTAATTGAATCGACCTCAAGAGTAACCGGAGTATCATTTGATGCTGTGAAACAACCGACAATCTGAAAACCTTTAGCACCATTCATATCAACCGTAACCTTGTATTTACCCTTTCCGGTTACTTCAACAGATTTTTCATTTTTGACACCGTTCTGTGCAGAAGCATACATCGTGATTGTTGAGGGAGATTCTATACTTGTTACAGTAAGATTGTACTGAATAGTGTCAATATTCATTTTCACCAGTTCGGAAACAGCTGGCTGTGATGAATTTTCAGATTCTGTAAACTGTACACCACGAACTGCTGTCCATGAACCGTTCTGCTTTGCACTGACAATCGGTGCATACGGATTTGTCATATCGTAATCTATTTGTGCAGTACCGGCAAGTTCTGCGGCAGAATGTTCCACATACGGACTGAACATGCCATTTTGTGACGCACCCTTTTTGGTGCCGCCTGTATCTTTAATTACAACATTTTTTTCGTCCACTTCAATCTCATCAACACCCATGCTGCGATAACCACCCGTAATACCCATTCCGTGCTTGAGCATCAGCGTATGGTAGAACATATACCACTTGCCCTTGAACTTGTGCATATGTGTATGGTTGTTTGAATAGTCGAAGCCGACCTCTCCGGGCTGACGGAAGCATTCGCCCATCATCTTCCAGCTTGTCGGATCAAGAGGCGTTTTTGTTGTCATATATACCATGCTGCAACCGCCCGGTGCAGGACAGTCAAAATCCCACTTTTCACTGTGATTGTTCCAGTCGCTGCAATAGGTATACACATAAGTGCCGTTAATATAGTTCAGCTCACTTGCCTCAAATGAGTATGGTGCAGGAATCTGCCTGAAGTCGCTGTCAAAAGAAATCATATCATCACCCAGTCTGACAATACGCACAGAACCCGGCATATAATCCGTTCCGTTTGATGCTGTGCCCGCACCGAATGAAAGCCAACCGACACCGTTGTCATCAATGACTGCACCAGGGTCAAATGGATTCGGACAGTCGCCCAGGCCGGGAGTGTTACTGGTTACAAGACAATGTCCCAGCGGATCAGTCCAGCCTGTCACAGGATCAGTAGAAGTAATAACTCCTGTTCCGATGCCGCTGTTTGAGAAGTACAGATAGAAATGTGTCCTGCCGTCTGCTTCCTCACGGGACACGATAGAAGGTGCCCATGATGCTGAAATCCACGGTGCTATTTTTCCAACATTTATCTCACCGTGATATGTCCAGTTGACCATATCCTCTGTGGAGAATACAAGCAGTGATTTTATTTTTTCATAGGTATTGTCTACATCGGGACCAGCTGCTTCAAACTGCTGATGATCGTTTGTACCGTAGACATAAAGCCTGCCGTTGTATTCTACAGCAGTTGGATCGGCACAAAAGAAATCAGGAGAAATCGGGTTATTGAAGCGAGTGTCCTTGTAATTATCTGTGCTGATCTGATTGTCCGGAACAGCAATGTCGCTTTCCAGCGATCTGACCGCATTTGTCATGCTTACGCTTTCAGCGAATGCTGAAAATGGTAAGGCAGAAAGAAATACAGCAGCTGAAATAATAAGTGTCGCTCCCTTTGCAATTAATGCTTTATTCATCGTATGACCGATACAGAAAACTTATAAAAAGCTATTATATTTCAATTGAATATTAGCTTTTATGTTTCTTTCCTACTTCATCCTACCTGCCCTCGACAAATTTCGTCTACTAGCATTTGGTATAGTAGTCCATAGGCTTAAATTCCCGACTATCGAATCGGTACATATCTGTAATGACGTTTTATGTGCCTAATTACAGATTTGTTTTAAAACGTTTTCTCCGTATGCTTCAAGATTTATGCTTGCCTGATAGTCTCTGTCTATTTTATTCCCGCAATTACTACAGATATAAATCCTGTCAGACAGTTTCAAATCTTTCTTTATGTTTCCGCAGCAGCTGCAAAGCTTTGAGCTTGGATACCATCTGTCTGCTATTATGACAGGTATATCTGCCCACTCCGCCTTATATTCTATCTGTCTGCGAAATTCACGAAGACACTGATGAGCAACCGCATCCGAGAGACGTTTATTTTTCATCATACCTTTCACATTCA
>DCGK01000133.1 GCA_002315235.1 Ruminococcus sp. UBA1780
GCTTTACAACTTTAAGGAAATGTGAAATTTTAATCAGCGTCTTCTTAATAATATCACATTTCCTTAAAGTTGTAAAGCTGTCTGCAGTTCAGCCCGTTTTCTCTGAAGGAGCTTTTACTGTAAAATACCATTTGACAGCTGCTGTAGTAATAATTATTACGTATCCTATGACGCTTAGCCAGTCCGGAATCTGTCCGAGGAAGATAAATCCAAGAACAGCGGCAAATATTACAATTGAGAAATCATAAACGGAAATTTCCTTTGCCGGTGCCTTTGAATAAGCACTTGTTATTCCTATCTGTCCTCCGGCTGCGGCAAGTCCTGTAAGAATAAGAAATATCCACTGTCTTGCTGTCATAGGTGAATAATTCAGAATTATATTCGGAGTAAGCATAAGCGTGGTAAATCCTGAGAAAAACGCAACAACAATCATGCTGTTTTCACCGCGCATTCCAAGCTTTCGTACAAATGCATAGGCAATTCCTGCTCCAAGTCCTCCGGCAACTCCTGCAAAAGCAGGTAAAGCCTCAAGACTGAATGAGGGCTTCACAACAAAAAGCATTCCGATAAATGCAGTAATAACCGCACCCCATTCGTACCTGTTTGCCTTCTCTTTAAGAATCCAGGCAGAGAACACAACCGCAAAAAAAGGCGAAAGCTTGTTAAGCATTGAAGCGTCAGAAATAGCCATATGGTCAACTGCATAAAAATTGCACATCATCCCCAGGCCGCCCGAAAGCGAACGAATAACAAGATATTTTATATTTCCTTTTCCGGGTCTGAAGGGTATACCGGCTCTCCAGAGCGTAAATACGGCAATAAACAGTGCAAAAAGATTTCTGAAAAAGCATTTCTGCATAGTAGGTACATCACCCGTAAGTCTTATGAAAAGATTCATAAGAGCAAAACAGAATGCAGATAATATTATATAAAGCACACCTTTTTTGTAATCTGATTTATCCATATAAAAAGACACTTTCCTTTTCTCTGTTGTATCTATAATATTATATCAGTGTAAATACCTTCTGTCAATTGAAAAAAGCATTGAAAAACAGTTAAAAAAATGATATAATTATATGGTGCATTTATAGTAAACGCGTAAGACAAATTCGTTTACTTTTATCCTGTCCGCACCTATATAAAATAAAAGGAAGTAACAAAACATGGCAAATTCTAACGTAAATTCAATTAAAACAGTCAGACTTATTATAGATGAAGTAAAAAAAGCCGTTATAGGCAAGGATAAAATTATTATCAAAATTCTTCTTGCAGTTCTTGCAAAGGGACATATTCTTCTGGAGGATATCCCCGGTGTAGGAAAAACGACACTTGCACTTGCTTTTTCAAAGTCTCTTTCACTTGACTACAACCGTGTTCAGTTTACACCTGATGTTCTGCCTACGGACATTACAGGTTTTACAGTTTACAACAAGCACACCGGAAAATTTGAATTCAAGGCAGGCGCTTCCATGTGCAATCTCCTTCTTGCCGATGAAATCAACCGTACATCAAGTAAAACACAGGCTTCCCTCCTCGAAATCATGGAAGAAGGAAAGGTTACAGTTGACGGTGTTACTCATGAGCTTCCTTCGCCTTTCATTGTTATGGCGACCCAGAACCCTATCGGGTCTGTCGGAACCCAGGAGCTTCCTGAATCACAGCTTGACAGATTCATGATTAAGGTATCAATGGGTTATCCGGATATTGTAAGTGAAATAGAAATTCTTAAGGCAAAGTCAAACTACAGGCCTCTTGATTCAATAACTTCCGTAGCTGACGGCGAAACACTCACAGCCCTCCAGAAGGTTGTCGAATCAATACACGTAGATGACAAGATATATACATATATCGCAAGACTTGCACAGGCAACAAGAGAACATCCTATGATCAAGCTCGGAATCAGTACCCGCGGAGCCATTGCGCTTATGCAGATTTCCAAGGCAACAGCTCTTCTTAAGGGACGTGACTACGTAATACCTGATGATGTTATGTACATGTACAAAGACGTCTTTGCACACAGACTTATTCTCAACTCAAATGCACGCATCAACAATGCATCAGCAGCTCAGATTCTTGAGGAAATAGCTGACGGCATCGTTCTTCCGGATGTTGGCAGAGACTAAGAGGGCACCGTAATGTTAAAAAGCAAGCTGATATACCTTGTGATACTGGTCAGTATGTTTTTATTCTACATACTGTTTGTCGACAGTATGTCACTGATGATTTTTGTCCTTACAGCAGCTTTTCCGTTTCTGCAGCTCATCATTCTGAAGAGGATATCCTCAAGTGTCAAGGCATCACTTATCACGGAAAATCAGACAATAAACAAAAACACTGAATCCAGAATCATTGTAAAAATTAAAAACAACTCACTGCTTCCTGTTTCGTGTGCAGTGGCTGAGCTTCATATTGCCAACACGCTTACCGGCGAATCACAGACTCTCACCACTATGCTTCCTGTTTCAGCAGACAATGAGCAGAGCATAAAATTCAGTGTTTCGTATGAACACTGCGGACGAATTATAATAACTCTGAAAAGTATCAGAGTATTTGATTATATCAAACTTTTCTCAAAAACAATCAACTACAGCATATCAAGGGAAATCACAGTTGTTCCGGAGGCTGTAAGCATCAGTCCTGAAGTTGAAACAACCCTCAGTACCATGACTGACAACGAGGAGTTCTCAAAAATCAGGCCGGGAGATGACTGTTCAGAAATATTCAACATCCGCGAATACAGCTACGGCGACAAAATCAACCGTATTCACTGGAATCTGACAACAAAGCTTGATGAACTCATGGTAAAGGAATACAGTCTTCCTGTAAGTACACAGATTATAATCATATTTGAGTTCTGCTCTGATCCTGATTCTGAGGACAGATTACTGAGAAATGATGCAGCACTGGAAACTGTAATGTCACTTTCCTACCATATGATCGGAAACAGCATTTCACACCTGATTGCCTGGTATGATCCGAAAACCAGAATGTTTAATACAGAAAAGATACTTTCCGAAGAAGACTTCTCCGCTTTTCTCAGTTCAGTTTTTGCCTCCGGCACATATACGGATGACTGCAGTGCTTTTATTCATCATAAAACGGAAAACAGTGAATCACATTATTCACATGCACTGTATATATCTCCGGTTATTTCAGATGAAATATTTCACAACTTCTCTGTACTGAGAAATGCATATAACAAAACTTTCCTGTATATTAATAACGGATATGATCTTCCTGATTATTTCCGTTCTTCTGACACCGCACAAGCTGTTTCAGTAAGATATGGCAATATCGCTGAAGGGCTGAACAAGGTTATTGTATAAAGGAAAAAAAATGAAAAAACGAAAAGACAACACAAACAATTATAATTCAGGCAGCGGTATTGTCATCACAGACTCCATATCACTGACTTTTAACAGCAAGTACTGGATTAATTCCAGACTTATTCTTATAGTTACTGCACTTGCCGGCATAATCGGATTCAATCTGTCTTTCCTTTCTCTTTTTGATTTTGAATGCAGCAGATCATTTATGCTCTCAGCTGAAGCAGCGGTGTTCATTGTTTCAGCTGTAATATGCATGTTTTCGTCAAAGGCAAAATACCTCTTTTTCCCCGTTTATTTTCTAATAGGCTACGGGATATACAGAACAAGAGTAGAGTTTTCGTGCGGTTATGCACAGTTTATAAACATAATTGCAGAACGGCTCAATATTACACAGCCTGATAATCCTTACTACAGGATTTCAGAAGATATCGACAAGGTTCAGTGTCTGACTCTTTTTCTGACTTTTCTGTTTTCAGCAGAAATAATCATAATATGCTACAACACGATAGTTGAACCAAGATTCAATCTTGTCTTCGCAGGCACATTTCCGTTCATTGAAAGCGGTCTGATTTTCGGAATAAGTCCTTCCCACATTCCTTTCTCACTTCTGGTGTCCTACTGGGTTGCTCTCTTTGCAATGAGAATTGCCGGAAATCAGTATCATTCAGAATCCGGAAAGCCTGTATTTGTAAGAAAGAAAAATATGTTTGTTTCTTCAGGCAATCTGAGAAATAACGTTATCGAAGATATCGGAATGATAACAATGGTATCTGTTTTTGCAGTATTTATTGCCGCTTCAGGTGTAATCAGTTTATTCAAAATCGAACGTCCTGAAAAGGTAAAACTGGCAAGAGCAGAAATCAAAGCTCTTATTTCAGATTTTTCAATTGAAAAAATCGCAAACAACATGAACGATGACTCTGCAGACAATCCTGTAACGGAAAAATCAAGACTCGGAGACATCTCAAAAATCAGTTTCAAAAATAAAACGGACCTTACACTTTTTGTGTCAGACAAAATACCGGGCAACCTTTACCTCAAAGGTTTTACCGGTTCGGTTTACAGAGACAACACCTGGTATGCTCTTCCTGATTCAACGGTAAGTGAAAACAGCGAACTTTTCAAAGGTTTCCGTGAGAGCGGAAACTATCCGCAGTACTATAACTACAGCAACGACCTTAACCTCAATGCACTTTATCCGGGACAGATCAGAAAATGCCATATGATTTTAAATTCATGGTTTAAAATCAACAAGTATGCATTTGTCCCTTACAGCATAAGTCCCGGCGAAATGCTCACTCCGGTTAATGACGGTTTCTTCAGTATCGACAATCTTAATTCATATTCGTACGATGCAATAATGACCCCTGAATTTTACAGCAGCATGAATATGATCTATAAGGATATTGACAGACTGAACGGCAAAATCTCTTCATCCGAAAAAGAATACAGAAAGTTTGTATACGAACACTACCTGCTTCTTCCTGAAAGCGAACAGATGAATCAGCTTGCTGAGGAATACTCATATATTCCTGATTACAACGGAAGAAACATTGAAGAAATTTACACATCAATCCGTGATATACTTCACAAATCCGCAGATTATTCTCTGGAACCAGGAAAAACTCCTTCAGCCGATGAGCTGACTCACTATATGCTCACAGAAAACCACAAGGGCTACTGTTCTCACTTCGCAACAGCGGGCGTTGTGCTTGCAAGACTTAACGGTGTTCCGGCAAGATATGCAGAAGGATACATTGCGGTTTCGTCCGATATAGAAAAATCTGAAATGGTAAATTTCTATTTTAAAATCAACATTAATGACTCCAGAGCTCATGCCTGGGCTGAATTCTATATAGACGGATACGGATGGCTTCCGTTTGAATTCACACCGGGATATGACAGGGGAATTATTTCAGCTGAAGCAGATTCACAGCAGGAAGTGGCAGCTGTCACAGTAACAGAAACTGTCACAGAGCCGCCTGAACCGGTTACAGAAATTGTTACTGTAACGGAAGTCGTTACTGAAGCTTTAAGCGAATCCCCTGAAGTAACAACCGCTCCTGTAACTTCTGCTGAAAGCCAGGATAACGGAAACGGTATCAGCAGCGAATCCGGTTCTGCTTCAGGCGAAGGTATTCCTGCTGAAATTAAACAGGATTCACTTTTTATCAGAATACTCAGAAAAGTACTGAATACAGTTCTCTGGCTCGTACTTTTTGTCCTCATAGTTTTCTTATGCATCGCAGCACGTCACATAATTATGATCAGGAACAGAATCATGAGCTTCAGATGCAGTTCAAACAATGAAAGCATGTCAAATGTTTACCGTTATACTCTTTCACTTCTCGAACAGCTCAGTATTTCAAAACGCAACAAACTTCCTCTTGAGTTTGCGGAATACGCAGAGAAGGAGCTGAACGGCATTATAAAGGAAGGAGAGCTTACAGAGCTCATTAACACTGCACTTAAGGCCGGCTTCAGTTCTGAGGAAATATCAGACGATGAACTCCGTGCTTCAGTAAAAACAGCCAATACTCTGTCAGACAGTATTTACCGCAGCAAAAACAAACGTGACAGATTAATCTTCCGCTATATACTTAACCTCGGAAGATAAAAATAAAATATTGTAAACGCATTAACTATAATTATATATGACCTCACTGAGCTGTCGGTGAGGTCAATAATCTTTATATGAAAGAAGTTCTGATTGTAATGTCAAAGACAAAAAAAGAAATCGACATGTGTAACGGCCCCATTCTGCCATCACTTCTATCACTGACAATTCCGATGATGCTGTCGAGCGTGCTTCAGCTTCTCTTCAATGCAGCTGACGTAATAGTAGTGGGAAACTTTGCAGGTGATAATTCACTCGCTGCAGTCGGCTCAACCACCTCGCTGGTAAACCTTATGACCAATCTGTTTCTGGGTCTGTCGGTCAGCGTAAATGTTATCACCGCGAGATTTGCCGGGGCGGGAAATTCAAAGCAGATAAACAGAACCGTACACACTGCTGTTTCACTGAGCACAATATGCGGGTTCATACTTACACTTACCGGAATAATTCTTGCTCCTGATCTTCTCAGACTTATGAAAACACCTGACGAGGTACTTCCTTTATCAGCAGTTTATCTGAGAGTATATTTCACCGGAATGATACCGATGATGATTTATAACTTCGGCAGTTCAATACTCCGTTCCAAAGGTGATACCAGACGGCCTCTTGTTTACCTTACTGTCGCCGGTGCAGTTAATGTAATCCTTAACCTTATATTTGTTATCGGACTTAAAATGGATGTAATGGGAGTCGGACTGGCTACATCGGTTTCTCAGTATATTTCGGCAGCACTGATAATAATCTGTCTTATCAGAGAAGACGGTGATTACCATTTTTCATTCAGAAATCTTACTCTTGATCCGCAGATTCTTTTAGCTATTGTACGTATCGGTATTCCGGCCGGAATTCAGGGCGTAATATTTGCCCTTTCCAATGTCGTAATCCAGTCATCAGTAAACAGTTTCGGCAAAATTGTAATGGCAGCCAGCGCCGCCTCTTCAAGTATTGAAGGTTTTGTCTGGGTTTCAATGAATGCTTTTTCACAGGGTGCCCTGACCTTTATGAGTCAGAACATCGGCGCCGGAAAGTTCTCAAGACTTAACCGTATAGTTGTTAATTCCTGCCTGTGTGCAGCTGCAACCGGACTTATTCTCGGAAATGCCGTATACATCTTCGGAAATCAGCTTCTGGCAATATATGACTCAAGGCCAGAGGTTATAGAAGCAGGAATGAGAAGAATGTTTATGGTTTGCTGCTTCTACTGTACATGCGGACTGATGGACTGCATAGTAGGCAATATACGCGGTATGGGATACGCCGTTACGCCTACCGTGGTTTCACTGATCGGCGCATGCGGTCTGAGAATAATCTGGATATTTACAGTTTTCAGACTGCCTCAGTTTCATACAGAATCCATGCTTTTCATCTCATATCCTGTATCATGGATTATAACCTTTGCAGTACATGTGATATGCTTCAGCTTCATGAGAAAGAAATATCCGTCAGCTGACAGAACAGATAAATCCGCAGAACCATGCCTGTAAAAAAAGAGAACGGATCATGCTGCCTCAAAAGGCGGCATGGTCCGTTCTTTCGTAGCAAACACAATAAACTGCGTTCACTAAATTTATTCTACTGTTACACTCTTTGCAAGATTTCTCGGCTTGTCAACATCATAACCCTTTCCTACTGATACGTAGTATCCAAGGAGCTGGAGAGGAATAACTGAAAGACTTCCCGCAAAAAGAGGATCTGTTGAAGGAACATAAACTGTAAAGTCTGAGGTGTCCTCCATTGAGTAATTACCGTATGTTGTTAGTCCCATAAGAGAAGCACCACGGCTCTTAACCTCAACCATGTTGCTTACTGTCTTTTCATAAAGAGCCGGCTGAGTAAGAACGCCGATAACAACTGTACCGTCTTCTATAAGACTGATAGGACCATGCTTAAGTTCACCTGCCGCATACGCTTCAGAATGAATATAGCTGATTTCCTTCATCTTGAGACTTCCTTCAAGACCGATTGCGTAGTCAATGCCGCGTCCGATAAAGAATGCATCCTTTATACTGATAAGCTTGTTTGCGTACCACTGGATTCTTTCCTTGTCTTCAAGGATTCTCGCAACCTTGGCAGGAATTGTCTGAAGCTCCTCAACGAGTTCTGAATATCTTTCGTCTGTGATTTCACCTCTGGCCTTCGAGAACTGAAGTGAAAGAAGATATCCTGCAACAAGCTGTGTACTGTAAGCCTTTGTTGTCGCAACTGAAATCTCAGGGCCGGCAAGTGTGTAGAATACACTGTCTGCTTCCCTTGCAATTGATGAGCCGACAACATTTACGATACCAAGTGTTTTTATTCCGTTGTTCTTTGCTTCTCTGAGAGCTGCAAGGCTGTCTGCAGTTTCACCGCTCTGGCTGATAATAATAACAAGACTCTTCTGGTTAAGCGTCATTTTTCTGTATCTGAATTCTGACGCAAGCTCTACACGTACGTTTATTGAAGTAAGTTCTTCCATTACATACTGCATTGCCATTCCGACATGATATGCAGAACCACAGGCAACAATGTAAATCTGATCGATGCTGTTCATTTCCTCGTCTGAAAGGTTAAAGTCAGAGAAGAATACCTTTCCGTCCTTAACTACAGAATTAATAGTATTTTTTATTACATCAGGCTGTTCGTGGATTTCCTTGAGCATGAAGTGCTCGTATCCGCCCTTTTCAGCAGCTTCAGCATCCCACTTTATTTCAGTAACGTTCTTTGAAATTTCTTCCCTGTCAATATTGTAGAAAGTTGCCTTTCCTTCTTCAAGCTTTGCTATTTCAAGATTTCCGATATAGTAAACATTTCTTGTATACTTAAGAATTGCAGGAACATCTGATGCAACGTATGTTTCACCGTCAGTAATACCTATAATCATCGGGCTGTCTTTTCTTGCAGTATAAATCTGTCCGGGATATTCCTTAAACATTACCGCAAGAGCATACGAACCGCGTATACGCTGCATTGCACGTGCTATCGAATCAACAGGTCCGAGTGCATATTTTTTGTAGTAATAGTCAACGAGCTTGACAGCAGCTTCAGTATCTGTCTGTGAAATGAATGTGTATCCGCTCTTTGAAAGCTTTTCCTTAATTTCCTGATAGTTTTCAATGATACCGTTATGTACTGCAACTACATTGCCGTCATCACTTGAATGAGGATGAGCATTTGTAACTGAAGGCTCTCCGTGAGTAGCCCAGCGCGTATGACCAATACCGCAGCTACCCTTTACTGCACTGCCGTCATTTGTCATTTCAGCAAGAACCTTAAGCTTGCCCTTCGCCTTAACAACCTCGGTATCATTATCTCCGTTACGAACAGCAATACCTGCACTGTCATAACCTCTGTATTCAAGCTTTGAAAGTCCGTCAAGAAGAACAGGCGCAGCCTGTTTTCTGCCGGTAAAACCTACAATACCACACATATGATTAATTCCTTTCGTCTGACTTACTAAAACTCAAGCTGTCCCGGAAAAATATCTTCACCGGGTGATGCCATACCTGCCGCCGGTACTGATTTTACTCTGAGTTTATTTATTTTTTCGTTTTCCTCTTTTACAACAGCTGCACGGCATACAACTGCATTTCCGCGAAGCGTCATAACCTGAACGCCCTGTGTATCACGGGTTGTTTTAGGAAGAATGAGTCCTGTATCAAAAACAAGTGACTTTCCTCCGGTTGATGAAAGAATAATATCACAGCTGTCCTCAGCATAAAGAATTGCAACAAGGGGTGATTTACCTGAATATGCCTTCTGAAGTTTCTTTCTGTTGGTCTTGGTTTCATATTCCTTAAGAGGTACCCTTGCTACCTTTCCGTTTTCAAAAACAAAATACATGTAACCGCTGTAGTCTGTTGTTGCAGTAACTGAGATGACATTTTCATTCTGGTCAAAACCAAGTCTGGCAGGTACATAGTCTCCGAGTACACTTGCCTTGGTATCATCAAAGGCACTTGCTCTTGTCTTGTAAACCTGCTGCATATCAGTAAAGAACAGAAGTTCCGTTTTATTTGTCGCCTCAATATGAGTTACGATACGGTCGCCTTCCTTAAGCTTCTGTTCCCCGCTCATTCTGAGTGACTGATTTGTTATTTTCTTGAAGTATCCGCTCTCTGACATAAAGAGATTTACCGGATAATCAGGTACATCATCATCTATATCTTCTGCTTCAGCGATATCGTCATAAACTATTTCAGTTCTTCTCGGATTTCCGTATTTTTTTATTACATCCTTCAGCTCTGAAATAATAATCTTTTCGATCTTCTTTGTATCTGCCAGAATTCCTTCCATCTCAGCGATGTCATTTTTCATCTGGTCAGTTTCCTGAACACGGTTAATGATGTATTCATTATTGAGATGACGGAGCTTTATTTCAGCAACATACTCAGCCTGAACCTCATCAATACCAAAACCAATCATAAGGTTTGGTACTACGTCAGCTTCCTCTTCTGTCTCTCTGATAATTTTTATTGCCTTGTCAATGTCAAGGAGAATTTTCTTAAGACCTTCAAGAAGATGAAGCTTTTCCTTCTTCTTTGTAAGATCAAAGTAGACTCTTCTCTTGATACATTCCTTTCTGAATGCCGTCCATTCGGTAAGAATCTCTCTGACACCCATTACCTTCGGATTTCCGGCAATAAGTATATTGAAATTACATGAATAGTTATCCTGAAGAGGTGTAAGTCTGAAGAGCTTCTGCATGAGCTTATCAGGATCAGTTCCTCTCTTAAGATCTATTGCAAGCTTAAGACCGCTCAGGTCAGTTTCATCACGAAGATATGATACCTCGCGGATTTTGTTAAGCTTGATAAGCTCTATGACCTTGTCCATAATAGCTTCAACTGTGGTACTGTACGGAATTTCCGTAACTTCTATACAGTTGGCTGCCTTGTCATAATTATACTTTGCGCGGATTTTCATTGAACCCCTGCCGGTTTCATAAATCTTTGCAAGCTCAGGTTCATTGTATACATAATATCCGCCT
The DNA here is from genome assembly GCA_002315235.1 of Ruminococcus sp. UBA1780. Taxonomy (GTDB): domain Bacteria; phylum Bacillota; class Clostridia; order Oscillospirales; family Ruminococcaceae; genus HUN007. The sequence continues at coordinate 10,913 of DCGK01000133.1, forward strand.
CCCGGGAAATCAGGTCCCTTAAGAGTTGAAAGTATATCATGTGAAGGATTTTTTATCAGTGCTATGCATGTTTCACATACCTCAGCAAGATTGAACGGACACACTGAACTTGCCATTGAAACGGCAATACCCACATTGCTGTTGACAAGTACTGAAGGAAATGTTGACGGAAACAGAGTCGGCTCCATCATTGTGTTATCATAGTTTGGTACAAAGTCAACGGTATCCTTGTCTATATCCCTGAACATTTCAGCGCATA
>DCGK01000021.1 GCA_002315235.1 Ruminococcus sp. UBA1780
TTCTTGAATATGTCTGTCCTGAAACAGGTACAACACCGTCAAATCCCATTTCCTCAGCAATCATAGCTTCGAGCTTCTTGATTTTTGAAGAATCACCTTCAAAAAGTTCAACAAATGAAGCCTGTGTACCTGTAGTACCCTTTGAGCCGAGAAGCTTAAGGCTGCTGATACGGTATTCGATTTCCTCGAGGTCCATAAGGAACTCGTTAATCCAGAGAGTTGCACGCTTACCAACTGTTGTAAGCTGAGCAGGCTGAAGATGTGTATATGCAAGCGCCGGCATATCCTTGTATTCTTCAGCAAACTTTGAAAGCTGTGAAATAACTGTAACAAGCTTTCTGTGTACTATCTGAAGTGCATCACGCATAATAATGATGTCTGTATTGTCGCCTACGTAGCATGAAGTTGCACCGAGATGAATAATACCCTTTGCGTTAGGGCATACAAGACCGTATGCGTGAACATGTGACATTACATCATGACGACATATCTTTTCACGTTCTCTTGCAGCAGCATAGTCGATATTTTCAATGTTTGCTTCAAGTTCCTTAACCTGTTCCTCAGTAACAGGAAGGCCAAGCTTCATTTCAGCTCTTGCGAGTGCTACCCAGAGCTTTCTCCAGGTTGTGAACTTCTTGTCTGCAGAAAATACGAACTGCATTTCCTTACTTGCGTATCTGGTGCAGAATGGACTTTCATAACTGTTAGTCATCAGAAAAACTCCTTTATCTTTAAAAAATTTATTTATACACTAATGAATTAATTGTAGCATATTCATTGGGATTAATCAAGGTTTTCATGCTATTATTTTTACATAAAGCTTCAAACTGCTGTTTTTCACATTTATCCACACAGTATATTGTTGAAAAGTTAAAAACGATGTTGAAAACTTACTTTGACAGTGCAATTTTAAGTCTGACAATGTCTGCTGCTGTAACTGCGGAATCATTGTTTATGTCGAAAACTCTGCGGTTTTCATCATTTATAACCGCGGAAGCATTAAGCAGTGCATTTTTCAGCGCGGTTAAATCTGCAGTATTAACTGTTCCGTTACCGTCAACATCACCGAATACAAGACCGCTTACAACAAGTGTAACAATGTCATCCACTATTCTGACCAGAAACTCCTCACTCAGTACGTTGTCAAATCCGGCTGTTTCAAGAGCCTCTGAATACCCGGTTCCGTCATACATTGAAATATGCGTCAGATCCGTATACATCTCAGCCGCCCTGTCAAAATCCCTGTACATAACATCCCACAGGTCAAGGGCTGCAAGAGCTGACATACTGTAGCTTATATAGTATCCCGGACTCTGTATAAAGTGTGATATTCTGTACAGAGGAACATCATATATCTTATAGCGCTCAACAAGCTCAGTATACTTTGATACAACCTGTTCAGGTGTCAGACTGTCGGCATTATCAAAAACATACTTTTCAAATTCATTGCACTGGAACCCGGCAGCTACCACACCTATAAGCTCTGCTATCTCATTCAGTCTGAGAATTTCCGCGTTTTTTCCGTAAATTGCATCATAAAAATCAGTATAAAGAACCTCAAGGCCCTGTGACTGCAGCTCTGCAATGTCAAGATTGTGACCGGTGATGAACACAGCAGGAATACAGTTAAGTCTCATGGAATTAAAGTGTCCGAATTCGTGTGTTGCAGCTCTTAAATCATTTACATTCCCGTTAAGATGATGATAAATCATTGCTGTATCATAGTAGCTGAGAAGCGTTGTGTATGAATCAGGATCACTTTCACTTCCTGAAGCAGTTATGTAGAGATTTCTGTTTCTTACCTCCTCGGCTGATTCTCTCAGTTCATCAGATACTCTCTGTGAAAACATGCTGATAATCTGCATATTATCATCAAAGGTTATGGATGACGGATCTGAAGAAGCATCCATAATGCTCATGCTCATCATGCGCGCGTATATTCTGCTCACTGCATCCGCACAGACCTCAGCTGCACCGGCGCTGATTTTTTCTACCTGCTCCGGCGTATAGTCTCTGCTGAACATATCATACGCATGCTCAAAATATGTAATTCCCTGACTTGCCGTAAGTGAATTGTAAAGCTTTACGGCTTCAAGATATACCTCTGCACATTCAAGGTTTTTCTCATTTTCTGATTTGCCCGGTACATCAATCTGAGTGAAACGTCTGAGAAGTTCATTTTTCTTTTCGATGAATTCTTCTGACTGTTCGGCTGATGCATCATCAGGCTCCTTCATGTCTTCCTCACTGAAATCGCCAAGCAGATTTTTAAGAAGCTTCCCGTTTTTTCCTTTGAGTACTTTTACAAGTGATTTTTCTATCAGATTATCTGCGACTGCGGATACTGTGTTCATCTCAGCAAATTTGTCGAAATTCTCCTCAGTCATATTCTGAGAATGCTGAATTTTTGAAAGTGAAAGCTGAAGGCTTATGTAGTCAGTTTCCCTTATCAGATCAGTGTACAGCTCTTCAGCTTCTTTCTCACCAATATCCCCGCTGAATCCGTCTTCAAATTCTTTAAGAAACGATTCAAGACGTGAAATTTCGTATCCTTCAAACACGATTTCTTCTGCTGATACCGCCGGTGCGTATACCCCTGCCATAAGCGAAAGCGTCAGTCCGGCTGAAGCAAGCAGCGAAATCATTTTTCTGACTGATTTCATTTCCCTTTTCTCCTTTATTCAGTGTAATTACAGTGAAAGTAACTTATTGTGTTTACTGTATGACCTTCACTGCAGTATAAAAAAAGACACAGTCATATACTGAATCTGTGCCTTATACGACTTATTTATGATAGCTTTTGCCTGCCGAAATCATGAACGCCCTGTAAATCTGTTCGAGAAGCATTATTCTGGCGAGCTGATGGGGAAAAGTCATTTCGGACATGGAAAGCCTGAGCCCTGCAGCATTTTTTACGGTATCAGAAAGTCCGTAGGAACTTCCTATAATAAATGAAATCTCGCTGCATCCGGAAAGTGCGATATCTTCAAATTTTCCGGAAAGCTTTTCACTTTTCATCTGTTTTCCTTCTATGCACATAGGAATGATAAACCCGCCGGCATGCTTCATTATACTTTTTGCCTCAGTTTCAAGTGCATTCTTTATTTCCTTTTCCGAAGGACGGTCAGAAAGCCTGCATTCGTCTATTTCGGTTATTCTGAGTGTGCAGAAAGCCTGAAGTCTCTTGGAATATTCGGCCTGAGCTGCTCTGAGATATTCTTCCTTCAGTTTTCCCACTGTTATCAGATTGATATTAAACATACTTAAATCTCCACCATATCGCCGGTTGTTTCCGGTTTTGCAACCATAAGAAAATAATCGCGGTCTCTCAGAAATCCGGACAGACGGCCGGTAACGGTTTTTTCAGCAAGCTCAGGAGTGTTGTTTTCCTGACTGAGATGTCCGAGTATAATATTTCTGGTTCCGCTTTTTACAAGCTTAAAAGCCTGCTCTGCGCTTGCATCATTGGAAAGATGTCCTCTTTCGGAACAGATTCGCTGCCTGAGATATGCCGGATAACTGCCGAACATCATCATTTCCTCGTCATAATTTGATTCCAGAAGCACGGTTCCCACGCCGAGAACAGCGGAATCAACAGCATCTGTAACACAGCCGAGATCAGTACATACCGCACAGGAGCTGCCGTCGGCAAAATCAATTCTGTATCCGCAGCTCTGCAGTGCATCATGAGGTGTATCAAAAGCTGTCACTTTCATGTCAAAAAGCTCTGCCGATATATCTATCTCCAGAGCCTGTGAATTTTCGTGTATTAAATTATCTCTCAGAAGCTTTCTCAGCGTCCCCTGCTGAGCATACACACTGAGACTGTGTTTCCTGGTAAGCACCGGAAGACCTTTTATGTGGTCACTGTGCTCGTGTGTAATGAAAACCGCCTTAACTGAGGAAACACTGAGACCGTTAAGCTTCATAGCCGCCTCAAGGCGCTTAAACGAAACTCCGCAGTCAATGAGAATTCCTCTCTCTCTGTTTCCGACAAATATGGCATTTCCCTTGCTGGAACTGAACAAAGGATAAATACTGTTCATACCGTACCCTGCCCCTGTTTAACAGCTCTTTGCAACCGGTTCACCCGGGAAATATCTCTTTTCTATATCAGCTCCGATACCTCTGAGCTTCTTTTCCATATCTTCGTATCCGCGTTCAATATGGTGAATATCTTCAATCTCAGTAACGCCTTCAGCTGCAAGACCGGCAATGATAAGTGCGGCTCCTGCCCTGAGGTCACACGCCTTTACCGGAGCTCCTCTGAGCTTTCCTGTACCTTCTATGATTGCAACCTTGCCGTCTATTGTAATGTTTGCACCCATACGTCTTAATTCTTCAACATACGCAAATCTGCTGTCCCATATGGTTTCTGTAACAAGACTCGGGCCTTCAACCAGGGTAAGAAGAGTTGCAATCTGAGGCTGCATATCTGTAGGAAATCCCGGATGAGGGCTTGTTTTTACATTTGCCTTAACCAGCGGATTCGGAGTGGATACTCTCACAGCATCGTCAAACTCCTCTATCTTTACACCAATCTTCTCAAGCTTTGCTGTAATTGATTCAAGATGCTTCGGAATGACGTTGTGAATTGTAACATCACCCTTTGTTGCAGCTGCCGCAATCATGTATGTTCCGGCTTCAATCTGGTCAGGAACGATTGAATATGTTGTACCTCTGAGGTAACCGACGCCTCTTATCTTGATTACGTCTGTACCTGCACCCATGATATCTGCGCCCATTGAGTTCAGGAAGTTTGCAAGGTCAACAACATGAGGCTCCCTTGCAGCATTTTCGATTATCGTAAGTCCGTCAGCCTTGGCTGCAGCAAGAACTGCGTTCATTGTTGCGCCTACTGAAACCTTGTCAAAGTATATATGTCCGCCGTAAAGGCTGTCACTTTCAACGTTTACAACTCCGTTTACAATGTCAACATGAGCACCGAGTGTTTCAAAAGCCTTAAGATGCATATCGATAGGTCTGTCACCGAGAGGACAACCGCCCGGCATTGAGGCCATTGCTTTTCTGAACTTTCCGAGACACGCGCCGAGGAAATAGTATGATGCTCTCATCTTACGGGCCATCTCATACGGAACTGCTGAATTTCTTAAACCGGTTGCATCAATACGGAATGTTGTATCATCAACCATGTCAACTGAGGCACCCATCTCTTCGAGAATCTTGAGACCTATTGAAACGTCACTGATTTTCGGCACATTCTCAAGCGTACATGGTCCGTCTGACAGAATAACTGCCGGAATAATAGCAACTGCAGCATTCTTGGCACCGCTTACGTATATATCACCTGTAAGTCTGTTTCCGCCTTTAACAACAAATTTTTTTTCCAAAATTTTCTCCCCTTAAACGTCAGCTGTCACTACGTTTGTATTAATATGTTACTACTTCAATTTTTTCGATAATTACATCATCTGCAGGCATGTCATCTGAATCTGTAACTGTGTTGCTGCAAACATCCTCGATTATCTCGATACCTTCAAAAACCTGTCCGAAAACAGTGTAATCGCCGTCAAGCCACGGCGCACCACCGTCAGTAAAATAAGCTTTTTTTGCATTGGCTGTATAGTTGAAAGCTGAGTTGCGGTACTTGTTAAAAACCTCATCGTCTGTGAACTTCTGGCCGACAACAACATAGAACTGACTGCCGTCAGTTGCAGTCGATCCGCTGTTTGCATAGGCAAGTGCACCCTTTACATTGTAAAGGAAGCTGTTTACACCGCCGTCAAACCTTCCGCCCCAGATGCATTCACCGCCTCTTCCGTTACCTTCAGGGTCGCCACCCTGAATCATGAAATCGGCAATTACTCTGTGAAACTTAAGTCCGTCATAGTATCCGTTTACTGCAAGGCCGACAAAGTTTGCACATGCACGCGGCATAAGGTCAGGGAAAAGCTTGAACTTTACAGTTCCCTTGTCCTTTATGGTCATAACAACTATCTCTTCACCTTTCCGGGGAAGAGTGTAGTTGGCTATATCTGTATAAGCTGTTTCCTCAGCGTTAATATCATAGGTTTCTTCATTTGAACTGCTTTTATACATGGTTGCACCGGGCGAATTGCTTTTTTTGCTGCCGCATCCGGAAAATGATGCAGTGCAGACCAGTGCTGCCAGCACAAGTGCAGCTGCCCTTCTCTTAAATTTTCTGAACTTCATAATCATACTCCATGCCTTCGTTTTTCATTCACTGGCGTGTCCTGAACAACATTCTTCCACGTACTGTCAATTAACCAGTGTGCAACTTTTATTATACTACAATATGAGAAATTTGTAAAGTTAATTTTTTCAGGAAGCTTTCTTCAGATAATCAGCATATGTGCATATTTCAGCGCCGTTTATAACAATCTCACGATACGGTCTGGAATTTTCCTCATCAGTTTCCACGGAAAGAACAGCGTCAATAACGTCCATGCCGTCAAAAACCTGTGCAAAAACAGTTATCTGCTGGGAAACATTAGGTGTTCCGCCGTACTTAAGGAACAGGTCAACAACTCTTCCGGCTCCGCCGGTGCTGCTGAGCTGCTGCTTTATTTCGTCAGTAAAATCAATTGTTCCGGAAACAAGGAACCTGCTTCCGCTGTAGGTTTCCTGTCCGTTGAAAAGAGTTGCATGCGTAAGACCGCACGACATCATTGCTCCTCTGAGAGGCCAGAGACTTTTACTCAGTTCAGGTTCGACTGTTTCAGTGCTTTTATCATAATCGTCAGGGAGCGAACCGTCTGTAAATTTGCCTCCTCCTCCGAAATAAAGTCCTTTTTCCACCGTGTATATGTATGTCCCGCTGTAGTATCCTGATTCAACAAGGGATGTATAGTTTGCAACTGTCTCAGGTGCAAACTGCGGATACAGCTCAGCTGCAAAGTCACCTAAATTTGTTGAAATTACTGTAACAGGCGCATCATCAGCTATATTTCCGGCAATTGTTGCCTCCTGTACAAGCTCAATATCATCCGGAATACCAAATGAGTGCTTCCTTCTGGACGAATTGACTACAGTTGCAATAACCATCGCTGCAGTTAATACAATCATCGCCGCAAAGGCTGCGTTTAAAAATTTACGTGACTTTCCTGTCTGTGTCTGGCTGCTCTTCATATGCTGTTCCTTTCTGTTCCCGAAAAACGTTTCCGTCCGGTTCCGGATTTATTTTTTCTTTATCTTTGTTCCCTGTCTTGTTTCCTCAATAATGTATCCCATTGATGCTATTTTTTCTCTGAGTTCATCAGCAAGTGCAAAATTCTTTTCCTTTCTTGCTGCAGTTCTCTGTTCTGCAAGCGCAAGAATTTCTGCCGGAATCTCCTCTTCCCTGTTTCTGTTGTAAAGAAGTCCGAGTACACCGGTAAGCTCATCAAACACAGCTGCACCTGCCATGAGCTGTTCCTTTGATGTCTCGCTGTCTGCAGACATAGTGTTGAGGTCTCTTACAAGCTCGAAAATCGCAGTGATACCGTCAGCAGTATTAAGGTCATCATCCATTGCCTCAATAAACTGCTGTCTTCTCTTTTCAAATGTTTCAGCAGCGCTGTCGCTTACTGAACCGCTCTTTGCAATTTCTATTGCACTGTCAAGAGTTGCACGGCAGTTGTAAAGTCTTTCAAGTGATGCCTTGCATGAATCAAGCAGTTCAACACAGTAGTTTATAGGACTTCTGTAGTGAGCCTGAACCATCATGTATCTTACAACCTCGTATCCGTATTTTTCCGCAACCTCTCTTGCTGTAAAGAAGTTTCCGAGAGACTTGGACATCTTCTGGTTGTCAACGTTTATATATCCGTTATGAACCCAGTAGTTTGCCAGTGTGCATCCTGTTGCAGCCTCGCTCTGTGCAATTTCGTTTTCATGATGAGGGAAGATAAGGTCCTGTCCGCCGCAGTGAATGTCGATAGTGTTTCCGATATGATGTCTTGACATGGCAGAGCATTCGATATGCCAG
>DCGK01000074.1:0-15916 GCA_002315235.1 Ruminococcus sp. UBA1780
GACAGGTACTTCTGATGCTGTTGTTGCTTCAGTAGTTGTGGCAGGTGCCTCTGATGTCATTGTTATTTCTGTTGTTGTGACAGGTACTTCTGTTGCTGTCACAGTTACCTTTGTTGTTACAGACATCTCTGTAGTTTCAGGTGCAGAAGTAACTGAAGGTGATGTTGTTACAGAAGAAACTTCTGTTGTAACCTCAGCTTCTGTTGTAACATCTGAACTTACAAACGGTTCTGTTACAGGGGCATCACCAAGAGATATAAATTTTACTCCGTTATCTGATGCATATTTTTCAGCTGCTGTTCCGTCATATCCTGAAACAGCGAAAGAAGAATGATTGAACAAAAATGCCATACTGTCGATTTCTTCAACACCGTCTGATATTACAGCACTCTTAAGATTCTCACACATTGCAAATGACTGATATCCTACCTTCTTAACAGTGTCCGGTATCTCTATTTTTTCAAGACTACTGCATCCCATAAATGCTGAATCTCCTATTTCAGAAACACCTCTTGAAATAATAACAGTTTTGATTCCGGAACAGCCTGAAAATGCAGAATCACCTATACCTGCAACTGAGCCTTTGATTTCTACGTTCTTTATTGTTCTGCATCCTGAAAAAGCACCTGTTCCGATATACTTTACTCCTTCAATTACAAGTGCTTCATCACTGAATGACTTACCGTCAATAAGAACATCGTTTAATATAACCAGCGGTGATTTTTCCTGCTGTGATTTAAGCCATGCTGTGTCCCTGAAAGCATCCCCCATAACTGATATTATATTATCAGAAACAGTAATTTTTTCAAGATTTGTGCTGCCTGAAAACAGATTGCTTTCAAGTACTGTTACTTTCTCAGGAACAGTAAATTCTTCAAGAGATGTACAGTATGAAAAAGCACCTGTTCCAATACTTTTTACATTGTCAGGGAGGACTGTCTTCTTAAGATTTGAACATTCACTGAAAGCATATGAACCCACAGAAACAACTCCTTCCGGAAGAGTAATCTCTGAAAGACTACTGCATCTGTTAAATGCATTGTTTTCAATTTTTTCAAGTCCGTCCGGAAAAACAATTTTCTCCAGAGCACTGCATCCCATAAATGCTGATTCTCCGATAACTGTGATATTTCCTGAAAGAATTACGTTCTTAAGATTAAGAAGCCCGGAGAAAAAGTCCTGCTCAACGGCTGTAAGCTTTCCGCCCATTGATACTTCCGAAAGTGATGAACAACCGGTATATATTTTTTTTCCTAAATTCTCAATATCTGAAGGGAGAACAGACTTAGTGAGATTTTCACAGTATCCAAACGCAAAGTCACCAATTGAAACAACACCGGAAGGAATTATTATCTCAGAAGCTGCACACTGAGTAAACGCTCCTCCGGCAATTACACGTACACCTTCCGGAATTCTGATTACGTCATCTTTACATGTTTTTCCGTCTATAAGAATTGAATTAATAACCACAAGCGGATTGTCTTTCTGTTTTGAAGCAAGCCATGAAGTACCGTCAAATGAATTCTTTCCTATGCTCTTTAATCCTGAAGGCAGTTCAAGATTCTTCAGTGACTGACAGCCAATAAATGCATAATCACCAATTTTGGTTACACCTGAAGGAATATTTACTTTTACAAGACTGCTACATTCAGCAAAAGCTGATTCACCAATTTCCTTAAGGCCTTCCGGAAGAGTAACCGCTGTAACCGACTTGTTTTTAAAAGCACTTATCCAGCTGCCGTTACTGTTAACTCCGCCCTTAAAGCATGTTACCTTTTTTCCGTCAATTTCAGAAGGAATAACAACTTCACGGCTGTAACCGGTATATGCTGTAACTGTAACTTCATCACTTTCGGAAATTATATACTGAAAATCACCGGAAACGAGTAATTCCTCTGCACTGACATACCTTGATGTTCTGCTGAACATATCAGATTCACAAATACCTGCCATTCCTGCACTGATAAGCGAAACGGCGCAGATAACTGCAATTATTTTTTTACTTTTCATAAATCCTCCTAAGCTCACAGGCTTTTCATATTATCATAAAGTAAACACATCAGATAAACTGCGTTTACTATAATTACGCCAATAATAGCTGTAATATTACCATTATAACAAAAATTCGCCTTTCTTTCAATCCGATTTCAGTAATTTGTAGCTTCTTACAGTTTATGCAGAAAAAGAATCATTCCCGATAAAACTAAGTGATTTTGAGGTGCTTTTTTTGAAATCACGGATTTATAGTGTTTAATGGATAGTAGTCATTAAAACCAGGCTAAGTGCAGAATTCTCAAATTGGTATGACAGACTGTACAAATGTACGTATATAGTGTATAATATAAACTGTTCGAAGTATGCGTGAAAACAACAGATTATTTTTTACCGTAAATATTGTATTGTTATATGAATACTGATACTTCTTTTTATAGTCAGAGGAATATGAAATGAAAGAATTACTGGATTTGATATTATCGTTTAATATAAAAAAGCTGTTTTCGGAAAAAACAGAAAACAGCTTTATTCAATTTTTCAGATATGCATTTGTTGGAGGAGCAGCATTTCTTGCTGACTATACTGTGTTTGTACTTGTGTGTCAGGCCGGAGATACGGGATTGATTAATATTCTTGCTGTTATAGCCGGATTTATTGCAGGCACGGTAATAAACTATTTTCTGGCCAGAAAATTTGTTTTTCAGAAAAAATCGAATATCGAAAGCGCATTTGGTGAATTTGTCAGCTACTCATTAGTCGGGGTTGCCGGATGTGTTCTTAATATTCTTATTTTATTTTTCGGAACAGATATTCTGAACATAAACAGATATGCTGCAAAATTAATAGCTGCATTTCTTGTGCTTTTTTTTGATTACGCTGTGAGAAGATTTTTGCTGTATACACCATTTAAGAAAGACAGAGGTTAGTATTATGGAAAAAGTAATTATTATTGGTGCTGGTCCTGCAGGACTTACTTCGGCATATGAACTTCTTAGACGGGCACCGGAGAAATATGATGTAGTTATACTTGAAGGGTCGTCAGAAATCGGCGGTATTTCAAGAACGGTAAAGTATAATGGAAACCGTATGGATATAGGGGGACACAGATTTTTTTCAAAAGACAGAGAAGTAACCGCGTGGTGGGAGAATATTATGCCATGTCAGGGACACCCTTCCTTTGATGATATAAAACTTAACATAACAAAGAAACTTTCTCAGAACGGTCCTGATCCTGAAAAGTCGGATCGGGTGATGCTGATAAGAAATCGTGTGTCAAGAATTTATTACAGGCACAAATTTTTTGATTATCCTATATCAATGAAACCGCAGACATTTAAAAATATGGGATTTGTTTCAACAGTGTCTTCCGGATTAAGTTATCTGAAGTCATGCGCTGTAAAGAAACCAGAAGATTCGCTGGAAAACTTTTATATTAACAGGTTCGGCAGAGTACTGTATTCAATGTTTTTTGAAGGATATACTGAAAAACTCTGGGGAAGACATCCTTCAGAAATTTCTGCAGACTGGGGTGCCCAGAGGGTCAAAGGTCTTTCGATAAGAGCAGTAATTAAAGACATGTTCTCCAAAATCTTCGGAAGCGGGAAAAACAGAAAAGTGGAAACTTCGCTCATTGAAGAATTTTTATATCCTAAATTCGGGCCGGGACAGCTCTGGGAAGCAGTAGCCGAAGATATATGTAAATTCGGGGGCAGTATTTTTCGTAATGCAGAAGTGGTAAAAATAAACAATACAAAAGACAAAATTGATTCTGTTGAATTGTCTGACGGAACAGTGATTGAAGGTGATATTTTTATATCTTCGATGCCGCTTAAGGATCTTGTGGCAGGAATGCAAAGCGTCCCTGAAAAAATTGGCAGTATCGCTGCAGGTCTCCCATACAGGGATTTTGTTACAGTAGGATTACTTGTAAACAGGCTTAATCTAAAAAACGAGACAGATATAAAAACTCTCGGAAATATCGTTCCGGATTGCTGGATATATGTTCAGGATACAGGTGTAAAGCTTGGCAGAATACAGATTTTTAACAACTGGTCACCATACATGGTCGAGAAGCCTGAGGAGACTGTCTGGATAGGCCTGGAGTATTTCTGTAATGAAAATGATGATTTCTGGAAGCTCAGTGATGATGAATGTATAAGTATGGCTGTAAATGAACTTATTTCTATGGGTGTGATTAGCAGCAGGGAAGAAATTCTTGATTCACACAGAGAAAGGGTGAAAAAAGCATACCCTGCGTATTTTGACACTTACAGTGAAATTGATACTTTGATAAAGTATATTGATAAGTTTGATAATTTATATTGCGTTGGACGTAACGGACAGCACAGATACAACAACATGGATCACAGTATGGTTACAGCTTTTGAGGCAACGAAAAATATCATTTCCGGAACAGTTTCAAAGGATAACATCTGGAATGTAAATACAGAAAAAGAATATCATGAGGAAAAACAGAAATCATAAAAATATCAGATAAACGAAAAGGGGAACATATTATGAGAAACAACAGAAAAACAATAGCGTTTATAACAGCACTGGCAGCATGTACAGCCGCTGCAGCGGCTGCGCCTGAAATTTATCGCGGAGGAGCAGATACAGGCGTATATGCTGCTGAGAGTGAGGTTACAGAAGAAGGAAAACTTGGCGGTAATATCAGCTACACTGTGTACAGCGACGGTAAAATGACCGTCAGCGGATATGGTGCAATGTCTGAAACAATAGAATCAGTTAAAAACAGTGATATTGTCACTGCTCTTGTTGTTACGCCGGATAAGGGAAAGAAGCTGTCTTTATGCGAATATGCATTTGCGGGTATGAATGGTCTTGTTTCTCTTGAACTTTCTGAAGGTATTGATAAAATAGGCACATCAGCTTTTGAAGAATGTTCCGGACTGACAGAGGTAACAGTACCTGATTCTGTAGAAAGTATAGGCGAACGGGCATTTTGTGGCTGCAGATCACTGAAATCAGCAGTTCTCGGAAAAGGAATTAATAAAATTGTATCTGGTATTTTCGGAGGATGCCTTAAACTTGAAGAACTTACAATAGGCGAAATAGAGACAGAAAGACCGGAAGGGGATGAATGGCTTGTCGAAGATATTCATTCGATGGTGAAAGGAAAACCGGCAGGGGACAAATGGTTTGCCGAAGATCTTCAGACGTTAAGGACGTTGTTTGTGGAATATGAAGACGACAAAGATCCGAACTGTAAAGTCAGAAAACTGAATATATCAGAAGGGACAAAACAGATTTCTTTCTTTGAATTTTATGATATGGAATATCTTGAGGAAGTGAGTATACCTGAAAGTGTGGAAACAATTTCTCAGGGAGCATTTTTTTTTCTGCAGAAGACTTGAGAAGGTACAGCTTCCGGAAAAGCTGAGCGCTATTGGTGATTATGCATTTTATTTGTGTGAAGGCTTAACCGGAATAGAATTTCCGGATAAACTGAAAAGTATAGGCGAAGGTGCATTTGAAGAATGTTGTCATTTTGAAGAAGCTTTTATTCCTGATTCGGTTACCGAGCTTGGAGAAAGGGCATTTTCCGGATGTTTAAATATGAAGAAGGCATCAATCGGAAGCGGAATCAAAAAGGTGGTTCCTCAGCTGTTCTGCGGCTGCAGACTTGCGGAGTTTACTATGCCGAATCTGGAGGTTGATATTCCGGAGGGTGATGACTGGACAGCGGATGAGCTTGTTACCCCAAGAGATATGTTCTGTACAGAAATGATTACAAAGGCGGAAAACGGTTATGCGGTTACGCTTAATGGTTTGCCGTCAGAATCAAGCTGGATTGCACCTGGAGGGGCAGAGAAAATTAACGTTCTGCCAGGGACTGATACAATATCACCATATGAGTTTTTCGGAATGGAGTATCTGAAGGATGTAGTTATTCCTGATGGGGTTGTTACAATTTCCGAAGGTGCGTTTATGAACTGTGAAAAGCTGGTATCCGTTGTAATACCGGCAGGTGTAAAATCTGTTGGTAAGAATGCTTTTCGTCAGAATTTTGTATCGAAAATGAATGAGGTATTTATTCCTGATACAGTTGAGTCAATTGGCGTTGATGCTTTTGCACGCGGTCAGATAGAGCATATATGGTATTCAGGTGATGAAAAATCCTGGGAAGCGATAGAAATCGGTGATCAGTGCGGAGACGGATTCGGACATGGTTCAAATGAAGATGAAGAGAAACATTTTTTCAGCGGACTGAGCGGTGTGGAAATTCATTATAATTCATCAGCTGAAGATTTCAGAGGTACAGGCGATGTAAACGGTGACGGAAAGACTGACATCACAGACCTTTCACTTATTTCGCTTTATAAAATCGGTGATTCCAGTCTGTCAGCATTACAGCTGATTAAAGCGGATATTGATAAGGATATGAGCGTGGATCTTGCAGACCTTGCTACACTTAAAATGATTCTTACACATAATACCTAACCGGAATATCATAAAAAATCAAACACCTCAAAGCTGCGTGTTCACGTAACTTTGGGGTGTTATTATGCTTTCAGTATTAAAATAATTGGTGTATGCCGGAATTACGGCTGAGTCATTTCTTTTTTTTCGGCATTTTCCTGCATCGTTTTTAGCGTAGCCTGAATAAATTCTTCAGAGGCTCCGTTAGCTTTCATGGCTTCAATCATTTCAGCCTGATTTTCCATTTTTGCATCATCTCTGATACCTTTAATTGCTTCACACATATTTGTCACCTCATCTTTCTCCGGAAGCGGAATATTAGAACCTGTGCATGAATTAATAACCATTACCGAGTCAGCATCAAGTTCAGCACTGATGTTACCATTGAACTTTTCAGCAAACTTTTGTTTATTAGTCGAATTTTTAATAAAGTCAAGAACAATGCCCAGTTTTGAATTGAACTTCCCGAAATCGTCATCATTCATCTGATGAGGATCTATAAGAAGAATTCGGTAGTCCGGGATTAATTCTTTAATGATATTATACCTTTCTGGGGGGGCTTTGTCAAACATATCATGCAGAGAAAGTGGCGCATCCCATTTCTCATTACTGAAGTTAATGACAACACTGACAACCGGAACAAGTTTGTCATCTTTTTTCCATGAAGAAAGAAATTCATCTGGCGAAACTTTGGGCTTTTCTACAGACAGCGGGTTGAAATCACCGGTTTCATTACTTTTCTTCTTTGGCTTCATTGATTTTCCTCTGGTGTCAATCTGATCAGCATACTCCATAATATCATAGAGCATATTTTTGACTGGCATAGCATAGTGAAGATGGTTCTGATTTTCAGCTCCGTAGATCATATCGTATTGCCTGATATAGCCAAAAATAGCAAAAAACTAATAAATGCTACAGCCTTTATATTGATAAAAGTTTTTTGTGTATGGGTATAAATATCTCTCCGTGAATCACAGACGGATACGTATGAAAGCAGCGGCTTTCCTTACACTTCTCTAAGCAGAAATGCCATATAAAGAGGCAGAGTGAGGATGTTCCCGTTTCTGCCGATATTGTAGTCGCCAAGTTTAACTGCGCTTGTAACATGATATTTTTCAGGATGATTCAGAATTGTACGGGTGCTTTTTACATTTCCTGATGAAGCTTTAACTTCGACAAGTGTACATTTACCTTTATATCTCATAACGAAATCCACTTCAAGACCGGAATCCTTGTGGTAATAGTACAGCTTTCTCCCCATCTTGGTAAAAATGTCAGCGATAAGATTTTCAAAAACGGCTCCCTTGTATCCGTAAAGATTTCCGTTTAAAATATCAAACTGTGTACCGTCTTCAAGCATGCTGATGAAAAGACCTGTATCCTGCATGTAAACTTTGAAGATATCTTTTTCAGCATTTCCGTCAAGAGGCAGCTCGGTAATTGAAAGATTACAGCATCTTGTAATTATCCCTGCATCCTCAATCCACTGAAGACTGCCGGCATATTTTGATGCAGATGAACCTTTTTTCACAACTGAGTACTGAAACTTTTTGTTTTCCTTTGCAAGCTGTCTTGGTATGGACTGAAAACATTCACGAATACTGGCTTTATCGCTTTTGTCTGCATATTTAATCATGTCGTCTTCGTATGAGCGGATGATATCGCGCTGAATTTCAAGTACGCTGCTCATGTTTTTTGTTTCAGTGAAAGAGTTTACAGCGTCCGGCATACCTCCTGTAACGGTGTACTGAAGCAGAAGCTGGCGCAGGCGTGAATGCAGCACATCAGGGACCGGAGTTTCATTTTCGAGATGTGTTTTCAGCATCTGAGTAATCTGATCTGTTATGCCGTTTGCCCAGAGAAATTCCTCAAAATCCAGCGGGTACATAGTAATAACTGTTTCATATCCTACCGGAACAGAAGCCGGAGTTTCTCTGTAGCCTTTTACTCCGAGCAGTGACCCTGTGCCTATTACATCAAATCTTCCGTCCGTATGGAAAAATTTAAGTGCTGTACGAGCCTGCGGACACTGCTGTATTTCATCGAGTATGATAACTGTTTCACCTGCTTCAAAATTTGCACGCGGACCCATTAATGCAGACAGTATCATGATAATATTATCAACTTCAAGTGAGTCGGAAAATGCATTTGCATAACCAGGATTTTCAAAGAAGTTCAGGTAAACAACATTCTTATAGTGTTTTTCTGCAAAGTTCAGTACAGAGAATGTTTTACCGCACTGTCTGCAGCCTTTTACAATAAGCGGCTTATGGTTTGTATTTGATTTCCATTCGTTCAGTTTTTCTTCTATTTTACGCCTTAGCATTATAATCCCTCCGGGTACGGTTTTACTATAGTTTAGCATATAACCGCAACTTTTTCAAGGGAGTTTCTGAGAAAAGCGCAACTTTTTCAAGGGAGTTTTCGGGATGCTTCATTGACAAACACTGGAATATAAAGTATAATAATCGTAATTTCCATGGCAGAATGCCTATGTGATGAAAGCAGGAGAGATATGACAAAGAAACAGATATCAGCAGTTATACTTGCTGCGGCTCTGCCGGCTATTGCTTATTTTGTAAGTGAGGATATCAGATGCATGCAGTATCTGAAGGAGCCGGACGAGATAAACCACAGGCAGGTAAGCAGTATAGAAATGAGCGGCAAAGACCGGATGAAGGACTTTGAGACATTGTGGAAGGTAGTTTCAGAGGGAATACCGGCTGTCAGAAAATATCCGGGCGAATTCGGCTATGACATAGTTCCGGCGAAGGAAAAATACCTTAATGCCGTGAAAAATGCATCATCGGACGTTGAGTTTATGTGTGTTATGCAGTCGCTGCTCAATGATGTGCCAAGTGTGCATACCGGTTTCTTTTTCCCTGACTATAAAGTTATATGCGACTATAACTGCATGGCCTCCGAGATAGTTAAAACAAATCCGTATCTGCATGATACGGCGGAGCTCTGGAACAGGGAAATGAAGAACTACTATCGTCAGAGCAGAATGTACGAGTTTGACTACGTGGACGGAAAATACTGCTATTCACTGAGAAATTCCGAACTGAAACTTCCGGAGATAAACTATACCATAAAGTCGGTAAACGGGAAATCTCCTGATGAATATATAACCGGGATTCTTTCATCCTCTAAGCTCAGATATGATGAAGAGCACAAAAAGATGTACAGAAAGATGCTGGTGTTCAATGACAGCAGGGGTGAGAAGGTAACTGTCGAACTGGAGGATGCCGGCGGAAGAGCTGCAGAGCATGAGCTTTACTGTGATCTGTGTGATGAATATATGTTTGTGAACCAGCCCTATCTTCACGGAACATACGAAAAGCCGGATGATGTGTATGATATCAGATATATGGATGAATCACAGGATGAAAAAACCGTGTATCTGAGAATTGATGACCTTGATAATGAAAAGGGCGCGGAACTGGCTGAGAAAATAAGAAAGTTCTGTTCCGGGAGCAGTGTACCGGTAATACTTGATCTTCGGCGCAACGGCGGCGGTACGCTTGAATATACAGCGGACTGCGTTTATTCACCGCTGTTTTCAGATAATATTACCGTAAAAGAAAAGGAATATATCATGAAATCTTCCGGAAACAGCGACTTTTTTCGCGGCGTATATGCTGCAATGAACAAAAGGGTGTTTGGTTTCAGGAAAATTTCCGGGGATGAAGTTTCGGAAGTGTCAGACTGTCCTGCCGGAGAAACCCTGTTTGAGTATAATATTGAAAAATCATTCACAGGTACAAACAGAAACAGACCTGCTGTATGCGTTCTTGTTTCAGATATTACAGCCTCTTCTGCGGATTATCTTGTTTCTGCGGTTTCAGAGCTGGAAAATACAGTTATTATAGGCGAAAATACCGGTGGGGAGAAGACCGGCGGTCAGTTTATGGCAATGCTTCCTGAGAGCAGACTTGTTTACTACTACAATGCGTCTGTATGCCTTAATTCTGACGGCAGTGACAACAGTCTTCATGGCACAGCTCCGGACATATGGTGCCGTCTGAGCACTTCCGGATTCAGAAAATACAATGAGCTGGTTTCTGAGGGACAGAATCCTGAAACTCTGAAAAACAGACTTCTGTGGGATGATGTTCTTATAAGAGCCGCAGAGGAAGTAAAAAACATAAAATAAAAAATGCACCTTAAAGCCTGCACAGCTTTGAGGTGCATTTACTATTAGCCGATATGCACGGAGATGCCGGGGGCATCGGATGTGCAAGTCAATAATAATAAAATAATTACAGTGAACGTCAAATTTATTTTGACGTTCACTGTAAATTCTGCCGGATGTTTTATTCCAGCCCTGCAATCAGCGCATCTCTGACATCTGAGAATATCCAGCTGCAGCTGCTGCGGCTGTAAATACCGAAAGGTTCGCCGCTTGTTCCGAGATAAAGGCCGTTATCCCACCACAGACACGGAATGCCGTACTCGCGTGCCTTGCTGATATAGTATCTGGCCCAGTCTGCACGGTTTTCGGTGTTGTTTCTGTTCACGCATCCCATTTCGCCAAGGATAACAGGTGTGTTCCGGTCAAGGAAGTACATTTTCAGGGCTGCCATGAGATTGTCGATTTCGGCTGTGCATGAGGTATCACTGCTGCTCCAGTAGTCTGTTGAGGAATTGTCAGCAAGAGCAAACGGATACGGAATATAGGCGTGCACTGAAACGATGATTCTGTCATCATTTTCAGGGATTTCCATAGCTGCAAAGGCTTTTTCGGAAGCGTTTGCGGCGTATGTAGGAATCATAAGGCATCGTTTGCTGTTGTTTCCGCCGGATTTTCTGACTGTGTCCACAAAAACTGCATTGAGCTTGTTTACATATTCGTGGCCTTCGTCGTCTCCTCCGTTCCATTCGTAAACTGTGCCGCGCTTTCTTGGTTCGTTAAGTCCTTCAAATATGAGCTTTTCGTTGTATCCTGCAAATCTCTCCGCAATCTGTTCCCAGATTTTAATAAGCTCATCCCTGTTTGATTCAAAATGTGCTGCGTCCGGGAAGAGCCATTCCTCGTGGTGAGTGTTCAGAATAACGAACATGCCCTGGTCTATTGCGTAGTCGACTATTTCGTTTACACGGTCCATCCAGGCCTTGTCTATTGTGTATTTGCCGTCATCTGAAAGATGCTCGCCCCATGAAACAGGTATTCTGAATACATTGAATCCCGCATCGGCAATTCCCTTTACTGCTTCGGGAGTTGTTTTTTCATTGCCCCATCCTGTTTCGTATTCAAAAGGATCCGCGTTCATTTTACCAATGGTGGAATCCATTGTGTTTCCGAGGCAGAATCCGATTTTCATTTCCTTGACAAGGTCAGATGCTGAAATATCGCGCATTTCAGCGTTTACATGCTGTGATGTTTTTTCTTCTGCTGCAGGAGGTTCAGCTGCTGTGGATGAATCATCCGCGGCACCCTGCCTGCAGGCTGTAAGTGTTACGGAAACGGCAAGTGCCGCTGCCAGTGTTCTAAGCCCTTTTTTCATTTTTCTGCTCCTTCAGAATAAAGTCGTCGTAAATTGTCATTCCGCTTCCTGCGGATAAGGGTTGGTTTTGAGTTTTGAAATTTGCTACACTATATATGTCGTTAGAAAATGAAAAAAATAAAGCCGTAACCTCAGATAATAAGGTTACAGCTTTAAAAAGACTGTGATTAGTGATTATTTTGCCTTGCTGCTTTCGAGAAATCTGTAAACGAGAGCTGCAAGTGCTGCACCTGCGAGCGGTGCGAGGATGAATACCCATAAGCATGATATCGGTTCAGTGTTGCCTTCTATAGCAGCTGTAACTGCAGGACCGAAGCTTCTTGCAGGGTTTACTGATGTACCTGTAAGACCGATGCCGAAAATGTGAACGAGTGTAAGTGTAAGACCGATTACAAGGCCGCCGAATGAGCCGTGACCGGCTTTCTTTGATGTTACGCCGAGAATAGTGAGAACGAAGATGAAAGTGAGAACAATCTCAACAATAACACCTGCAGCAGCACTTCCGTTTACGCCGCTGAGACCGTTTGAACCGAAAGCACCGGTTTTGTCTTCGATTTTGCCGAGTGAGAAGATAAGTGCAAGCAGACCTGAACCAGCAAATGCACCAAGACACTGAGCGCACACGTAGCAGATAAATTCTGATACTTTCATTCCGCCGCTGAGAAGAACCCCGAGTGAAACAGCAGGATTGATGTGGCATCCTGAGATATTGCCTACGCAGTAAGCCATACCGACGATTACAAGGCCGAATGCAAGAGCGGTGAGGATGTATCCTCCGCCGTTTACAGCATCACAGCCAACGAGCATTGCTGTTCCGCAGCCGAGAGTAACAAGAACCATGGTTCCTATCAGTTCGGCTATGTACTTTTTCATGTTTTCCATAATACCCTCCGATATATTATAATGATTTTTTACGCACCTGACACCGTTTGCGAATCAGGTGTGATAATAAGTATATTTTATCACAAATCAAATGAAAGTGCAATACAAATCCGGTGTGTTTCCTTATGAACAGAGAACAACCCTGAGTAATATGAGATCAATTATATTGAGCGTTCCGTCGCTGTTCATATCAGAAATCTCTGTACTTGTTTCAGGAAGCTGAAGTTTTCCCAGCAGAGTTTCGGTTAATGCGACAAGGTCTGCTGATGTAACGGAGCCGTCGAGATTTGTATCTCCCTTAATGTATTCCGGCTCCGGAGGTGCTTCCGTATCAGTGACAGGAGGTTCGGTGGCCGGCGGCTCAGTAACAGGAGGTTCAGTGATTTCCGGTTCAGTAACAGGAGGCTCTGCTGATCTGCGTTCAGTTACGAATACGCAGTAGTTTACGCAGAGATTTGTCTGGCTGTTTGTTCCGAGAACCACCTTTTCATCCTTTGCAAAATCCTTTGAGTAGATTTCGAAGGTAACGTCATTTGTGCTTGAACATGTCATGTTTGTCTTTGTCCATGATTCAAGCCATGACGGAGGCGGTGAAATGCGTGAGTCCAGAGCAACGTGGACTGTTATGTCAGAGCCTGCAAGGAATGTGGCCATATCACCTGAATAATTCTTTGAACCGCAGGCGGTTGAAATGCCTTCAGCACCTGAAATTTCATCAGGGAAAGTCGCAAATGTATAGTCTCTGTCACCGAAAATCCTTGAGCCTGTTTTGTTTCCTTCAGTGAGCTGCCATGATGCCTTGTTTGCGCTGTCCTTTACTTTCAGGTCCTTTATAAGTGTTCCGTCAACGGTAACCGGTACAGCCGGAGTAAATCCTGATGTAGGGGAAAGCTTTACCACACCTGCAGGAAATGCATTTACTGTAAGGTCATTGAGGTAGTATTCGATATTGGTATAGCCCTGACCGCAGTAGTCACCGTCAGTATCATCAGGGTTTGCCGGATCAAGTCCGCGGGCTGTTTCCCAGTCATCCGGCATACCGTCATTGTCAGTGTCGGTGACTGTTTTGGTAAGAACAGGGGCCGGATAATTATATTTTGTATCGCATTTAATCTGGTATTTGTTTATATTCGCCTGATTTGTGGCATCTGCGCTTGCGTATGAGGATGTACCGGAAAGATTTCCTGTGCCGGTCTGAACTTCATATGCGCACTGTTTGTCAACAGCTGTTCTCATATCTGTTGAAATGCCGTTGCCGGCAAATTTTACAACGTTGTTATATGAGTTTTCGGCGCTTTCGGTTTTGTCTGCTGTTGAAATATTTTCATTGTTTGAATTAATAGGGAATGATGAGCTGCTCTTCAGACCGTCCTTTGTAATGCCCAGACCGTCCTTGACAGTGATGCCGTTCCAGTTGTCCCATGTAACGTCACCGTAAACCGAACCGTCCCTGTTGAGCATTCTGTTGCCCTTCAGGAATATCTTAAAGTTCTGCGGGCTGGTTGAACTGTCTACGTTTACGTACCGCTTGCCGCCCGTTGTACCGCTTCCCATTTTAAGCGTGTTTCCTACATAGTTAAGGTGGCCGATAGTTCCGTAGGCTGTTTCGTATGCCCAGTTGTAGATTACGTTGTTTGTGAAATCCGCTGTTTTGGTTCCCGGAACCTTGCCGCGGAAGTTTCTTGAAACATTGTGAATAATCAGGTTGTGGTCAAATGTAAGGTTGCCGTTGCCCATCATGATACCGAATCCGTGAAGTCCCTTGTCGTGTCCGCCCCATGAGTCGGCAGGGCCGATTACCGAGTACTGAACAGTGTAGTATTCGTTGTTTGAATAGAGTCCCCACTGTTCGTCAGTTGTCCAGCTCATCGAGCAGTGGTCAATCACTGAGTTTGAGCCCTTTGCGCCGCCCCATGCGTCATTTCCCTTGCTGCTCGAAGCGTACGGACCCGGACGTGAACTGATAAATCTGCATATGATGTTGTCTCCGCCCATACCGAGCTTGTAGTTCTTGAGTGTAACTCCTGAACCACCCGGTGCGGTCTGTCCGGCAATTGTGGTGTTGCTCTGAACTATGATGTTGCCCTTGAGCTCAATTGTGCCGCTTACGTCAAACACAACGATTCTTCCCGGCTGGCTTACAGCTTCACGGAGAGAGCCTTCGCCGCTGTCGTTAAGGTTGGTTACGTGAACAACCTCGCCGCCGCGTCCGCCTGTTGCGTATTTACCTCCGCCCACAGCTCCCGGAAATGCCGGAACATTTCCGGCTGCCTGTACACTGTCAGCGGTGTTTACCGGCACAGCTGCAAAGGGTGCTGCCATAAACAGCCCCGCAGCAAGAGCCAGTGCTCTTTTTAATTTAATTTTCATAACACATACCCTCCTGAAATATAGTACAAATTACTATAATATATTTTAATTATACCGAAAAATATGTCTGAATGCAATAACAATGCATAAAAAACAGCACATCAAAGTTACATCAGACGTGTTTCTTTGATGTGCTGAATGCTATTCTGGTGTCAGTTGCCTGACAGACCGTGAATTACTTAATTTCAGGTGAGCTGTCTTCAGAAGTCTGAGCGTCTGCTTCATTGATTTCAGGGGATTTTTCATCTGAAATCTTAACTTCTTCAGCAGCTTCGGATGCTGATTCTTCAGACTTTGTGTTTTCTGCAGTTTCAGCAGGTTCTTCTGCTCTGTCTTCTGCAGGAGCAGCTTCAGCTGCCGGTGAAGGAGCAGATGTTTCGGCTGCAGCAACTGCCNNCTGCTGCACCTGCCGCAGCGACAGCAGGCTTTTCTTTTTTGCTTTCGAGGAAGCCGTGGTTAGTCATTATCTGGAATGCAAATCCGACTGCAATAAATACAGGAGCAAGTATCAGGCAGAGGTTTGACTGACCGATAAGAATACCAAGTGATATACCCGCAACAGGACCGAATGATAATGATGTTATTGAAATGATTGCCGGCTTTGTGAATATAACTGCAATAACTGCGATTGCAAGTGCAAAAATTACTGAGCCGATAAGTGTGTATACAAGTGCCTGTGAAGCTTTTTCCAGGTCAATACTGTCGAGTGCTTCGAGATT
>DCGK01000074.1:15952-16483 GCA_002315235.1 Ruminococcus sp. UBA1780
TTCAGGAAGCAGATTTCTGAAAAATGCAAAGCCCATAACGCCCAGACCTATAGGTAAGGCATCAAAGGTTGTCTTTAAAAATACACCGACCTTGAAGAACTTGTATGAAAGAACCGCAAGAACTATACCGAGTACAAGTCCGACAAGAACAAGAATCGGCTGGTCGAATTTGATATTAAGTGCGATGCCGGCACCGAAGCCGATGAGAAAGGCGCAGATGCCCATAAAGATTTTTGTGAGCTTGAATCCGAAAAGACATCCCACAAGACCTATGATCATTGTTACTAAGGCAGTGCCTTTGATAGCTGCAGCAACTGCCATCAGCATATCGTCTGACATTAAGCCAGGTTCTGAATAAAATCCATCCATAAAATAACTCCTTTAAAAAAATAAATAATTTTGCCGGAAACACTGTTTAAATCTGTGTTTCCTTTGAAACAAATGATACAAATCATTTGCAGACATTTGCTATTATAACATTTTTCTGATTTTATAGCAATACTGATTGTTAAGGAAACACTGATTAAATCA
>DCGK01000074.1:16620-17298 GCA_002315235.1 Ruminococcus sp. UBA1780
AGACTTAATCAGTGCTTCCTTAATAAAAACAGTAACGGGCATCTCAGCGAGATGCCCGAAAATGATTAACATAAATATTGAACGTTAACATTTTATATGTTATAATAAAATAAAAATGTTATGATGTTCACTATAAATATATCAAAATACAGATTAAGCAAGTAAAGCGGTGTACTACAGGCGATATCTGTATGAATAACATAATACAATTGTCTCTGCTTGTTAAAAGCAGAGCTTTGAATACAGTGTTTTTTGGAAAATTTACTGAAAGGAGCGATACTATGAATGACAGAGATAAGGAAGTATTAAATATGCAGCTTGTACTTGTTCAGGTTTTATCCCGAAGCTGGAACAAAACATTTTCAGAGCTTGCAGAAATTTTTAGAAAATACGATGTCCTTAGCTATATAGATATAAGTTATGAAAACTATAATTCAACTGGTAACCAGGGGATTGTGGATGATATTCAGGAATATATAGAATTACAGGGAGGAAGCGTTGCGTGATAAATCTTTATCATGGTTCAATATCCAGATTCGAAGTTATTGATATAAAATCAGGTAAGGGATATAAAGATTTTGGCAGAGGTTTTTATGCAACTGCAGTTATTTCACATGCAGAAAGATTAGCAGTCAGAAATAAGAATATAGCTGAATATAATGGCCCCTTTGTCAAGAC
>DCGK01000018.1:0-3262 GCA_002315235.1 Ruminococcus sp. UBA1780
TACAGTAGGTTCAGGCGTTGTTACAGCTATTAACGAATAATTAATGGTTATCGTCTGATTATTTAATAAAAAAACAGCAGCGGATGCAGAAATGCATTCGCTGTTTTTTTTACAATAAATGAACAGTACGTGTAAACGTTTAATTGAAATTGTTAATAACGCACAATATAAAATAAATTTTCTAAAAGATATTTACAAAGCTTAAGTTTTGTAGTATAATATTAAACAGAAAAGAAAATTTAAGTGCGAAAAAGCTTAAACAAACTTAAACGTGTGAAAGGATTATAGCCAATGAACAAGATTAAAAAAGCAGGCGCATTAACAACAGCGTTATTAATGACAGCACTTTCAGTGACTCCGGCAGTTTATGCAGAGGATGCATCCGCAAAGTCGTATGAAATGGGTGTAACAGTAGACTTAGGCAGCAAGGGTAAGGCAATCAGTCCGTATATCTTTGGTATCAATGAACACGGTCTTGATGAAGACCTTCAGGTAAATTCAGTACGTCAGGGCGGTAACAGATTTACAGCGTACAACTGGGAAACAAACTATTCAAGTGCCGGTTCAGACTGGAAGCATTCTTCTGACGATTATCTTTCAAAATCAAAGGAACCTGCTGACTGTGTACAGACACTCTCCCAGGAAGCAAAGGACGGAAATATTGCATATAAGCTTGGTACAGTTCAGATGGCAGGATATGTTGCAGCTGACAAGCTCGGTACAGTTGAAGAGACTGAAGCTGCTCCAAGTAAAAGATGGAACGAAGTAATTGCTTCAAAGGGTTCAGATCTTTCACTTACACCTGATCTTACAGACGGTAAGGTATACATCGACGAATATGTAAACTATGTTGTAAACAAGATTGGTGATTCATCATCAAAGACAGGTATTCAGGGATGGAGCCTTGATAATGAACCAGGCCTCTGGCATCATACACATTCACGTATTCATTCAGATGAAGTTACTGTAAAGGAACTTCTTGAAAAGTCAGTTGCTACAGCAAAGGCTGTTAAGTCAGTTGACCCTAAGGCAGAGATTTTCGGACCTGCACTTTTCGGTTACACTGCATTTGTTCAGTTAAGTGCCAAGGACGGTTCAACAGACTGGAGCACTGTCAACAAGAACAACGATTACAGATGGTTCATTGAATACTATCTTGAACAGATGAAGAAGGCTGAAGAGGAATCAGGAACAAGACTTCTTGACGTTCTCGATGTTCACTATTACTCAGAAGCCAAGTGCCCTGACTGTGATACTCGTATCTGCATGAGCCCGACTCATTCAGCTGAACACAAAAAGGGTATTGATGAACTCACACAGGCATACAGAACACTCATTGAAAAGGACTACAAGGAAAACAGCTGGATTGGTGAATGGTGTCAGTCAAACATTCCTCTTCTTACAAATATGAAGGATTCCATTGACAAGTACTATCCGGGAACAAAGCTCGCTGTTACTGAATATGACTTTGGCGGCGGTAAGACAATTGCCGGTGCTATTGCAGAAGTAGATGCACTCGGAACATTTGCAGACAACGGTGTTTACTATGCAACTCTCTGGGCTGAAGATGTACCTTACCAGTACAGCGCAATTAATCTCTTCACAAACTATGACGGTGAAGGTTCAGCTTTTGGTAACACTCTTGTTGAAAGTAAGACAGATGACTATATCAAGTCAACATCGTACGCTTCAATTCAGGACAGTGACCAGGGTACAGTAACTGTTATCCTTACAAACAAGGATCAGGAAAAATCTGAAAATGCCGTTATTGATCTTAAGGGTGCAAAGACAGATTACAAGAATGCTGCAGTATATATCCTTTCAGGCGATACAAATGAAATCATTCACAAGGTAAGCACAAAGGATATCAAGAACAATAAGCTTACAGTTGAGATTCCTCCTCTTGCAATTGCTGAAGTAGTTGTTTCAGATGATGAAGCAGATTACAGGGAAGTTGTTGAAAAGGTAACACCAACTTATGAATATGTTGACGGTACAGTAACTGCTGATAAGAAGGCCGGTGACTATAAGTACAAGTTTGATGAACCAATTGCGGGCAAAACACTTGTACTTGACATTGAAGCTGAGGGAACTCAGTCTGCAATGGGATGCGCAGCTGATTTTAATGTGAAGTATGAAGACAAGGACTACTGGATTTCATACAACTGGGCAGCAACATCATCAGGCAAGGTTGAGGTAGACCTTTCAAAGGCTCCTTCAGGCGGTTCATGTGTAACAGATGACAAGGAAATCACTGACAAGGAATTACTTGCGAAGCTTGGCGAAATTGCTCAGCAGTCAACAGCTACAAGTGCAGGCTTCCAGACATGGTATGTTGCAGATGCAGCATGGGAAGACAGCGATCACAGTATCGTAAAGCTTAAGGGAATTCAGATTAAGAAAGCTGTTGAAGGTTCTGCAGCTCCTGCTGCAAAGGAATACGAAGGTAAAGTAACAGCTGACAAGACAGCTGGTAACTACACAATCAAGTTTGATGAAAAGCTTGACGGCGGAAAGATTGTTCTTGATATTACTACAGACGGAACACCTCTTGCAAACGGCTGTCTCGATACAAATGTAGAGATTGACGGAGTTCCGTACTGGGTACATTACAGCTGGGAAGCTAAGGAATCAGGCAAGGTTGAAGTAGATCTTATGAAGCCTGCCGGCGCTCTTGATACATCTGTTCCTGATAATGAAGAAGGTACCAAGGACAAGGCAATTCTTGCGGCAGCAGCAGAACTTATCAGGGAAAAGACAAGTCTTACATTCCAGACATGGTATGTTGCAGACGATGCATGGGAAGATACTGATCACGGTAAGGTAACACTTAACAGTGCAACACTCGTAAAGGCCGGCGATTCATCTGAACCAGCAGTTAAGCCAACAGACAAGCCTTCTGACAAGCCAACAGACAAACCCTCATCAGTTCCGACAGATAAGCCTTCTGATAAGCCATCTTCAGCTCCTGTGGAAGTTGATCCGAATACTGAATTAAAGGCCGGAGATATTGACGGAAGCGGTATTGTAGATATTACAGATATCTCACTCCTTAGTCTCCATATTATCGGTGACATCAAGCTTAAGGAAAATCAGCTTAAAGCTGCTGATGTTGACAAGGACAATGATGTGGTACTTGCTGACCTTGCTACATTAAAGCAGTATGTTTCAAAGGTTGAGGGCGTTACATTAAAGTAATAACTTTTTTAAGCTCCTGACAGCTATAGTAAATCTGTAAAAAATATAACAACACAGAGGATAT
>DCGK01000018.1:3305-15254 GCA_002315235.1 Ruminococcus sp. UBA1780
AGAACGGCTCTTTTTTCGAATTCAGATCTTGTTTCAGGCATTTTCTGACTATTCATTTTGTTAAAAGCAGAGCTTTGAAACACAGAAACCCGGGTCTGCACTCCAGTCCCGGGTTTTGCCTTTTCTGATATAATATGATATAATGATAATCAGAAAATAAATCATAGTATCGGAGGAAATATGCTGCTGGTAATTGATATAGGAAATACAAGTACTGTTCTTGGTTTTTACCGGAACAGTGAACTGATTAAAGCATGTCGTGTAAAGACAGGCGACTATACAGAGGAAAACATAAAAGTTCCGGGAATGAGTGCTGAGTTTGCGTTTGTTTCGTCGGTTGTTCCGTCAGTAAACAGCATACTGAAAACGGCGGTTCAGAGAGCTTACGGATGTGAAGCTGAATTCCTTGACACGCATAAAAAAACAGGACTGAATATCTGTACCGATAATCCTGAAAAAACAGGAGCTGATCTGATATGCGGCGCAGCGGCTGCGTTTTACAGGTATAAAAAGCCGGTTGTGGTTTTTGATCTCGGCACAGCGACTACTGTATGTGCCGTTGATCGTTCGGGCTGTTATCTCGGACATGCAATTTACCCGGGAGTGAGGACATCATTTGATGCTCTGCATGCTGCGGCTGAACAGCTTCCTGAAATTGACAGCGATTATACTGATTTTGATCTTATAGGGAAGAATACTGTTTCATCCATGAAGTCAGGTGTGATCACAGGTGCTGCCTGCTTTATTGACGGAATGGCTGAACGGTACTGTAAGGTTACAGGAGATGATACGGTTGTTGTTGTAACCGGTGGTCTTTCGCCGGTAATACTGCCTCACTGTACCGGAAAATACATTTATGATGAGAACCTTCTTCTTGATGGTCTGAGAATAATATGCAACCTTACATACAACCGGAATTACTGATTAAAGGTTTATTGAAGGTTTGTTTGAAGTTACAAAATAATTACAAACAAAAAACAAAACAGTTACAATGGGCGTATATAAAAGTATTTATATTTAACAGTCTGACATCAAATTATTACAATTTCTGAACAGATTTAAAAAATGCTTAACTCAAATAGTGCATAATAACTACAATATCATACAAATTCTGTTAACCATTTGGATTTTAGTTGCATTGACATTTTTGTGCATTATATAGTATAATATTTATTATAGCAAGGAGTATATACTCGTGCTGTAAGGATTTGTAAATAAGAGAAAAAGAAACAAATCTGATTTGTAGAAACAATCACTCATAATGATGGAGTCAGCATAGTCAATTATACAGAAATGAGGCTATGGAACAAATGGATTTTTTCCATAAATCCGTAATGCTGAACGAATGCATAGATATGCTCGATATAAAAAGCGATGGTATTTATGTTGACGGAACAGTCGGCGGTGCCGGACATTCTCTTGAGATTGCAAAAAGACTTGGCGAAAACGGAAGACTTATTGCATTTGACAGGGATCCGGATGCGATAGCAGCAGCAACTGAAAGACTTAAAGGATATAATGCTGCTGTAGTGAAAAGTAACTTTTCACAGATGAAAAATGTACTCAGCGAAATGAATATAGACGGAGTTGACGGTATACTTCTTGATCTCGGTGTTTCATCACACCAGCTCGACAAGGGAGAGAGAGGATTTTCATATCATACTGATGCAGCACTTGATATGAGAATGAGTCAGGAAGGAACAAGTGCAGCTGACATAGTCAACACTTACTCCAGGGATGAACTTGCTAAAATTCTTTTTGAATACGGTGAGGAAAAATTTGCATGGCGAATTGCCGAAGGTATTGTTGCTGCGCGTGCTGTAAAACCACTTGAAACTACAGGTGAGCTCGCGGAGATTGTAAAGGAAAACGTTCCCGCAAAGGTAAGGCGCGAAAAAAACCCGTGCAAAAAAACTTTTCAGGCAATAAGAATTGCTGTAAACGGTGAACTGGACCATCTTTCCGAAGGTCTTGATGCGGCTTTTGAACTGCTTAAGCCGGGCGGCAGACTTGCAGTAATTACTTTCCATTCGCTCGAAGACCGAATGGTTAAACAGAAGTTTGCCTCACTCTGCAAGGGTTGTATATGCAATCCGGATTTTCCGCAGTGTATATGCGGCAGAACACCGGAAGCAAAGCTTGTAAACCGTAAGCCGATTGAGGCAGGCGAAGAAGAGCTTGAGGAAAATAACCGCAGCCGAAGTGCAAGACTTCGGGTGCTTGAAAGGATATAGGTGATTGTATGCCAAGGACCGGAGCTGCACGCAGCAGCGGCTACATTTACGAAAGTGATGAAGCTATACTTGAACGCCGACGCAGAAATCAGGAAAATAATATAACTGTAAAGAAAATCAACGCAGCAAGAATCAGTACACTCAAGATTTTTGTTATTGCAATTGCAGCACTTGGTTTACTCTTCTGTGTTGTATACGGCAAGGTACAGATCAGCGACATGTATAACAAAATAAATGATCAGAAGAACAGTCTTTCTGTTTCAGAAAGTGAAAATGCAAGACTTAAGGCTGAGATTGAGGCATTTACTTCTTTGAAAAACATTGAAGAGTATGCTGAAAACATCGGACTTAAGAAGCTTGACAAGGCGCAGATCTGGTATGTAAATATTCAGAATGATGATGTTGTAAAAATACCTGAAAGAGAAGAGAATTTCTTTGTAAAGATTCAGAATGCGATAACATCCGTTCTGGAAAATTTCGAATAATTCAGGCAAATGCTGATTAAGGTGCTTTCTGCCGGTGCTCTGCGCGCAGGACTTAATCAGTGTTTCCTGAAAAATCAGACAACAGAATATTAAAAGCTGAATGGTCAATCACGTTTATCGGGTTGGCTATTTAGTTTGAGTGAAGGTTTTTCGGAAATACTTTTCAGGTGTTTCCGGACTGCCCTGAAAATAGGAGGATTTGTTTTGGCTGATTTACCTTCATGGAAAATGAGAAAAAGGGCCAATATAGCCGTACTTTCCGTTACTTTTGCATTTGCAGCTGTTGTTACGCTTAAGCTTTTTGACATAATGGTTGCTGATGCACGCATATATCAGAAAAAAGCAGACGAAAGTCAGTTCGGTGCGCAGTCTATTCCGGCGAGCAGAGGTTCGATATACAGCTCTGACGGAAAGATTCTTGCACAGAGTGCAACCGCATATCAGATAATGATTGACCCTGAGATGTTCAGGAAAAATGAACTTGACAATCCGCACATAATTGCAAATTATCTTGTCGGTAAGCTCGGCGTAAAAAAAGAAGATGCAATGGAGGCGGTCAGAAGAAACAGGCTGAGATCGTTTGTTAATGATTTACCCGAGTCTGACGCAGTTGATGAGGTAAGTAAACTGGTCAGGACACTTGATATCGAGGAACTGACAAAGGACATTTTCGCGGATTTTTTTGCGTCTGAACTTGGAATAAAAAAAGATGTGGTTCTTGACGCAATGATTCAGGACAATCAGTGCGTTTATCTCGTAAACAAGGCGGAAAAGTCGGTAAAGGACCGTATTGTACAGTACATAGCTGACAACGGAATATCATGTATGAAGATTATTCCAAATGCCAAGAGATATTATCCTCAGGATAATCTAGCTTCTTCTGTAGTAGGATTTCTTAACTATGAGGGTGACGGACAGTACGGCGTTGAACTCAGATACGATGAATACCTTTCCGGTGTTGACGGCGTTATCATTACTGCACAGGATGCCCGTGATGAACAGATGCCGTACAGATATTCAAGGCTTTATGAAGCCAAGGACGGAGACTCTGTAAATCTTACTGTTGACTCTATGATTCAGTACTACTGTGAGTCAGCACTTGACACTGCTATTGCTGATTCAGCAGCTGCTGAATACGGATGTGCAATAGTAATGAATGCCAAGACAGGAGCTGTGCTCGGTATGTATTCAGCTCCTGGGTTCGATATTAACAATAAGGGTGTTCTTACAGATGAGGACCAGGCGATTCTCGATGCACAGCAGTTTGTTGAACCTGAAAAAAGAATAACAGAAGGCGATCTTCTTGAAAAACGATGGAAAAACAAATCTATTTCCGTAATCAATGAACCGGGTTCGGTTTTCAAGGTTATCACAAGTGCGGCAGCCCTTGAGGAAAAGGTTGCAACTTTTGAAAGCGAATATAACTGCGGAGGATTTATACGTTTCGGTGAAGGCGAGGACAGTGTCCCTATTTTCTGTGACGAGCGAACAGGTCACGGACTTCTCAGTTTCAAGGATGCTCTTCTGAACTCCTGTAACCCTGCGTTTATGAAGATTGGTGAGGATCTCGGACCTGAAAAATTCAGCTACTATGCTGATGCTTTCGGTCTCAGGGAAAAAACCGGTATAGATCTTCCTGGTGAAGTAAACAGTATATTTGCCAGATACGACGGAATTAACGGACTTGAAAACAGCAGTGTTACACTTGCTTCCTCTGCATTCGGTCAGACAAACAGCCTTACACCGATTCAGATGATTACGGCATATACTGCAGCTATAAACGGCGGGTATCTGCTGAAACCATATATTGTGGGAAGTATAGTTGACTCTGATCAGAATGAAGTTTCTGTAACCCAGGTTGAAGTAAAGCGTCAGGTAATTTCCGAAGCTACATCGGCGCTGGTGCGTGAGGCACTTCAGAACAATGTTGACAGCAAGAGCCGTGGTAATGCGTATATAAGCGGTTACAAGATAGGCGGCAAGAGCGGTACAGCGGAAAAGATTTCCAAGTTTGAGCGTGAGGATGCGGAATACCAAATGAAGATTGACAGTGATCATGAACTTGTTAAAACTCTTCCGGCTCCGGAAAAACAGTATGTGGCTTCGTACTGTGCATTTGCTCCGGCTGATAATCCGGAAATTGTAGTATATGTAGCAGTTGATGAACCTTATACAGGAAACAACGACTATTACGGCGGATCAATTGCTGCTCCGTGCGTAAGATCAATTATGGAAAACGTACTTCCGTATCTCGGATATTATCCGGAGTATACTGATGAGGAAGTTCTTTCCATGGACAAGCGTGTTCCGGACGTTGAAAAACTTCCTGTCAATGAAGCTATTGACAAGGTTAAGGCTGAAGGATTTACGCCTGAGCTTAAGGGTGAGGGTGACAATGTTGTTTCACAGGTTCCTTCATTCACAAGCAGCATGCCGGCCGGTGGAAAGGTATTTCTTTATACTGATCCTTTTGCTGTACCGGATTCAGTCGCAATGCCTAACCTTAAGGGTATGAAGATCAAGGCGGTTGAGGAACTGTTCGCAAAGTACGGGCTTAATCTGAAAACAACCGGATCTCAGAATGAAAACGCAGTAGTGCTTACACAGTCAGTTGATGAGAACACCATGGTAAATGAAGGCACAATCGTTTCCGTTCACTTTGGTATAAACAATCAGACAGGCTGATTTTACAGTGAGGTGTTTCTTTTGAGATTATATGAATTATTCAGTGAAATTACAGAAATAAATTTTGAAGACAGGGAAGTCAGTGGCGTAACAGACAACAGTACAAAGATTCAGAAGGACTGTGTTTTTGTATGCGTCAGAGGCGGTTCATTTGACGGTCATACCAGGGCAGCTGAAGCAATCGAATGCGGTGCTGCCGCTGTTGTTACAGAACGTGATCTTGGACTGGAAAGACAGATAATAGTTGAAAATTCAAGAAAATGCTATGGTGAGCTCTGTGCTGCCTGGTTTGGACATCCTGAAAGAAAAATGAAGGTTATAGGAGTTACCGGTACCAACGGAAAAACAACTATGACAAATGTTATCAAAAAAATTCTTACAGAATGTGGTCACAAGGTGGGTCTTATCGGTACAATTCAGAACGAAATCGGTGACGAGGCAGTTCATACTGACAATACAACACCGATGGCGTATGACTATATGAGTCTTCTGAACCGTATGGCAGAGGAAAACTGTGATACTGTTGTTATGGAAGTATCATCATTTGGTCTTGTTCAGCACAGAATCGGACCTACACATTTTGATATTTCCGTATTTACAAATCTTACCCAGGATCATCTTGACTATCACGGAACTATGGAGGAATATTACAGGGCCAAGAAAATGCTTTTTGATATTTCAGATATTTCAGTGTGTAACACGGATGATGAGTACGGACGCAGACTTTATTCTGAGATTACATCAGAAAAATACAGCTTCAGCAGAAAGAATACTGCAGATTTCAGGGCTGACAATATTTCACTTGCGGCAGACGGAACGAGTTTCAGTCTCTCATACGGAGATGTTACTGCTGACATAAAAATGAAGATGACAGGTACATTCAATGTCGAAAACATTACAGCTGCATTTGCTGTATGTCTTAAGTACGGTATTCCTGCTGAAAAGATCATCTCTGTTATTTCCGGATATCCGGGCGTAAAGGGAAGATGCGAGATAATTCCTACAGGAAGAGATTTTACAGTTATATGTGATTATGCACATACGCCTGATGCAGTTGAAAATATTCTCGGAAGTGTTAAGGAATACTGCAGGGGAAGACTTATATGTCTTTTCGGATGCGGAGGAAACAGAGACAGTAAGAAAAGGCCTCTTATGGCTGCAGCTGCCGCTTCGTATGCAGATCTGCTTATTGTAACCTCAGACAATCCGCGAAATGAGGAGCCTGAACAGATAATTGCAGATATTCTTGAAGGGCTTAAGGATACCGATACACCTTATGTTGTTGTTCCTGACAGAAGGGAAGCAATTTATGAAGTTCTTTACCTTGCTCAGAAGGATGATATTATCGTTCTTGCAGGAAAGGGACATGAGGACTATCAGATTCTTAAAAACAATGAACATATACACTTTGACGAACGTGAAGTAGTTGCCGAAGGTCTGGCACTTCTTAACAGATAAATAATAGTTTTACCGGGAGGAAAATTTAAAATGCCTTTAGTAATAAGAATAGGCGTTTCAGTTGCAGCGTTCATAATTGCTGCTGTTACAGGATTCGTTCTTATTCCATATCTTAAAAAGATTCATTTCGGACAGACAATTCTTGAAATAGGGCCTGCATGGCACAAGGACAAACAGGGAACACCTATTATGGGCGGTTTTATGTTTATTATTGCAAGTCTCGTCACATCAGCAGTCGGATATACCGTCTACAGACTTACTTATTTTGATGTCAGCGGAAGTGTTGCTGTGAACGGAATGCTGAAGCTTATTTCATGTATGCTTTTTTCTGTATGCTTTTCCGCTATAGGATTTGCTGATGACTATATCAAGGCTGTCAAAAAACAGAACCTGGGACTCAGTGCAAAACAGAAAATGATTTTTCAGTTTATTGTATGTACAGCATTTCTTGCTGCAATGCATTTTCTTGGAGATACTTCAACAGAGATAAATCTTATGTTCATTAAGTTTAATCTGGGTATTTTCTATTATCCGTTCATGATGCTTGTAATGATTTACGTGTCAAATGCAGTTAATCTTACGGACGGCGTTGACGGACTCTGCGGTTCGGTTACAGTCGTAACTATGCTTGCTCTCACAACAATATGCATGATGGTAAACGAATATGAAGTTTCTCTTTTTGCAATTGCGGTAGCCGGCGGATGCCTCGGATTCCTTGTATGGAATCTCCACCCTGCAAAATGCTTCATGGGTGATACCGGTTCAATGTATCTCGGCGGTGCATTTGTTGCAGTGAGCATGATTACTCACAATCACCTTGTAATGATTCTTGTCGGAATAGTTTATATTCTTGAAGCACTTTCAGTTGTAATTCAGGTATCATATTTCAAATACACTGCAAGACAGCATTTCAGGAAAACAGGCGAAAAGGGAAAAGGAAAGAGAATTTTCAAAATGTCTCCGATTCACCATCACTTTGAGATGTGCGGATATTCAGAATACAAAATCGTTATTCTGTTCTCATTAACTGCGGTTATTGCCGGTGTGGCTTCAGTTGTACTTTGCTACAACTTCGGATAATGACATAACTGATATAACAACACAGAGAATATCCCCCGCCTCTGCAGGCACGGCGGGGCTGTTCTTTCGTTCAGCAGGAGTTCAGTCTCTGATGAACGAAAGCAATTCTTCGGATTGTCTCTGCTTGTTAAAAGCAGAGCTTTGAATAACACAGAGCTTTGAAGTAAACGGCAGATTGTATTTGTCGTTTACTATTGTTTATAGCCGGATGCAGAATTTCTGAATCCGTTTATAAACAGTAGTAAACATACGAATTCAGAATCAGTTTATACATTCACTGTATACAAAGAAACCATTAAGGAGGTTTTCAGGTGGGAAATGAATCAGTAAAAACAAAAAAATCTGAAAACAGGAATGACAAAAACGAAAAAACAGCTTCGTTTTCTCTAAGAAACCTTGGAACATATATAAACATGATGAGAGTTAGAGACAGAAAGAAGGGAACAATTGATCTTCCGTTTTTCTTTATTGTGTGTATTCTTCTTGTTATGGGAATAATTATGATGTTTTCAGCGAGTTATGCCTGGGCAATCAGTGAAGGTTCGCCGGGTATATTCTATGCGCAGAGACAGATGCTTTTTGCAGGAATCGGAATAGCGGCAATGTTTATTGCGTCAAAGGTTGACTATCACGTTTTTCAGAACAAGTTTGCAGCGGGCGGGATATATCTGTTCAGTCTGATACTGCTTGTACTTGTTTTTACATCAATTGGTAGAACACATAATGAAGCACGAAGATGGATAGGATTCGGCGGCGAAAACGGATTTGAATTTCAGCCGTCGGAAATAATGAAATTTGCAATTGTAATTCTTTTTTCATATCTGATAGTAAACAATCAGAAGCGTATTGAAAACTGGAAAACCGGACTGGTTCCGCTTCTGTTTGTACTTCTGCCGGTTGTTGTGCTGCTGATGCTTCAGCCGCATCTTTCGTGTACTATTCTTATATGTATGATAGCAGTAAGTCTTGTATTTATCGGCGGTGCAAAGGTTCGTCATCTGGCTGTTGGCGGAATAGCGGGCGTAGCCGCTCTTTCACTTGCAGTATTTTACAAGATAAAGGTAGAAGGTTTTACGTATTTTCAGAACCGTTTCAGGTCATGGCTTTATCCGTTTTCAGATACCCAGGGTGTAACCTGGCAGACTGACCAGAGTCTTATAGCTATCGGTTCAGGCGGATTTTTTGGAATGGGACTCGGAAATTCAAGACAGAAGTTTCAGTATCTTCCTGAGTCAAAAAATGACTTTGTATTTTCAATAGTATGTGAGGAGCTTGGTTTTGTCGGTGCGGTAACAGTAATTCTTCTGTTTGCATTTTTTGTATTCAGAGGTTTTCTGATTGCATCAAAGGCTCCTGATAAATTCGGCATGCTGGTATGTATTGGTCTGACTGCTCAGGTCGGTTTCCAGGCATTTTTAAATATCGCGGTTGTAAGCAATCTTATTCCGAATACAGGTATCAGTCTTCCGTTCTTCAGTTACGGCGGTACATCTCTTATGATGCTTCTCGGACAGATAGGAATAATACTCAATATATCGCGGCAGATGGTTGATGATGATAATTCAGAAACGAAAAAATCATCTGATCAGAGGCAGAAAACAGGAAGAAAGTAAATTAGTAAATGAAAGGTATTTATATATGAGAGCGTTAATCACTGGCGGCGGAACAGGCGGACATATCAACCCTGCTCTGGCTATTGCATCAATTATAAAGGAACATGAACCGGATTCTGAGTTTCTTTTTGCAGGAACTCCGTTCGGAATGGAAGCCAGACTTATACCGGCAGCCGGATATAATTTTGCACCTATAAAAGTAAAGGGATTTCAGAGAAAGCTGTCTTTTGAAAATATAAAGAAAAATGCCCAGGCAGCAGTGTATGCTGTTACATCACTTTCAAGAGCAAATGAAATAATCAGGGAGTTTAAGCCTGACGTTGTAATAGGAACAGGCGGATATGTAAGCGGTCCTGTTGTGAGACAGGCAGCAAAAAAAGGAATTCCGACAGCAATACATGAGCAGAATGCTTATCCGGGCGTAACAACAAAAATTCTCACCAAGAGTGTTGACAAGGTTATGCTTACTGTCAGGGAGGCTCTTGATTATCTTGGAAATGATATTGACTATACGGTCACAGGACTTCCTGTAAGAGCAGAGATACTGAATAAAAACAGGGAGGATGCAAGAAGGGAACTCGGATTTGACAGCAGCTTTACCGTTCTTTCATTCGGCGGCAGTCTGGGTGCAGGATGCATAAATGAAACCATGGCTGAAGTAATAAGGAATACTGCAGAAAAAAATCTCAGTATTAATCATATTCACGGCTACGGCGGTATGGGCCGTGAAAGTTTTCCTGCTGCAATGGAAAAGTACAGTATACCGATGAAATCAGAAAGAACAAGAATAACAGAGTATATCAGTGACATGGATACATGTATGGCAGCTGCGGATCTGGTTATATGCCGTTCAGGTGCAACAACACTGGCTGAGCTTGAGGCAATGGGTAAGCCTGCGATACTGATTCCTTCTCCGATAGTTGCCGGAAATCACCAGTATCATAATGCAAATGTTCTTGCCAGAGCAGGTGCAGCAGTTTTAATAGAGCAGAAAAATGTAAAAAGCGAAGAAGTAATAAAAATAGTTGAGGATCTTTACAACAATCCTTCAAAAGTAAAGGAAATGTCAGAAAATTCAAAAAAACTCTGGATTGACGATACTTCAGAAAAAATCTGGCAGACAATCAGAAGTATTGTAAAGTAACGGTCTGCGGCTGAAGGTCTTTAAAAATGCTTAAATTTAATAAAGTTGATATTGAAAACAAGAACAATCAGAAGCGAAACAGAAGAAGAAGGAAAAACATGATAGGATACTATATTCTTGCAGCGTTTCTTGCTGCCGGAATAGCAGGAGTCCTTTCAGTTACGCTTCTTTTTAATGTAAACGGTGTTGTTATAACGGGGATGAAGGATTCTTCATATACCGAAGATGATATCATTGACAGTTCAGGTATTGTCAGAGGAGATAATCTCATACGCATGAAAACAGCAAGAATAAGGGAAAGAATGCTGGACAAACTTATATATATAGATGATGTTGAGATTAAAAAGAATCTTCCTGACAAGGTTGAAATAAACATTGTTCCAAGTAAAGGAACTGCGTATGTTGAGTGCAGGGGCGGCTACATGCTGGTCAGTGAAAGCTGGAGAATTATCGGACACGCAGAGCAGCCTGAAGACAGAAATCTGATTGTGGTAAAAGGCTTTGATCCGAAAACCAATGAAGAAAAAACCACAATGATGTCAAATGACAGTGACAAGGATGAGGCACTCAGAAGTATTCTCGGTGAGATAAAGGAACAGAACATAGAGAATATAGTATCTGTTGATATCAGTGATAAGTTTGATATTGTTCTGAATTATCAGAACAGAATCAAGATAAAAATTGAGAAACCTGATGATATTGAGTACAAGCTCAGATATGCATACAGGATTATTACTGATGAACTCAGGGATAACAAAAGCGGTTATCTTATATACCGTAATTCACTTGGTTATTCGTATATATCCGATGAAGAATACAACAGAATAAACGGCAGCGTCAGTGCTTATCCGCCTGTTATGACAGGAATACCTGAAACCTCCGTAACTGATATTACCGCCGTTTCAGGACAGGCGCCGGTTTCGCTTACAGACGCAGATACAGCTGAATCGGTTACTGAACCGCCTGCACCGGTACCTCCTGCAGGGTGGTAGTCTGAAATTATCAGAAAGTATGATTTATACATAAATTTTTAAATTCCACTTGAAATCATAATGAAAATATGATAAACTAATAGTAAATGTTTATAGTGGATTATTATTTATTTGATTTTTATTTTATTAATAGCATAAATTGAGAGGAGTATTATAATGTCAGGTTTTGTTTTTGAAAACGATGCATACGATCCGGAAGTAAATATAAAAGTTATTGGTGTCGGCGGCGGCGGCGGAAATGCTCTCAACTGCATGGCT
>DCGK01000103.1:0-2054 GCA_002315235.1 Ruminococcus sp. UBA1780
TGTTTCAGAATTACAGCCTTGTTTTCGATAAGCTGGTCAAGGTTTGAAAAAAGCCTTTCATCAAAGTCTCCTGCCGGAACTGAAACTGTAAGAGTATTTTCACATTCTGCAGTTTCCTTTTCCGAAGATTCGTTTTCAGACCATGTCATTTCTGACTCCATCTCAAAGCCTGATTCTTCAAGTCCCTGAAGAACTGCTCCGACATCATTTTCATCGGCGGTGTCTGCGATGGTCAGCGTTCCATCCTTTGCAAGAGTGAAGTCGCCAATCTCGTATGCGTAGGTAGGGAGGTAGAGGTATCTGCATTCCTGTCCTGTTATTTCTGCGATTTTGTGCGCCATAGCTTTTCTGCGGCTGCCTATAACTTTGTATCTGATTTCCATTATGAAACCCTCCTTGTTTTTTGGTAGTCACATATTAACTCTGTTTCGCACATATATCAAGTAAAATAAACAGCCTCAGTTTTGTGAATAATACGCTATTCCGGACATAACGAAATAAACGCATGGAAGAGCAACCCCGTTTCCCCACAGCTTGTATTCAGCTGAATCGGTATACGGTTCTTTCAGCCACTTGATAACCTGATTGCGGCTTCTTGGTTTTGTTCCCGGCTTTACTGTTTTCTGATACTCGTCAAACAGCTGAACCCATCTGTCGATTTCCTCTTCAGACGGTTCTTCCGATGCAAGTCCTGAACACCACCAGTCCGGAAATCCCTGAAGCCTTGCACATTCCTGCGGAGTAATCCTTCTTACTGTATAGGTACGGTCTGCATACTCGCTGACAATACCGTTCTGATATCCCGGATTCGTTCCGTTCACAAGAGTATTTGAAACTTCAGTACACAGGCACTGACTTTCTGCTTTCATCTGCGGATAGAATGAATGCGATGCTACAAGCGGAGGATCCTTATAATCTGTCGCACACAGCGTTTCTGCTTTTTCAGCTGATGTTCTTGTAAAGAATGAAGCCTTACTTGCTGAATACACCACTGCTACTCCGCCCTGATTTGAATCCGGAGCATTTCCGCTTGTATCAAGTGTCCTCGCTGTATCTGTTTCATAACAGTTGGCTCTGACATTCTTTGTTCCTTCTGAAGTAAAACGCACATCATACGTATTAACAACAAAAGGATGGTTGTTACCGCCTGTTCCGTATGTAGCAAGAACCGTTGGTGCAACGTTCAGCGGACCGGTATATCTTGTATCCTGTGAATGGTTTTCAAAAAGCTGTACATCAGACTGAACTTCATCGCTCTGATCTGTCAGGCCTTCAGAAAAATGCAGCACATCTATTTTTCTTCCTTCTCCGTCACAGACATACAGGCCTGCTGTGTCAGTGCGGCTTTCAGGACTGTCGGCAGTTCTCTGCCACGCTCGGAAGCTCTCCGAAGTATACCCTGACAAGCCTTCTGACTTAAACAGTATTTTGCCGGCACACTTTCCATCAAAATCTGCGACAAGAAAGATTCGTTTTCTTCTCTGGGGTACTCCCCAGTACTGAGCGTCCATGGTTCTCCAGGCAACAGAGTAACTGTCTCCCAGAATGAGTCCTGCGTGATCCCACTTCTTCGGTGAAGGAACTGATATTTCCGGGGCTTTGACTCTGCAAATTTCTTCAAGGACACAACGGAAGTCATCACCGCCGTTGGAAGAGAAGGCACCGCAGACGTTTTCCCAGACGATGTATTTCGGATATTCGCCATTCGTTTTACACCTCATTTCCTTTATAATTCTTATTGCTTCATGAAAAAGGCCGGAGCGTTCACCATCAAGTCCTGAACGTTTTCCGGCTATACTCATATCCTGACATGGACTTCCGAACGTGATAATATCCACAGGCGGAATGTCCGCACCATTCATTTCGCTTATATTTCCGAAATGCCTTACAGTTGGCATTCGTTTTTCTGTAACCCTGACAGCAAACGGTTCTATCTCCGAATTCCACACAGGCTCTATGCCTGCGAGCATTCCGGCAAGAGGAAAACCGCCGCTGCCATCGAAAAGACTTCCAAGAGTCATTCTATCGACCTCTTCTCTGATATGCCGCCATCT
>DCGK01000103.1:2141-3328 GCA_002315235.1 Ruminococcus sp. UBA1780
CGGCACTGTTTATCAACGGCCTTTGCACCGCGATATGGTTTGCGGTGCTCCTTGCCGGATTTAATTGCTTTGTTCAGTGACATCCTGTACCTCCACATCCTTGTATTCAATGCGCTGACCATCTCTGATAAGATATACATCATCTGATTTTCCTTCGTGAAGCTGTATATATCTTGAGACAGCGACATCTACGAACTTCGGTTCAAGTTCAATTCCATAGCAGATTCGTTCAAGCTGTTCACAGGCAATTAAGGTAGATGCAGAGCCAAGGAAACAATCAAGTACTAATGCATTAGTCTGTGTAGACTGATTTATCAGATACGCAATCAGTGGAACTGGCTTTGAACTTGGGTGTCCACACCCTTCATCCTTACTGCTGTTAATTCTGTCAAACTCAAATACTGTAACCTGTTTCTGATCACCATACCAGTTATGCTTTCCATCTTTCTTCCAACCAAAAATTATCGGTTCGTGAATGTATTTCCAGTCAGTTCTCGTAAGTACAAGTCTGTTTTTCTTCCACACAAGACCTGCACCAACTTTAAATCCTGCGTCTTCAAAGGCATCATGGAATACGCGTGCTTTTGATGTAGCATAGAACTCATAAAAGCTTGCATCTCTCTGCATAGATGCGTTGAGATTTTTAAAGACTTTCATCAGGAAATCATATGCCTCTTTGTCATTCAGATCATCATTTTTTATAGACCCTGATGTGCTCTTTAGCTTTACGAAATATGGGGCGTCCGTGCAGACAAGATTTACTTTCGTATCACCAAGAAGTGCCTTATAAGTTTCAGGAAGAGTAGAATCTCCGCAGATAACAGTATGCCTTCCAAGATGCCAT
This sequence comes from Ruminococcus sp. UBA1780, assembly GCA_002315235.1. Classification (GTDB taxonomy): domain Bacteria; phylum Bacillota; class Clostridia; order Oscillospirales; family Ruminococcaceae; genus HUN007. The sequence goes on from DCGK01000103.1 coordinate 2,986, forward strand.
ACATCTCCGGGCTTTGACTTACATGGTTTCTCAAGTTCTGCATCGACATCAAAGTCATCTTCCTTGGCTTCTGCATTATCAGTTTCAAATAAGTCTGCGATTTCACTTTCGTCAAAGCCTGTAAGTCCGAGGTCAAATCCAAGGTTCTGTAACTCCTCGATTTCAACTGCAAGAAGTTCATCATCCCATCCGGCATCAAGAGCCATTCGGTTGTCGGCAAGAATATATGCTTTCTTCTGAGCTTCAGTCAGATGGTCAGCAAACACGCATGAAACTTCATGGATGCCTTCTTCCTTCGCAGCCCTCAACCTCCCGTGACCGCATAGAACATTGTAATCCTTAT
>DCGK01000067.1:0-20322 GCA_002315235.1 Ruminococcus sp. UBA1780
TATTTCGTCAGAATACCCTGACGTCACCCCTGTTGAACAGAGCTGCAGCCGTTCCGGAACTGATAAGGTCCTCCGGCGTGCCGACGTGGAACGAATCCTTCCCCATCATCCACCAGGTATCGGCATAACGGCGTGCCAGTTCAATATCGTGAGTGGAGACAAGAATGGATTTGCCCTGACTGTACGCCAAAGTCTGCAGAAGCTGCATGATTTCGATTCTGGACGAAATATCCAGAAATGAAGTCGGTTCATCCAGAATCATAATCTGCGGTTCCTGACACACAGCCCTTGCAAGCATTACAAGCTGTCTCTGGCCGTCACTGATTTTTGTAAAATCAGTATCCCTCAGATAACTTATTCCTGTGAGCTTCATGGCGTTTTCAGAAATTTTACGGTCATCAGCGTTTAAAAATCCGAACATGCCGGTGTACGGATAGCGTCCTGATTCGACTATTTCACCGCAGGTAATAAGCTCAGCTCCGGCTTTTCCTGTAAGCAGCACGGACATTGTTTTTGCGATTTCCTTTTCGTTCATGTCCTTCTGGTTTCTTCCGGAAATCATTACAGAACCTGAAAGAGGGGCAAGCTGAGCGGCAAGGCTTTTCAGAATTGTTGACTTGCCTGAACCGTTCGGACCGATAAGTGTTATTATTTCACCGGGATTTACAGTAAATTCAAGATTTTTTACTATTTCCTTTTTTCCGTATCCCACGGAGAGGCCGCGGGCTTCCAGAGTAAAGCATTTTTCCATATCAGCTGCTCCTTTTTCTGCTTCTTTCAAGCATGATAATCAGTACAACAGGAGCACCGAAAACCGCTGTTACAGAGCTTATGCTCAGCTCACGCGGGGCAAAGAGAGTCCGTGCTAGAAGGTCGGAACCAAGGCAGAAAACTGCACCGCCGATAAATGAGGCCGGTATGATTACAACCGGCTTTGAGGTCCTGAAAAGCGTTCTTGCAAGATGCGGAACGGCAACTCCCACAAAGGATACCGGACCTGCAAATGCCGTTACACAGGCTGAAAGCATTCCCGACAGAATGATAAGTGCGGCCCTGAATCTTTTTATATTTACTCCTGAGTTTTCTGCGAATGATTCGCCGAGCTGGTAGGCACCCATCGGCTTGGATATAAGCATAGCTCCGGCAAGCGCAGTAAATGTTACAGCGGATGCTGCTCTGACATCGTTCCAGTCAGTTCCTGAAAATGAACCCGTTGACCAGTTGTGGAGGTTGACTATGTCGCTGTCGTCTGCAAAGGCGACAGCTATATCCGTAATGGCTGAACATATATAGCCTGTCATAACACCGCTTATAATCAGCAGAGACATATTTTTTACCCTGCCTGAAACAAGCAGTATAAACCCCATCGAAAGCATCGAGCCGATGAAGGCGGCAGTGACAAGTGCAGCGGAGTTCAGCATTATTCCTCCGCTCATAAAAAATATCATTACAAGAGCCACCACAAGCTTTGCGCCTGATGAGATGCCGAGGACAAACGGTCCTGCTATTGGATTTGAGAAAAAGTTCTGAAGCAGAAATCCGGAAACGGAAAGAGCCCCGCCGAGAACTGCCGCCGCAAGCAGGCGGGGAAGACGTATTCCGAAAATAATGTTTGAGACTGTTGTATCGGAAACGTTTCCGCAGAGAACATTAATTACTGTTCCCGGCGGTATTTTTACGCTTCCGAGTATCAGATTTGCGCATAGCATAATTATCAGCAGTACAGCAAGCACTGCAAATCCGGTTATGTACCGGACGTATCTGTTTTTCATTTTATATTCTCCTGTTCACGTCTGTGCATTAGGGAAACGCTGATTTCCTCCTGTTCAGTTTAGCAGGATTAGCTGAGTCTGTCAAGAAATACAAGGGAATCGTCAGGGTTTCCGCTCAGCATTATGCTGAGCTCCCTTATCATGTCGCTGCATTCACCGGTCTGCTGGAACATGTTGTGGCCCGAGCAGTATACGTTTCCGTTTTTTACTGCTCTGAAATCACTGAAAAGACTGCTCTTTCCGGTAAGCTGTTCTATGTCAGCCGGGGCGGCTTCAATTGAGCTGTTGTATATGATGTAGTCTGCATCCTTAGCCTTGTTGTAGAAATCCTCCATCTGCATGTTCACGGAGGACATTTCATCCTCACCGGTTCCCAGCTCCTGATTTGTGAATATGTATTCACCGCCGGCAAGCTCTATCATTTTTGAAATATAGTCACCGGGCTTGCGTACGTTTACATATCCTGATGATGTGATATAGAAGAAGGCAACGGTTTTTCTGTCAGTTACGGAAGCTGTGTTTTTCTGAACATCCTCGAAGGTTTTAAGCTTCTCTTCGAAAAATGCCTCAGCCTCGTCCTGCTTTCCAGTGAGAAGACCGTAGAGTTTAATCCATTCAAGTCTTCCGAGCGGATGCGATTCGTAGCTTGACCTTTCGGTAAATACCGGAATGCCGAGGCTGATGAGCTTTTCTTTAACAGCAGGGCTGTGATTTATCATCGTTGATTCTATGGCAGCTGTGCAGCCTTCCGAAAGCAGAAATTCATAGTCAGGGGCGCTGTATTTTCCTACATAGAAAATGTCTTCATCCTCAACAGCTTTTTTTATGCTTTCACGGCTCCAGTTTCCTGCTGAGGTGGAGGTGAATTCTATGCAGCTTTCAGCGTTCATTGAAAAAAACAGGTCCATTGCCGAAGATGCGGCCAGATATATTTTTTCATGTGCTTCATGCAGAACAGGGAGTGTGTTGTCTGCCGGGGTTTCGGTATTTTCCGGAACAAAGAGAAATTTTTCAGGTCCTGAAGTTATTTCAGCGCAGCCGTCGCTCCGGTATGAGACTGAGAACTGTTCAGCATACAGAAGATTCATTTTTCCGGTTATTTCAGGAGATGAAACGGAAACAGCCGGGGCTGCGGTAAGTGCGGACTCAGAGGACGGCACTTCAGTAAAATTACCGGCAGAAGAACATCCGGAAAGTACAAGACTCAGCACGAGTGCTGAGCCTGCAGTATATCTGAATATTTTCATAATTATTTTGCTTTTACTGAATCAGATGAAAATCTGAGTGTGTATTCAATTTCGTGAGGAGTGCTCATGGCTGTTGTGTCCGCTGAAACGGCATTTGCAAAGTCAAATCTTGATACAGGAATATCAAATTCTGAGAATTCCTCAGCATTTTCATCAGGGAGGTATTTTTCACCGTCAACCATCATGTAGTCATAGTTTTTGCTGCTCCAGATGATTCTTGCTGATGCCCTGCCGTCCTTCACTGTAAGAACAGCAGGGGAGTTTACTGCAGCCCTGCCTGAACCGCCTTCAAGAGTCACGTCCACAGTGTATTCACCGTCTTCAAGTCCGAGAGATTCAGCAGTAACTGAAGTTCCTTCAGCAAATGCGTCAGCAGGAAGTGAATCAGCACGGAAAACGAGAGTTCTGTCATACCATGTTTCCTTCTTTTTGCTGAATGCTGTGCAGTCAGTTTCAAAGTTAAGGGCTTCAACAGGAACAGTGAAAACATGTTCGCCGTTTTCATTTTCCTCAAATGCAATGTAGTCAGATTCTCCGGCAGACTCTGCAGCTTCACCTGTTCCCATGAATACGTAAAGGTAGCCAGTGCCGCCCATTGTCATTGCTGCAGTCATTTTTCCGTCAGCTACTGTGAGTTCACATGAAGTAATACTGAACATTGATGAGCTTGAATCAACGTTAATGCTGTAAACACCGTCCTTAAGGCTGTCTGCGTAAACAGCTTCCATTCCTTCAAATCCTACTTCCTGAGGTGCTGCAGTTACAGGTTCGGTTACAGCCTCTGTAACCGCTTCAGTCACAGCTTCCGTTTCCTCTGAAGATTCAGCTTCAGTAACGGCTTCTGTTTCTGCGACAGTTGTTTCTGCCGGAACTGATGTGTTTTCATCAGTGCCTCCGCATGCTGTGAATGCAGTGAGTGAGAGTAAAAGTGCGCTGATAAGTGCAATGTTCTTTTTCATGTGTGTTTCCTCCGTTAAAAGGGCGGATAATACAGTGTTTGTATGATTATCCGCCCCGTTATATTGTTTGAGTTTTTACTTAATCAGTGTTTTCTTAAATCTGATTCTGATGAAATTATTCAGCAGCCTTTTCGATTGCAGCCTTTGCGTGTTCAGTGTAGAGCTTTCTGATGGCTTCGTTTTCACCGAGACCTCTGAGGAGACATTCAGTCTTAAAGCCGGCAGCTTCAAATGCAGACTTCCATGAATCCTCGTCATCGCCTGCCATATCGTTGTTTGCGTGGTCACCGGCAACTACCATGAGAGGCTCGAGGATAACTCTTTTGTACTGACCTGCCTTAACCTTTTCAAGTACAGTTTCAAGTGAAGGTTCAGCTTCTACTGTACCGATAAAGTAGTTTTCAAATCCGTCAGCTGTGAGCATATCCTGCATCTTTGAGTAAACCTGGTTTGAAGCAGCTTCTGTACCGTGACCCATGAAGCAGATTGCTGTTTCACCGTCATCATATTCCTTTGTCCAGTCTGTGATTGCTGTTTCAACTGTTTTGAAGTCTTCGTCACTTGTAAGGAGAGGTTCACCGATTACAACCTTTTCAAATGCATCCGAATACTGTGCAACCTTGCCTGAAAGTTCGTCATATTCGATACCGTTCATAAGGTGTGTAGGCTGAACAACGAGAGTCTTAACCTTGTTGTCAACAGCTCTTCTGAGTGAAGCGTCGATGTCATCGATAAGAATGCCGTCACGTCTGTTTACGTGGTCGATAATGATGTTTGCTGTGAAGCCTCTTCTTACTGAGTATTCAGGGAAAGCAGCCTCCAGGTCATTTTCAATTGCACCGATTGTGAGACGGCGGCTGTCATTGAAGCTTGTACCGAAGCTTAATACGAGGAGTTCCTTTTCGCCGATTTCATCCTGGTTTCTGATGTTGTCAAGTGATGCATCGCCTGTTGTGTAGTCTTCCTCATCTTCCTCTGCAGTTTCCTCAGCGGCTTCAGTAACCTCAGCTTCGGTTACTTCAGGAGCCTCAGTATCTTCAGCAGCTTCTGTAACTTCTTCCGTTACAGCGTCCTGAACACTGTTCACTCCGGTATCTGTGTTTTCAGTACTGCCGCATGCAGTAAGGAGTGAAGCACAGAGTGCAAGACAGATAATAAATGTTGTTTTTTTCATGATGATCTTACCTTTCAAAAATAGTTTTTCTGAAAAGGTACGGGGCTGTTTTCTTACAGACAAATCCGGTTTTTCGCAAAAAAATAGCTTTCTCCTGCCATGAAGAAAGCGCATCATCGGGACACGTGAAAACGTGTCCGCAGCAGTACGATCAATACCTCGTGATCTGAAGAGCTTTACGCAGCTTCTGTACCAGCAGACGGCAGGTTTCCTGACTTGAGCATCACCGCATACAGCAGCCTTCCCGGTTATCCCAGTGACTGTATCCCCATAAATACTGTGCTGTATACTCTGCTTTCACAGTGACGAGATCGTACAGCATTTTCAGCTGTTTCCCTTTTAACCCTTCTGATGAAAAAAACACCGAAGGGCACCGCCTGTTATTTATTCAGTTAGTGTTATTCAGTTAGCGTCTTTACTAAGTGCACAACATCAATATTATAGCATGTTGTACATAGAAAAGCAATTATTTTTGGAACAAATATCAAGAAGCAGGTGTAGAAGTTTACTATATATTATAATACGGTTTTGTCTGAAATGACAAAAGCAATAATTTGTATAGCACAATTCACTAAATACGATACAAATTTGTACGAATTTTAGTAAACACTTGACATGATTGTATTAAAAATATATAATATATGTATGGAATTCGGCGTGAAACCGGAACGAATAAAACCTGTTTATTAACGGAGGTTGTGTGTTTTGAAAAAAGTTAAAAAGTTTGCAGCGGCTGTGTCGGCACTTATATGTGCAGGTACAATGGCTGTTCAGGCGTCAGCGGCACAGGGAAGAGTGTACGGTGATGCAAACGGCAACGGTATTGTCGATATTACAGATCTTTCAATGCTCTCGCTTTATCTTATAGGTGATGCAAAGTTTGATGAAACCCAGAAAAAGCTTATGGACTTCGACCAGGACGGAGAATGCGGTATCGCAGATCTTCCTACACTCAAGCAGTTCATCACTCATTCGCTAGAGTCAGAAACAATTATTCTTACTCCTTTTAAGGAGGATGTTCCTGAAGTTACGGAAGCTCCTGTAACGGAGGCAACCCAGCCTCAGGCTTCATCCGAGCCGCCTGCTTCATCATCTTCTTCTGAGGAAACAACTGTTACAACGGTAACTGTTACGGAAGCACCTGTCACAACTACTGTTACCACCACAACAACGGAGGTAACAACTACTACAGAGGCTGTAACCACCCAGCCTGAACCTCCTAAGGAAATCATCATAAACGCATGTGACGGCGAGATTTATCAGGGTGTTACAGAAACTACAAACGGCGGATTCCTCAGTCCTTCTTATGTAAACTATGACAACGTAACAGGTTCAGCTCTTACAGTTAAGGTAAATGTTCCTGAAGACGGCAACTACCTTATGTCAGTACGTTTTGCGAACGGTACTGAAGCTGCAAGACCTTTCAGTGTTTTCGTAAACGGCAGCGACAGCTACTATACAATGAATTTTGAAGGAACCGGCGCATGGACCGAATGGAAGGAAAACAGCATAGTTGTTGCTCTTAAGAAGGGCGAAAACACAATTAAAACAGTAGCAACAACAACAAACGGCGGTCCTAACGTTGACCTCTTTAAGTTTAACAAAACAGACAAGAATGCTGCAGAGCTTACAGATTCTTCAGTTATTCCGTATTCAGCTCCGGCTTCACCTGGCTCAAAGCGTGTTGAAAAGCTTGACAGAGCTCTCACAGCTGTAAAGACAGGAAACGGAATGCTCGTAAGCTGGAGAAGCCTTGGTACAGATTCAGCTGATACAGAATTCAAACTCTTCAGAAACGGTGAGCTTGTTTACACATCAGCACCGGGAATGGCTACAACATTCCTTGACAAGGCAGGAAACGACTCATCAGCATACAAGGTTGAAACCTATGTAAACGGACAGAAGAGCGAATCAGAGGACCAGTCAGTAAGAATCGGCGGAGAGTACCTCGAAATAAAGCTTTCAAAGCCTTCACCTATGACTATGCCTGACGGTACAACATGTGACTATTCAGCTTCTGACTGTTCAACAGCTGACCTGAACGGTGACGGAAAGCTCGAATTAATCGTTAAGTGGGATCCTTCAAACGCCAAGGACAACTCACAGTCAGGATACACAGGAAATGTTTATCTTGATGCATATACTCTTGACGGAAAGCAGCTCTGGAGAATTGATCTCGGAAGAAACATCCGTGCAGGTGCTCACTATACACAGTTCATGGTTTATGACCTTGACGGCGACGGAAAGGCAGAACTTCTCTGCAAGACTGCAGACGGCACAAAGGACGGAACCGGAAAGACAATCGGTGACGGTTCAAAGGACTACAGAAACAAGAGCGGATATATTCTCAGCGGCCCTGAATACCTTACAGTATTCAACGGAACAAACGGTGCTGCGATGGATACAATAAACTACAATCCTGCAAGAGGAAACACTCTCAAGACTACATGGGGCGATGACTACGGCAACCGTGTTGACAGATTCCTTGCTACAGTGGCATATCTTGACGGAAAGAATCCAAGTGTTGTATTTGCCCGCGGATACTATACAAGAGCAACCCTTGCAGCATACGACTGGAACGGAAGCAAGCTCACACAGAGATGGTTCTTCGACAGCTATGACGGCAAAACAGACAAGAAGGGCAAGCCGAACAGTGACTACAGCGGACAGGGTAACCACAATCTTGTTGCAGCAGACGTTGACGGTGACGGATGTCAGGAAATCATCTACGGCTCATGCACAATCGATCATGACGGCAGAGGTCTCTACTCAATGAAGCTCGGTCACGGTGATGCTATTCACGTAAATGACTTTATTCCTTCAAGACCTGGTCTTGAAGTATGGATCTGCCATGAGCATGAACCATACGGATGCACACTTTCAGATGCAGCAACAGGACAGATAATCTTCAGATACACAAGCGACAAGGATACAGGACGCTGCAGCGCAGCAAATATTGTACCTGGAAATGACAGCGGCGAATTCTGGGGAGCAAGAAACGGCTCACTCTTCAACGGCGAAGGCAAGGAAATCGGTTCTTCAAGCGGACTTGCTGTAAACTTTGTAATCAACTGGGACGGCGACCTTGAAACAGAACTTCTTGACGGTTCAGTAATCACAAAGTGGACATCAGGCGGAATCAAGACTCTTCTCAGCCCTGCAGGCGTAGCAGCATGCAACGGTACAAAGAATACACCAAACCTTACAGCTGACCTCTTCGGTGACTGGAGAGAAGAACTTGTTCTTCATACACAGGACAGCACAGCACTCAGAATTTACTCAACAACATATCCGACAGAGTACAGACTCTTCACACTGATGCATGATATTCAGTACAGAACATCAGTTTCAGCTGAAAACACAGCTTACAACCAGCCTCCGCACACAAGCTTCTTCCTTGGTACAGGCTACAAGCTGCCGGCATATCCGGATGTATTCTATTAATCATATCTGATACATCAGACACAAATAAATACAGTGAACCTGGAAAAATGATTCCGGGTTCACTGTCAGAAATAAAACCGCCACCTCAGTGAGGTGGCGGTTTCTGCATATCAGAGATATTTTTTCAGGTACTGGCCTGTATATGATTTTCTGCATTTTACAATCTCCTCAGGGGTTCCGGTGGCAATGATTGTGCCGCCGTTGTCGCCGCCTTCCGGACCGATATCTATGATGTGGTCACATACCTTTATAAGGCCGAGATTGTGTTCGATTACCAGGACAGTGTTTCCTCCGTCCACAAGCTTCTGAAGAACCTCTGTAAGCTTGTGGATATCAGCGTTGTGCAGGCCTGTTGTAGGTTCGTCGAGAATATAGATGGTTCTGCCGGTTGAACGTTTTGAAAGCTCGGTGGCCAGCTTGACTCTCTGGGCCTCGCCGCCTGAGAGTGTTGTGGCCGGCTGACCAATCTTGATGTATCCGAGGCCAACCTCCTGAAGCGTCTTAAGCTTTCTTGCAATCTTAGGGATATTTGCAAAGAACTCAACGCCCTCGTCAACTGTCATTTCAAGAACGTCATAGATTGACTTGTCCTTGTATTTTACCTCGAGAGTTTCCCTGTTGTATCTGCGTCCCTTGCAGACTTCACACGGAACGTACACGTCAGGGAGAAAATGCATTTCGATCTTAAGGATGCCGTCACCTTCACAGGCTTCGCAGCGTCCTCCTTTGACATTAAATGAAAATCTTCCGGCAGTGTAGCCCTTGAGCTTTGCCTGGTATGTCTGTGCGAAGAGTTCACGGATATCACCGAACACGCCCGTGTATGTGGCCGGATTTGAACGAGGTGTTCGTCCGATAGGACTCTGGTCTATGTCGATTACCTTGTCGAGATTTTCGAGGCCGGTCATTTCGTCAAATTTTCCCGGGAAAAGCTTTGCACGGTTAAGCTTTGCAGCAAGATTTTTGTAGATGATTTCATTCACAAGAGAAGACTTTCCTGAGCCGGAAACACCTGTAACGCAGGTGAATGTTCCAAGAGGAATATCAACGTTTACGTTTTTCAGGTTGTTCTGGGCTGCGCCCTTTACTGAGAGGAACTTTCCGTTTCCCTTACGCCTTTCGGAAGGAACAGGAATGACCTTCCTGCCGCTCAGATACTGTCCGGTAACTGATTCTTCGCATCTGAGCAGTTCGTCAACAGTGCCGCTGAATACAATGTTTCCTCCGTTTACTCCGGCGCCGGGTCCGATGTCAACGATGTGGTCAGCCGCGTACATAGTGTCATCGTCGTGCTCAACAACGATAAGAGTGTTCCCGAGGTCGCGGAGCTTCTTTAGCGTGGCTATCAGCTTGTCATTGTCACGCTGGTGAAGACCGATGCTCGGTTCATCAAGGATGTAGAGAACGCCTACAAGTGATGAGCCGATCTGGGTGGCAAGTCTGATACGCTGGCTTTCACCGCCTGAAAGCGTGCCGGCTGAACGGGAGAGTGTAAGGTAACCAAGACCTACATTTTTCAGAAATGAAAGACGCGCCTTTATTTCCTTTATAACAGCTTTTCCGATAAGCATTTCCTTTTCGTTAAGCACAAGCTTTTCAAAGAAATCAATTGAGTCAAGCACCGACATATCGGAGAGCTCTGCTATATTCAGGCCGCCTACTGTAACGGCAAGGCTCTCCTTTTTCAGACGCTTTCCCTTACAGTCAGGACACAGCTTTTCTGTCATGTAGTTTTCTATTTCTTCTCTTGAAGTTGTCGGGCCGCCCTCCTTGTATCTGCGGTAGAGGTTGTTTATAACGCCTTCAAAAGGTGCTCTGTGCACACCGCCTCCGTAAACTGATGCACGGTTGAGTGTGAGCGGTTTGTCTCCGGTTCCGTAGAGGAAAAGGCTGAGCTGTTCAGTGGTGAGTTCGCTTACCGGTTTGTCAAGAGGGATGTTGTATTCCTTTGAAATTGCAGTGTAATACATCATTGCAAATGAGCTTGGCGTGAGTGAATTCCAGCCTGAGGCATGAATGGCTCCGTCAAGAATGCTCAGGTCCTTGTTAGGAACTATTATTTCCGGATCAATTTCCTGAAATACGCCGAGCCCCGTACATGTTTCACAGGCACCGAAAGGATTGTTGAATGAGAACATTCTCGGAGTAAGCTCGTCGATGGAGATGTCGTGGTCAGGGCAGGAGTAGTTCAGCGAGAACAGCATTTCCTTTCCGTCAATGACATCTGCAAGAATAAGCCCCTTTGAAAGTGAGTTTACAGTTTCAAGGCTGTCTGCGATACGTGACTCGATGCCTTCCTTTATTACAAGACGGTCAACTACTATTTCGATATTGTGCTTTTTATTCTTTTCGAGTTCTATTTCCTCGGAAAGGTCATACATGATTCCGTCGCAGCGTACACGCACGTAGCCGGAACGCTTTGCGGCTTCAAGCTCCTTTGCGTGAGTGCCTTTCCTGCCTCTTATTACAGGAGCCATGAGCTGAATCTTTGTGCCCTTCTCAAGTGACATAAGTCTGTCAACTATCTGGTCAACAGTCTGCTGTCTGATTTCCCTGCCGCAGACAGGGCAGTGAGGGATACCGATGCGTGCATACAGAAGTCTGTAGTAGTCGTGTATTTCCGTAATGGTTCCGACTGTTGAGCGCGGGTTCTTTGAGGTCGTTTTCTGGTCAATGGAAATGGCAGGAGAGAGTCCTTCTATGCTGTCAACATCCGGCTTGTTTGCCTGACCGAGGAACATTCTTGCATAGGATGAAAGACTCTCGACATATCTTCTCTGTCCGTCGGCGTAGATTGTGTCAAAGGCAAGAGATGACTTGCCTGAGCCGGAAAGGCCTGTCATAACGATAAGCTGGTTTCTTTCAAGCTCTATATCTATGTTCTTAAGGTTATGCTCGCGGGCTCCCTTAATTACTATCTTGTTGTTCATTTCTTTTCACCTTTCAGTTCAGCTATCCTGTCACGGAGGTAAGCTGCGTGTTCGAATTCAAGAAGCTTTGCAGCCTCCTTCATCTGTGCTGTGAGTATTTCAATCTGTTCAGCCTTTTCACGTGCAGAAAGCTTTGATGTACTGTCGCTTTCAGTAATTTTCTTCTTTGAAGTGATTTCGATAATTTCACGGACATCCTTGATGATGGTCTCAGGTACAATTCCGTGTTCCTCGTTATACTTCATCTGGATGGCACGTCTTCTTTCCGTTTCCGTAATTGCATTTTCCATGGAACGTGTTACGGAGTCGGCGTACATGATAACCTTGCCTTCAGCGTTACGTGCTGCACGGCCTATGGTCTGTATAAGGGAGGTTTCACTTCTGAGGAAGCCTTCCTTGTCGGCATCCAGAATTGCAACAAGTGAAACCTCAGGAATGTCCAGACCTTCTCTGAGAAGGTTGATTCCGACGAGAACATCAAACTCACCTTTTCTGAGGTCACGGATTATTTCCATTCGTTCGACGGTATCTATGTCATGGTGCAGGTAGCGTACTTTTATGCCTGCATTTTCAAGATATGCTGTAAGGTCCTCTGCCATTTTCTTGGTGAGAGTGGTTATGAGCACACGTTCTGATTTTGCTGTGCGTATATTAATCTCGGAAATAATATCGTCAATCTGGCCGGCAATAGGCTTGACGATAATCTCAGGGTCAACAAGTCCTGTAGGGCGTATAACCTGTTCAATAATCTGCGATGAGTTGTCCTTCTCAATCTGGCCCGGAGTGGCACTTACGTAGATGGCCTGGTTGATATGCTCCTCAAATTCGTCAAAGTTCAGAGGACGGTTGTCCAGCGCACTCGGCAGTCTGAAGCCGTAGTTGATGAGCGTTTCCTTTCTGGCTTTGTCTCCGGCGTGCATTCCGCGCACCTGAGGAAGTGTGACGTGGCTTTCGTCAACTATAAGCAGGTAGTCATCAGGGAAGTAGTCAAGGAGTGTGAACGGAGTGCTGCCCGGCTCCCTGCCTGAAAGAACTCTTGAGTAGTTTTCGATACCGCTGCAGAAGCCGACCTCCTGAAGCATTTCCATGTCGTAGTGTGTACGTTCAGCGATTCGCTGTGCTTCGATAAGTTTGTGATTTTCAGTGAAATATTCTATTCGTTCAGCAAGCTCCTCGTCAAGGACGTGCAGAGCGTCATTTATTTTTTCGGCTGAAACCACATGATGGCTTGCCGGGAAAAATGCAGTATGTGAAAGCTGTGAAATGATGTTTCCGGTAACAGGGTTTATTTCGCAGATTCTGTCTATTTCATCCCCGAAAAATTCGATGCGTACTGCCTTTTCAGAGGTGTCTGAAGGAAATACCTCAACTACGTCACCACGTACTCTGAATCTGTTACGCTGAAAATCAATATCATTTCTTTCGTAGTGAATTCCCACCAGCTCCTCAAGGAGCCTGTCACGGGATTTTTCCATGCCTTCGCGGACGGACACTGTTCTTGCACGGTATTCATTCGGGTCACCGAGGGTGTATATGCAGGAAACACTTGAAACTATGATTACGTCACGTCTTTCGGAAAGTGCGGTTGTTGCAGAGTGACGCAGCTTGTCTATTTCTTCGTTTATGGATGAATCCTTTTCGATAAATGTGTCAGTTCCCGGTATATATGCTTCCGGCTGGTAGTAGTCGTAGTATGAAACAAAATACTCAACTGCATTGTCCGGAAAGAATTCCCTGAACTCTGAACACAGCTGAGCGGCGAGGGTTTTGTTGTGTGCCAGCACAAGTGTAGGACGGTTGACATTGGCTATGACGTTTGCCATGGTAAATGTTTTCCCCGAGCCTGTAACACCAAGCAGGGTCTGGATACGGTCGCCTCTGTTCAGCCCGTCAGTGAGTTCCTGTATGGCCTTCGGCTGGTCACCGGACGGTGAGTAGGGGGACACAAGTTTGAATTTGTCCATAGTGTTTCCTTTCGTGTTCATTTTTTCGCTGATTCAAAGCTCTGCTTTTAACAAGCAGAGGCAATTCGAAGAATTGCTTTCGTTCAGTAGGAGATTGAAATCCTCTGTGTTGTTATAATTATACTATATCATTAAAGAAATGAAAAGTGTTTTTTTTACAAAAACGCCGCAGGTGCGGAGCACTGCGGCGTTGTGGTTATTCAGGATTTCTGAGTACATTTCTGACTTTGTATTTCTTTGTTTCGTAAAGAAGCTTGTCAGCGCTGCTCATGACATTGTGAAGACTTGTATCGTTCTGACAGACAAATTCGTGGACGCCGATACTTATTCTTATCATATACGGCTTGCCGCTTGTGCTGTTCAGCTCTTCACATGCGGTGCGGATTCGTTCCCTGAGAACAAGACCGAAATCAGGCGTGTCAGTAAGCAGGAAGGCTGCAAATTCATCGCCGCCGAAGCGTGCAATTATTTTGGTTTCAGGCAGGCATGCTGAAAGAATTTCGGCTGCCTTTCTGATAGCGTAGTCACCTTCATCGTGACCGAAAATGTCATTTATCTGCTTGAGGTTGTCCATGTCAGCAAAAACAACAGCTGCACGTAAACCGAAATTGTCAATGATACTGTGCTTTGTCTTTTCAAGAAAACCTCGTCTGTTGAGAACCCCTGTAAGCTCGTCTGATTTTGAAATGATATTCAGACGTTCATTGCGGCTTTCAATCTGATTAAGACTTTCACGCAGATCAGTCTGTACTGCCTTCTGCTTTTCAAGCTCATTTCTCAGCTTGATGGCGTATGAAAGCTGGGAGGTAATGATTGAATTGTAGAAGTTGTAGTCGTCTGCTTCGATGTCGTAAAGAAGCAGTCCGTAGTTTTCAGTGCCGCAGAACAGAGGAGAAGCAATGAAGGTAAAACGGTTTTCAGGCATGTATTTGTTTCTGAAAAGTGCGGATGAACGTATTCTGCGTCCCTTTACAAACGACTGAAGTCTGGTAGGGTTTCTGAAAGCAAACAGCATTTCATATCCGGGCTGAACCCAGTCGTTTCTTGATTTTGAGATAACAGGTTTTTCATGCAGGTAGAGATAGCTGCTTTTGATTCCCATGCTGCTGAGGTTATGTACAATTGAGGAAGGTATGCTTGTGCTGCTCTGGAAGCATTCGACTGTGTTTCCTATAATGGAATTTGCATAACGTACCTTTTCCTTGATAAGCTCTTCCTTTTTGTGAGTTGCTTCATTTTCGTACTTGATTATTCCTCTGAAAAAGTCCATGAAAATTCTGTATACTTCTTCACGT
Source organism: Ruminococcus sp. UBA1780 (assembly GCA_002315235.1). Taxonomy (GTDB): domain Bacteria; phylum Bacillota; class Clostridia; order Oscillospirales; family Ruminococcaceae; genus HUN007. The sequence goes on from DCGK01000067.1 coordinate 14,786, forward strand.
ACCTGTTCATTAGGCGCAAGTGCAACAGCTTCATCACAGAAAACAGACAGGAGGAAGCATAAATTTTTCATCGGAATGCATTCAAGAACTCCGTATCTCAGAAGGACCTCAAAGTTGAAAGTAAGAAGATTGCGGTTCAGTGAATCCTCCGAATCCTTTATTTCAAGAAGAAGCTTCTTGGCAAAGGTAAGAATTCTGTCAATCATCCGCTGGTTTTTGACTTTGTTTGTATTTTTATAGTACAGATCAATAGTGTCGTCAATTTTCTTTATAAATCCGGAGACGCTGGATTCCCCGGACGAATTATCACTCAGACGTCCTATTCTGTCTGTAATGTTTGACCTGCATCCGCATGAATCCCTTTCGATAAGTTTTGTGGCAACCTTTATATCTCCGACGTCATTTCCGTGGAGTGAGGATACGGCACACTTTACTGCTGTAGCGCCGAGGTCCCTGTATCTTGCCCTTATTGTTGTGAGCGGCGGATTCATTGTTATTGCTTCAGGAATATCGTCGAAGCCTGTGACCATTATGTCTTTTCCGACTATAAGATTGGCTGCGCGGATAACATCGTATCCTGCCTTGGCCATAAGGTCGTTCGCAAAGCATATGGAATCGATGTTTCCTTCATTGTCCTCAAGAAGCTTTTCAACAACAGAGCCGCAGTTTTCGGTAAAATCCCCCTCAACAACCAGCTTCGGGTCATACGTAATGCCGTTTCTTTCAAGCGAAGCTTTGTACCTTTCAAGACGCTGTACTGCCTCAAGATTTGAGGAGGGACCTGAAACAAAACCGATTCTTTTTCTGCCGTGTTTCTTTACAAGATGATCGATTTCGATGTCTATGCCGTTTGTTTCAAATGAAATACACGGATAGCTGGAGATTTTTTCCGAGATAGTAATAAACGGCGTTCCCTTAAAACGTGCCGCTATTGCTGCCATAACCTCCGGATTAACATATCTCCCCATAACTGCTGTTTCAAGAATAACTGCGTCAAAGCTGCTGTGTTCAGCATAGCTGAACAGACAGCTGTACTGATAATGAGTCTTTTTGCTCAGTGAGTCACTTGTATTTTCCTCTTCAAGAAATCTCACCGGAAAAACAACAAGATTAATACCGTTTTCTTCAGCTTCGTGTGCCGCACCCAGAAATATTTCTTCGGAAAATTTACTTTCCATGTGGCCTATAAATAAAGCAACAGAAAAACGTTTTTTCATGATAAATCCCTTTCTTTTGTATGTAATGCCGGACATGTTGTTGGTTATATAATATATTCTAATTGAAATTCATAAAAAAATCAAGTTGGGAAAATGCATATATTAACAGAAAATAATTGTTGATGTAGCACGACAAATGTAGTATAATATTCTTATTCGACTATTGGGAACGCATTAAGGAAACTGAATGTGTTTTATCTGAAAGGAAAAATGAGATGACAGTAATAATTGCAGAAAAGCCGAGTCTGGCAAGGAACATTTCGTCGGCTATAGGTTCCATGTCAAAACGTGACGGTTTTTTTGAGGGCGGCGGATATGCAGTTACATGGGCATTCGGACATTTGTTTACACTGGCTGATATCGAAAGCTACAATCCTCCGCCTGAAGGGGAAAAATACTGGACAATGAAGAATCTTCCCTGTTTTCCTGAAACCTACAGGTTTAATCTTAAGAAGGACGCCGGCGGAAAGCAGGACGACGGTGTAAAAAAACAGTTTGAAACAATAAAGTCCCTGTGCTGCCGCGAGGATACAGATATTATTGTAAACGCAGGGGACTCGGACAGGGAAGGTGAGATTATTGTTCGTCTCTGTATAAAGAACTCACTGACTGACTGCACGGCACCGAAGCAGATAAAGCGTCTCTGGCTGCCGGACCAGACTCCGGAAACTATTACAAAGGCTCTTGCCGAAATGAAGGATGACAGCGAGTATGACAACCTTGCGGACGAGGGCTTTGCCAGAATGTATATAGACTGGCTGTACGGAGTAAATCTCACAAGATATGCAACACTGAAGAGCGGAACTCTTCTCAGAGTGGGAAGGGTAATAGTTCCTATTGTAAAGGCAATCTATGAACGTGACATGGCAATAAAGAACTTTGTTCCGGAAAAATACTATGCGATAGTCAGTAAGGCTGAGACAAACGGGGCTCAGGTGCTTCTTCAGAGCAAGGCGAAGTTCGATAAAAACCAGCTTCGTCAGGCGCAGGAGCTCTGTGACGGATACAATGCCGCAGATGCTGTTGTTACAGGGGTGAAGCGTAAAAAGGACAAGCTTCTGCCGGGCAAGCTTTATTCGCTTACAAAGCTTCAGAATGTTCTCGGCAAAAAATACAAGATGTCAATGCATGACTCACTGGCAATTGTTCAGAAGCTGTATGAGGAAGGATATGTAACCTATCCGCGTACAAATTCTGAGTATCTTGCGACAGCTGAAAAGGACAAGATAAGGAAAATCATCGAAAACGTTTCAAAGCTCGGCTATCCTGTTGAGTTTAAGGATAACAAAACTATTTTTGATGACAGCAAGATAGAGTCTCATTCGGCACTTACACCAACATATAAGATTCCTGACAAAAGCAGACTGTCGGATGATGAAATGAAGGTGTACAGCACTATTATGAGAAGATTTGCCGCTGTGTTCTGTTCAAAGCCGTGTATAGCTGACAAAACAGAAATTAAAATTGATGTTGGCGGTATGGAGGAGTTTACACTTAAGGGTACGGTAATTGTCGAGCCCGGATGGACAAAGTATGATGACTGCAGCATGAAGGACAGGGTACTGCCGAATCTTCAGAAGGGTGACAGGGTAAATACTGATTTTAAGCCGACTGAGAAGGAGACATCTCCTCCGAAGCACTATACCATCGAGACTCTGAACAACTATCTCAAAAATCCGTTCAGGGAGGATAAGGCTGCACTTAAGGATCAGGAAGGTCAGCAGGACGAGGGCAGCATCGGTGCGGACGACGCGGAAGAATACAGAGCTGTTTTTGAAGGACTTGAGCTTGGAACGGAGGCCACAAGAACAGGTATCATAGACAATGCAAGAAGGAGCAGGTACATTCTGCTTAAGAAGGATGTTTACACTATTCTTCCGGACGGCATTTTCCTTGTTGAGGCACTGACACGCATGCATATCGGCATGGACAAATACAAAACTGCAGATCTTGGACGTTCTCTTAAAAAGGTTTACCGCGGTGAATTCAGGATTGAAGACAGTACTATGCTTGCCCGCAGGGAAATAGAAGAAGTATTTGCGGGAACAAAAATGAATGCAGAGGATTCAGATGACGGATTTATGGGAGATGCTGCAGGTAAGTGTCCGCTCTGCGGCAGTGAAGTCAGAAGAACAAAGTTCGGCTATGGCTGCAGCGGTTATAAGGAAGGCTGCAGATTCAGCATAAACGGAGTTATCTGTCAGAGGGTTATTTCCATTGCAAACGTTAAGCTGCTTCTTTCGGAAGGCCGTACAGCGAAAATAAACAACTTTATTTCAAAAAACGGAAAGCCGTTTTCAGCATATTTAAAACTTGAAAACGGCAGGGCTGTTTTTGATTTCAGTGAATAGAACAGAGACCGCAGACTTCACAGCGAAGTACGGCTGTTGCTGTGGAGACTTCGCACGGTTTTTTAGATTCGCTTAACGTGCCGGGGCAGGTTCATGTATACTGCAGCTTTCATAACAAAACGCGCCATGTATGTGCGAAGTCGAAAGAGTAACTGCCGTGCGCAGCGGTTGCGGGTACTGACAAAACAGACAGCGCAGCAAAGATATGTGACTGCATATCTTTGCTGCGCTGAATTTTTTATATGTTTACTAATCAGTTTTCGTTGCTGAACTTAGGTTCGCATGTAAGGTTTACGCCGAGACGCTTGAATGTCATTTCATCCTGTGAGGAAAGAATAACAGTTGAATGAACCTCACATCCTCTGAGCTTGTCAATCTGCTCAAATGCCTTCTTCGCATTTTCACTTGAAGCAGCACAGATGGAAAGAGCGATGAGTGTTTCATCTGTATGGAGACATGGATTGCTGTTTCCGAAATGCTGAACCTTAAGACCTGAGATAGGTTCAATTACTTCAGGTGACATAAGAAGCACATCATCATCAATGTTTCCGAAATACTTGAGAGCATTGAGAAGGAGTGCTGAAGAAGCACCGAGAAGGTTTGTTGTTTTACCTGTGATTACAGTTCCGTCAGGAAGCTCCATTGCAGCAGCTGCATCACCTGTTTCTTCTTCCTTTGCAAGAGCAGCGGCAGCAACCTTTCTGTCTGAAGCTGAAACGCCGGCCTGCTTCATGAGGAGCTCAAGCTTGACGATTTCGTCATCAGGTACAGTACCCTTTCTGCGTCCGCAGAGAGCGATATAGTATCTTCTGATTATTTCCTGTCTTGAAGCTTCGCTTACTGCTTCATCATCAAAGATACAGTTTCCGGCCATGTTTACACCCATGTCGGTTGGTGACTTGTAAGGTGATTCGCCGAGAATAGTTTCGAACATTGCATTGAGAACAGGGAATACCTCAACGTCTCTGTTATAGTTTACTGTTGTCTTGCCGTATGCTTCGAGGTGGAAAGGATCGATCATGTTTACGTCATTAAGGTCTGAAGTTGCAGCTTCATAAGCGATGTTTACAGGATGACGGAGCGGAATGTTCCAGATAGGGAATGTCTCAAACTTTGCATAGCCTGCGTTGATTCCGCGCTTGTTCTCGTGATAAAGCTGTGAAAGGCAGGTAGCCATCTTTCCTGAACCCGGACCAGGTGCTGTGATTACGACCAGACGGCGTGAGGTTTCGATATAGTCATTTTTGCCGTATCCTTCGTCGCTGATGATGTGAGGAATATTTGAAGGGTAACCTGAAATGTGATAGTGGTGATATACCTTGATTCCGAGCGCTTCAAGTCTCTTCTGGAAAGCATCAGCTGAACTCTGACCTTCGTACTGTGTAAGAACAACGCTGCTTACATATAAACCGATCTTTGTGAAGGTGTGAAAAAGTCTGATTACATCCTTGTCATAAGTAATTCCGAGATCTCCTCTGATCTTGTTCTTTTCGATGTCAGCGGAATTGATTACGATAACTATTTCAGCATCATCCTTAAGCTGAAGGAGCATCTGAAGCTTGCTGTCAGGAGCAAAGCCGGGGAGTACACGTGATGCATGATAGTCGTCGAAGAGTTTTCCGCCGAATTCGAGATAGAGCTTGTCGCCGAACTTTGAAATACGTTCTCTGATGTGTTCGGACTGCATTTTTAAGTACTTATCGTTATCAAAACCGATTTTCTTCATTAAATGACCAACCTTTCAATACAAAAAATATCATTTTAAATTATATAATATTTCTGTCCCAAATACAAGAGAGCAAATATTAAATTTATTTGTAGAATATACTGAAAACACAAAAACAGCGTACTTTTCAGTACGCTGTAAATAAACACAGGGGATAAGCTGAGCTTATCCCCTGAATAGTAATTCAGATTTGAATTAATGATTAGCCGAGTTCAGCAAAGTACTTGATTGTTCTTACCATCT
>DCGK01000067.1:20405-20556 GCA_002315235.1 Ruminococcus sp. UBA1780
CGTAAAGATCGTCAGAAATCTTTGATACCATTGTCTGTGTAGCATCGAAGAGTGAGCCGTACTTCATGCCGATAACGTCTGAAGAAACGATCTGATCTTCGTTGTAACCGAATGATTCAGAAGCAGCAGCCTTCATAGCAGCGTTGATGCC
>DCGK01000085.1 GCA_002315235.1 Ruminococcus sp. UBA1780
GCCTCCGGAAACCGCTGCATGTGTTCCGGATTTTTCAGATATAAAGGGGCAGCATTCCGCCAAGCTTGCACTTGAAATTGCAGCTGCAGGCGGTCACAACGTGCTGCTCATAGGCAGTCCCGGAAGCGGAAAAAGCATGCTTGCCAGAAGACTTCCGGGAATTCTTCCTCAGATGACCTTTGAGGAATCAATCGAAACAACCAACATACACTCTATATCAGGGCTTCTTGACAGGGATACTCCCCTTGTAACGACAAGACCGTTCCGCTCACCGCATCACACCATTTCAGCGGCAGGACTTGCCGGTGGAGGCACCGTCCCGCATCCCGGCGAGATTTCACTTGCCCACAACGGACTGCTGTTTCTGGACGAGCTTGCCGAGTTCGACAGAAAAACACTTGAAATTCTCAGGCAGCCGCTTGAGGAACAGAAGGTCACCATCTCAAGAGCCAGCGGGACAATAACCTATCCTTCATCTATCATGCTGACAGCCGCGATGAACCCGTGTCCGTGCGGATTTTTCGGACATCCGCGCAAAAAATGCATCTGCACGAAAAAACAGGTCGCAAACTATCTCTCAAAGATTTCAGGTCCTCTTCTGGACAGGCTTGACCTTCACGTTGAGGTAGCGCCGGTTGAATTCCAGCATCTGTCTTCAGCATCAAAGGAAGAGGAAACCGCATCAGTCAGAAAACGTGTTCAGGCAGCCCGTGAAATTCAGCTTGACAGATTCAGAGGAACCGGAATCACATGCAATGCACGCATAACATCCTCAAAACTCCGTGAATTCTGTCCGCTTGAAAAGGATGCCGAAACATTTTTATGCAGCGTATTTGACATCATGGGACTTTCAGCCAGAGCCTACGACAGAATACTCAAGGTCGGCAGAACAATAGCCGATCTGGACGGAAGCGAAACAATCAGAAAAAAACACATTTCCCAGGCTGTTCAGTACAGGTCACTGGACAGAAAATACTGGAATCAGGAATGATTACAATACAGAACAGGATCAGAAAATATGATAAAACTTATTGCCACGGATATGGACGGCTCACTTCTTGATGATGACAAGAATCTTCCGCCTGATTTTTCAGAAACACATGATATCCTTGAACGGAACGGCATCAGCTTTGCTGCTGCAAGCGGACGCTCATACACAGCACTCGCTCCAGTCTTCGGTGAGCAGAGCAGTTCAATGAGTTTTATCTGTGACAACGGAGCATTTATCGTCCACAAAGGAAAAAAGATATTCTCAGCCGGAATAGCTCCGGAACTTCTCAGGGAGGTTATATCCGTATGTGAGGAAAAACTTCCTGAGGCATATCTGGTTCTCTGCGGCGAAAAAGGTCTCTATGTAACTGAAAAATACAAGCCCCGTTCACAGAAGGAGCTTGGTTTCTACTACAGTTCACGAATCGTTCTGGACAATCTTGCCGAAACCGATGATGTAATCTTCAAAATAGCAATATATGATGAGAATAACCCGCAGGAATACTCGTATCCTGTTCTTGAAAAAATATTCGGTGACAGACTGTCACTTGTAGTTTCAGGCCATCTCTGGATGGATATTATGCAGAAGGGTATCAGCAAAGGCAGCGCTGTGAAACAGCTTCAGCAGACTCTTGGGATAACAGCTGCGGAAACAATGGCCTTCGGGGATTTTTACAATGACATTGAGCTTCTGAAAAATGCTGACATGAGTTTCGTAATGGAAAACGCAAACGAGGATATGAAACAGTACGGCAGATTCACCGCAGAAAGCAACAACAGTTCAGGCGTTACAAAAGCAATAAAAAAATATCTCACCGAAAACGGTCTTATGCATAAAAACACTACGAAAGGATATGCAAATGAATAAACTGAAAAAAATTACTGCTGCAGTAAAAAAATACATCGGCAGTCTTGACAAGCTTCTGCTGTTTGCGGTATGCCTGTGCACGATTGTCGGAATAACACTGATTTACTCACTCGCAGCCAACGGCACAACAACTCACAATGTTTACAAAACGCAGGTTATATCGATGATAATCGGACTTGTCGTCTGCATATTCATTTCATGCTTTGACTACAAGGATTTTGCAAAGCTGTGGTATCTGTACGTCCCCGCAGCGCTGGTTCCCGTCCTTCTTACCTTTACTTCAATGGGTGTCGGGGTTGAGGGTACCGATGACGTTGCCTGGCTCAGAATCGGCTCCATGCAGTTCCAGCCGGCGGAGTTTCTTAAAATTGCATTTCTTCTTTCATTTTCATATCATCTTTCCAGGGTAAGTGATGATATGAACAACCTGATAAACATAATTCTTCTCTGCATTCATGCCGCAGTACCGATAGGACTTGTCATGAAACAGGGAGACCACGGAACAGCTCTTGTATTCATTATGATGTTTGTTGTAATGATGTACTCATCAGGACTTTCTCTCCTGTACATAATCCCTGCCCTGCTTGCAGTACCTGTTGTGGTAATGATTGCATGGCAGTACCTTCTCGGCTCGGTGCAGAAGGAACGAATCATGATTCTCTTCAATCCTGGAAGCGACCCTGAAGGTATTGAATGGCAGCAGGATCTCGGACTTTCATCTCTTACCGCAGGAAATATTTTCGGAAACGGACTCTTCGGAAATGAAAAAAGCAACGTTCCGGAAATTTACAACGACTTCATTTTCTCGTATGTCGGCTACGCATTCGGATTTGTCGGATGCATTGCTCTGATTGTTGTTTTTGCCTTTATATGCATAAAAATTATCGCGAATGCCCTTGTGGCCCGTGACTGTCTCGGCAAGAACATCTGTATGGGTGCGTTTGCAATGCTGTTCACGCACTGCGCGCTGAACATAGGCATGGTTCTGAAGGTTATGCCGGTTATCGGTATTCCGCTTCCGTTCCTGAGCTCAGGCGGAACCGCTCTCGTAAGTATGTACATAGTTATCGGCACTGTTCTCAGCGCAAGACAGCACAATGAAAAAATTTACAGAATGTTTGCTTAAAAATGCATTTCACACAACACCGGAGGCCTGTCTCCGGTGTTTTTTGTTCACCCGTCTCTATTGCAATATCTGTAAAAAAATGATATAATTTTTATATTCATTAACATAAGGAAATGCGCTGAAGTGTTTCCCTGATTTCAGAAAGGAATTTAACTTATGGCAAATCAGCTCTGCGTTGTTCTCGACTTCGGAGGACAGTACAATCAGTTAATTGCTCGCCGCGTACGTGAATGCGGTGTTTACTGTGAAATCAAAAGATTTGACACACCAATCGAAGACATTAAAGCTCTCAATCCTGTTGCTATCATCTTTACTGGTGGTCCTAACAGCGTTTACGATATGAGTTCACCTCATATCTCAAAGGAAATTTTCGAAATAGGCGTTCCTGTTCTCGGTATCTGCTACGGATGCCAGCTCATGGCATACACACTCGGTGGTGCTGTTAAGAGCTGCGAAAAGAGTGAATACGGCAAGATTGAAGTTACTCATAAAAATGACAGCCTTATCTTCAGGGATGTTCCGGAAACAAGCGTTGTCTGGATGAGCCATACTGACTACGTAAGCGAAACTCCTGAAGGCTTTACGGTTACTGCTTCATCTGCTGACTGCCCTGCTGCAGCATTTGAAAATGCAGAAAAGAAATTCTACGCAGTACAGTTCCATCCTGAAGTTACACACAGCCAGTTCGGCAAACAGATTCTCCACAACTTCCTCTACAATGTCTGCGGATGCACAGGTGACTGGGTTATGGACGATTTTATCGACAGAACAGTTGCAAAGCTCCGTGAACAGATTGGCGACAAAAAGGTTGTTCTCGGTCTCTCAGGCGGTGTTGACTCATCAGTTGCTGCAGGACTTCTCAGCCGTGCAGTGGGAAATCAGCTTACATGCGTATTTGTTGACCAGGGTCTTATGAGAAAGGACGAAGGAGACTTCGTTGAAGAAACATTTACAAAGCTTTTCGATATGAAATTTGTCCGTGTAAACTGCCAGAAGCAGTTCCTTGAAAAGCTTAAGGGTGTTACAGATCCCGAGCAGAAAAGAAAGATTATCGGTACGGAATTCTACAAGGTATTCTGGGACAAGGTTCGTGAAGAAGCTGACGGCGGTTTCTTTGCACAGGGTACTATTTATCCTGACCGTATCGAATCAGGCAAGGGTAACGCAGCCGGCAAGGGCAGCACTGCTACTATCAAGACACATCACAACATGGTTGAAATGCCTGCTGATATCACATTCGACGGTACAATTGAACCACTCGCTGACCTCTTCAAGGATGAAGTTCGTATGGTCGGCGAAAAGCTCGGTATTCCGCATGATCTCGTTTGGAGACAGCCATTCCCTGGCCCTGGTCTCGGCGTAAGAATTATCGGTGAAATCACAGAAGACAAGATTAAGGTTCTTCAGGAAGCTGACGCTGTATTCCGTGATGAAATCAAAAAGAGCGGTATCGAAAGCGAACTCAAGCAGTTCTTTGCTGTTCTCCCTGATGTCAAGACGGTCGGCGTTATGGGTGACCACCGTACATACGATCACCTCATTGCTATCAGAGCCGTTACAACTGATGACTTTATGACAGCTGACTGGGCAAGAATTCCTTATGACGTTCTGGCAAGAGTTTCAAACAGACTCTGCAACGAAGTTGAACACGTAAACAGAGTAGTTTACGATATTACTTCAAAGCCTCCTGGAACTGTTGAGTGGGAATAATTCAATAACCCCCGTAAACCTCAGAAAACTGCGGTTTACGGGGGTCTTTATTTTATTTTGATAACAGATTGATAACAGGAAGGAATTGATAATTTCAATACTTTTCCAAATCAACCTTGTACATGTTTACCACAAAAATTCATTAAATGGGAATACCTTAAATAAAATTATTGTCCAATCAGTCTATGCTCTTCATAGACTGATTTTTTCATATTGTTTTTGATGCGCATACGTGGTATAATTAAATGTGACATTATGAAAGGAAATATAAATCATGGACAAAAAAACAATAGAATCCTATAAAATTAAATTCGACTGCATAACTCATACTGATTCGGAAGATGAGTCAATTGAATACTGGTGCGCCCGCGAACTTATGTCTCTTCTCGGATATGATAGATGGGAGAATTTCTGCAAAGCAATAGAACGTGCAATGGATAGCTGCAAATCCAGTAATATAGAGGTTTCTGATCATTTTCGTGACGTCACGAAAATGATAGCTACAGGCAAAGGAGCACATAGAAAAATAAAAGATTTTCTTCTCACAAGATATGCTTGTTACCTTATCGCACAGAACGGTGATCCACGCAAAGAAGAAATTGCATTTGCTCAGGGATATTTCGCTGTACAGACAAGAAA
>DCGK01000039.1 GCA_002315235.1 Ruminococcus sp. UBA1780
TCTGCTTGTTAAAAGCAGAGCTTTGAACAACAGAAGATAAATCGGAGGTAATTCAGATGAAACAGATTATTTGCTTCGGCGATTCAAATACATACGGCTACATTCCGGGAACAGGAAAGAGATATCCCTGGGGAGTAAGATGGACAAGCCTTCTCAGTCAGAAACTTGGTAATGAGGAATACAGAGTAGTTGAGGAAGGTCTTGTAGGCAGAACAACAATTTTTGAGGATCCTCTCAGAGACGGAAGATGCGGTGTAAAATCATTTCCTTTAATACTTGAAACACATGCTCCGTCAGAATCTGATGTGGTTGTTATCATGCTTGGTACCAACGACTGCAAGACTGCCTACAATGCATCACCTGAGCTTGTGGGAAAGGGAACGGAACGCCTGATAAAGCAGATAAAGGCATATACTGACAGGACAAACATTCTCCTTGTTTCACCTATTCATCTCGGCGAAAAGGTATGGCAGAGTGAATATGACCCTGAGTTCAGCACTGATTCCGTAAGCGTATCAAAGAGGCTTGCTGAAGAGTACAGAAAGGTAAGTCAGTCGGAAAATGTATTTTTTCTTGATGCTTCCGAATTTGCACAGCCGAGTGAAACAGACCAGGAGCACATGAACGAGGAAGGTCACCGTAATTTTGCAGAGGCGGTGTACAGCAAGATAAAGAGTATATGTGCATGATGCTATAGGGAAAAGCTATAAAGTGCTATAGAAAATATATACTTTACAATTCCTATCGCTTTAGTATATAATAAGACACAGCAAAGCCGGCAAAGGAGTAATAGCAATGAAAGAAATATTATGGCTTGGACGTGGAGGTCAGGGTGCATTTACTGCTGCAAGGCTTCTTGGAGCAGCATTTTCCGCAAAGGAAAGCGGAAACAGTGCACTTGCGTTTCCTTCATTTGGTCCTGAAAGAAGAGGAGCACCGGTAAGAGCGTTTACCAAGCTTGATACCAGAGAAATATCAGACAGAAGCGAAACGGAAAAGGCAGACTATATAGTTGTTCTGGACGAAACTCTTTACAGTGATTCGCTCACAGATCTGCTTAAACCGGACGGGAAAATAATTGTAAATTCCGGAAAACCCGGCGAAGACAGGATAATAACATCAGATGCGGAAAGTCTGGCTTCTGAGCTCAGACTCCCGACTGTGAACACGGTAATGCTCGGCATACTGTCAGCTGTTTCAGGTGTTGTTTCAGAGGAGGATATTTTCCGTGCTGTTGAAGGATACATGCCGGAAAAAATCAGGGAGAAAAACAAACTTGCAGTTCACAGAGCATACGGGGAGGCATTGTGATGAAACCATATCTCAGAGAAAAAACATCATTCGGCTTCACGGAGGTTCCGAAGGATACTTCGTTTGAAGCAGGATATCTTGTTACGAAAAACAGCGGCTGGCGAAGTATAAGACCTGTAGTCTGTATCGACAGATGTGTCGGCTGTATGCAGTGTTACCTTTACTGTCCTGACGGAGTTATCAGCATTGAAAATAAAAAGGCGGTTATAGACTATGATTTCTGCAAGGGATGTGGAATCTGTTCAAAAATATGCAGACCGGGTGCTGTAAAGATGGAGGCGGAAAAATAATGGCAAGGAAATTTTTATCAGGTGACGAGGCCTTTGCAGAGGGTATTCGTCTTGCAAAGCCGGATGTTATTTCTGCATATCCTATAACACCTCAGACGATAGTTGTGGAAAGGCTCTCGGAGATGGTCGAAAACGGAAGCCTTGATTCGGAGTTTATTCATGTTGAATCGGAACACTCTGCGCTTTCATGTGCTATGGGTGCAAGTGCTTCGGGAGTGAGGGCATTTACCGCTACTTCGTCCCAGGGACTTTTATATATGGCAGAGTGCCTTTACTACGCTTCAGGCGGACGTTTTCCGATTGTTATGATGAATGCCAACCGTTCAACTGCTCTTCCGTGGAATATTTACGGTGACCAGAGAGACAGCCTTTCCCAGCTTGACAGCGGCTGGATTCAGGCTTATGCCGAAAATGCACAGGAAGCTCTGGACCTGGCTCTTATGAGCTTCAGGATAGCGGAACACAGAGATGTTTCAACACCTTTTATGATAAATCTGGACGGATTTATTCTGACACACACATATGAGGAAGTTAATATACCCGACAGAGCTGATGCCGACAGATTTCTTGAGCCGTATGAGACTGAAAACAGGCTTGATCTGAACGAACCGAAGAATATGGCTTTTTCAGCCGGACCGGACTACAATTACATTTTCAAGTACAAGGAGCATCAGGGAATGCTTGGTGCGGTACCGGTCATTAAGGAGACTGAAGAAAAGTTTGCAGAGATTTTCGGAAGAAAATACACAGGACTTACTGATACATACCTTACAGAGGATGCTGACTATATAATCATAACTCTCGGTACGATAGCCGGACTCTGCCGTGAAACAGCTGACAGACTCAGGGCAGAAGGAAAGAAGGCCGGTGTTGTACGTATAAGATACATGCGTCCGTTCCCTGCTGATGAGATTGCGGAAGCAGTAAAAAATGCAAAGGCTGTGGCAGTACTTGAAAAGGATATTTCCTTCGGAAATGAAGGGGCCGTGTTTACTAATGTAAATTCCGCTCTGCTTACAGCAGGAGTGAAAATACCGTCATATAATTTTATAGGCGGACTTGGCGGCAGAAATATCTCTGCTTCAGATATTGAGGAAATATTTGAAAAAACAGAAAACGGAACGGAAAAAGTTACCTTTATCGGAATCGGGGTGGATGAGAAATGAGTATAAATGCAAAGGATCTCTGCAAGGATGAATTTTTCTACGGACACAAGGCATGTGCCGGATGCGGCGGAAGTCTTGCAGTAAGAAATGCTCTTAAGGTGCTCGGACCGAATGCCGTCGCTGTTCTTCCGGCAGGATGCATGTCGGCTGTGGGATTTAATTTTCCGCAGCTTTGTTTTGCGAACAATGCAATTATATCGACATTTGCCGGTACTGCTTCCATGCTTACAGGTATTGAAGCCGGATTTCGCAGAAGGGGAATAACTGATTTTACCGCAGTTGGGTTTGCAGGTGACGGCGGTACAGCTGATATCGGTATTCAGGCGCTTTCCGGTGCCATTGACCGTAACGACAATATCATTTACATCTGCTATGACAACGAGGCGTATATGAACACAGGTATTCAGAAGAGCGGACTTACGCCTTTCGGGGCAAAAACAACCACAACGCCTGCAGGAAAAAATGTTCACGGAAACATACGTCCGAAGAAAAATATGTTTGAGATTGCAGCAGCTCATGATATTCCGTATGCCGCAACAGCAACTGTAGGATACATGAACGATTTTCTTGAAAAGGTTGGAAAGGCATCGCAGATAAAAGGTACAAAGTACATTCACGTCATAGCACCGTGTCCGACCGGCTGGGGAATCCCGGTCAGTGATACCATAGATGCAGCCAGAGAAATAGTTGACTGTGGTCTCTGGTATCTTGCAGAATATGAAAACGGAGAGTATAATATAAATCATAACCCCGCAACATTCACATCTGTTTCGGAATATCTGAAAAAGCAGGGGCGTTTCCGCCATCTCTCAGACGAAGACATCGCAGTTATTGAAAAGTCCAGGGATAAAAAGTGGGAGAAAATCCGTCGATCCTGGAATCTGAAATAAACCGTGCGAAGGGATAAGGGACGACAGCAAAGCCCTTATTAATAAAAAACAGGACCGTTAAAATAAAAAAACAGGAGCTGATACCATGCCATCATTATCAAACAGAACAGATACATTTACAGATTCAGTAATAAGAAGAATGACAAGAATCTCAAACCAGTACAATGCTGTAAACCTCTCGCAGGGTTTCCCTGACTTTGCGCCTCCGCAGGAAATACTCGACAGACTCGCGCAGGTAACAGGAGAGGACTGTCACCAGTATTCAATTACATGGGGTGCACAGAACTTCCGTGAGGCTCTTGCTGACAAATACGAACACTTTGCAGGCAGAAGACCTGATCCCAACGGTGAAATAGTCGTAACATGCGGAAGTACGGAAGCAATGATGGCGGCAATGATGAGTGTAACTAATCCGGGAGACAAGGTGATAGTATTTTCACCTTTTTACGAAAACTACGGAGCAGACACTATTCTTTCAGGTGCGGAGCCGGTATATGTTCCTCTTGTGCCGCCTTCATTCTCTTTTGATCCGGAGGTGCTTGAGGATGCATTCCGTCAGGGGGTAAAGGCTATTATCCTCTGCAATCCGTCAAATCCGTGCGGTAAGGTGTTTACATACGGTGAACTTAAGGTTATTGCAGATCTTGCTGAGAAGTACGATACTTTTGTAATCACAGATGAAGTGTACGAGCATATTCTCTATCTGCCTAACAAACACACATACTTTGCAACACTTCCGGGAATGTGGGACAGAACAATACAGTGCAGTTCGCTTTCAAAGACATATTCAATCACAGGATGGAGACTTGGCTATGTCATTGCACCTCCGGAAATAATCGACAGAGTAAAGAAAGTGCATGACTTCCTTACAGTCGGTGCGGCTGCGCCTCTTCAGGAAGCAGCTGTAACAGGTCTCAGGTTTGGTGACGAATACTACAGAGACCTTCAGGAAAAATATACGGAGAAGAGAGAGCTGTTCCTCCGCGGACTCAGGGATATTAACATTGCTCATACAGAGCCTCAGGGTGCATACTACATACTGCTCGACATTTCCGAGTTCGGATATGAGAGTGACCTGGAATTCTGTGAGGATCTTGCCCGTCTTGTCGGGGTAGGTGCGGTACCTGGCTCAAGCTTCTTCAAGGAGCCTGAGAACAGATATATCCGCTTCCATTTTGCCAAGAAGAATGATACGCTTAACGAAGCACTGAACAGACTTTCTGATATAAGAAAGAAAATAAAATCCAGATAATACCGGAATTTATGATGATTACGGAGGACACACTATGCCTTTTACATCTGTGGGATTTCAGGCAAATCTTCGTATTCTCAAAAGCGGCGGTGTAAGTCTGATAGTATTTCTTGTCTGCGTTATTGTTCTTATTCTCGGCCAGAACTTCATTGCAGTCGGAATTGCAAAGCTTATAGGGCTTGACGCTCTTACAGGTCTTTGTACAGGTTCAATCCCGATGGTAGGCGGACACGGTACATCAGGTGCTTTTGGACCTGTTCTTGAGGATCTTGGAGTCAGAGGCGCCAATACAGTATGTACTGCAGCGGCAACATTCGGACTTGTAGCCGGTTCACTTATCGGCGGACCTCTCGGACGCAGACTTATAGTAAAAAACGATCTTCTTAAAACGGTTGTACCCGAAGATGAAACACCTCTCGTTGAGGAGGAAGTTAAAAAACACCGTTCCGTAAACATGTATGCTCCTGCTGCATATCAGATTGCAGTTGCGATGGGACTTGGCACAGTTGTTTCGTGGCTGCTTTCAAAAACAGGTATGACATTTCCTGTATACATCGGTGCAATGATTGTTGCAGCGGTTATGAGAAATATAAGTGAGTTTTCAGGAAAATTTCATATTCACATCGGTGAAATCAATGTTATCGGCGGAATATGTCTTTCAATGTTCCTTGGAATTGCAATGATAACACTTAAACTCTGGCAGCTTGCCGAGCTTGCACTGCCTCTCTTTGTTCTTCTTGCAGGTCAGCTCCTGTTCATGATGCTGTTTTCGTATTTTGTCGTTTACAATGTCATGGGGAAAAACTACGATGCAGCTGTTCTTGCATCGGGAACATGCGGATTTGGTATGGGAGCAACGCCTAATGCCATGGCGAATATGCAGGTTCTTACTGACAAGTACGCTCCTTCAGTTAAGGCATATATTCTTGTACCTATAATAGGCTCGATGTTTGCTGACTTTATAAACAGTCTCTGTATTACGTTCTTTATTAATTTTCTGTAATGTATCATTTATGAAAGGGGTTTTACTATGGATGAAAAGAAAAAAATGCACCTGACTTATGATTCGGACAATCTTGCAGTTCCGGAGGTTCATACAAATGAAGCAGAGGATGAGTCAGCGGATACGGAAGAAAACAGTGAAATACAGTACGATGTCCTTGCCGTACCTGAAATTCATATCAGAAACAGAAAAAAATGTGATCAGTAAGTCTTGTGTAAACACAGTGAACGAAAATGATTCTGCATTAACTGTAATTTGATTTTCAGTGAAAAACACCTCATAGAGACATGAATGTGTTCTCTGAGGTGTTTTTTGCGGTTGCTTTCCGGTTCTGTTCGAGTAAGCAGGCTGCTGAGACGGAGGGATCGGGATTTGTCCTGGTTACTCCGCTGTAGAAAAACAATTGCATAAGCTGTACTTATATGATATAATTATAAATGTATATGCCGCCTGAATAAGGCGGCTGCGTGTCAGCCTGTATGCACGCTGTGACCGCATAAAACGGGAGTGCATGGCAATATAAAAAAACAGGAGAATCATATTATGGAATTCAGTACACTTTTAAATGAACGTCGTTCAGTAAGAAAATATCAGCCCGCAGAGATTACACAGGAACAGATTGAGGAGCTTGTTACAGCAGCTCTTCTTGCTCCTTCATGGAAAAATACACAGACCGGCAGGTATTATGCTGTCTGCAGCAGTGAAAAAATTGACGAATTCAGAAATACAGCACTTGTGTCCGGAAATCCTGCAAAGTGCGAAAATGTATCATGCCTTATTGTTTCAACATTTGTAAAAAATATTGCAGGATTCAGCAGAACAGGTGAGCCTGACAATGAACCCGGAAACGAATGGGGTGCCTATGATCTTGGTCTTCAGGCTGAAAATCTCTGTCTCAGGGCTAGAGAAATGGGCTTTGATACACTTATTATGGGACTTCGCGACGAAGAAACTGTAAGAAAGTTCTGCGATATCCCGGAAACAGAAGAGGTAATGGCAGTTATAGCTGTCGGAAAGCGTGATGAGGAGCCTCAGATGCCTCCAAGAAAACCACTCGAAAGAGTTCTTAAGTTTATCTGAGACAGGAGCATATAATGAGCAAAGCTCCCGAATATTATTTCCAGACACTGAACAGGGAACAGCAGAAGGCCTACTATGCAACTAAGGAAGGCCTTCTGAATCTTAAGGAATCTTTTCAGGTTCCGAGATTATCAAACAGAGAGCTGACGGATATTTATTTTATGATCAGAATGGATCATCCTGAGATATTCTGGTCCGTATCCTTCAAATATCGTTTTTATGAGAATTCATCATACGTTGAGCTTGCTCCGGTGTATCTGTTCCATAAGGATAAGATACGCGGGCACCGTCAGGCAATGGAGTCAAGAGTGAAGAAGCTTGCATTGCAGGCGCAGAAGCTTGATGAAAAGGGAAAGGAAC
>DCGK01000116.1 GCA_002315235.1 Ruminococcus sp. UBA1780
TACTCTATCCAGCTGAGTTAAAGATGCATATGACTTTTTAAGTCATATGCATCTTTAACTCAGCTGGATAGAGTAACTGCCTTCTAAGCAGTAAGCCGCTGGTTCGAGTCCAGCAAGGTGCATTATGTGGTGGGTATAGCGTAGTTGGTTAACGCGTCAGATTGTGGTCCTGAAGACCGTGGGTTCGAATCCCACTATCCACCTTAAAAAAATGATCGCCTCTGATTTATTCAGAGGCGATATTCGTTTATATACCCGCGACGTTGAATCAGCCGCCTGTTAAGGCGGCTGATTATGTTTGTCGGTAACGGCGCCCCGTTTTACCTGTAGTCATACAGCAAAACACCCCGCGTGCAGACTGAAATCTGCATGCGGGGTGTCTGTCTTTGTTATGATGTTTCCTGACTTATATAAACAGCGTATATACAAGGCATGAGAACAGTGAGTACACTGCCGCTGCGGCGGTGTAAACCGTACCTGCGGCCTTTCCTGTGCGTTCTGCGCAGAATTTGCCTGCAAGTACTGCGCCCGGGATAACAAGGAATGTCATTCTGCTGAAGTCCATGCTGTGTGTTCCCGGATAACGGATGCAGAACGAAACAGTCCAGGCAGTGAAGATAATGCACGCAGCACTTGTTATGAACTGACTGTTGTCGTCACTTATTCTGAACAGACCGCAGATGATACCTGCAGCTGCAGTAAATCCTGTGACTGCTGCGGCAAACAGAAGAGCACCTGAAATAAATGAAGGTATGCTGAAGGTGAATTCACCGAACAGCGAAGATTTGAGCATGTATGACCAGAGTGTGTAATCTGAGCTGCCGGCATAAGGTGAGGCAAGCATCGCTGAAAAATCAGGAAGAATAAATCTCTGGAAATAAGAATGGTCACTCAGGTCAGCTGACTGGCTTGTGAAGAAGTCCGGAACGCCTTTTAGTCTGTTTGTGTAAATGGTGCATGATATATTGACGATGCACATCACAATGAATTCCGGTATGATTTTTCTGCCCTTGTCACTCTGTCTGTCAGTGAAGCATTTCCACAGAAAAACAGCGCAGGTGAATACAGCCAGAGTTCCGGCTGAGATGTCAGTTATTATGCCGAGCCCCGATGATAATGCAAGTATAGCTGTATTTTTCCATGACGGACTGCTGAACCATCTGAGCGTATACAGAAGTGTCAGTGTCATGAAAAATGCTGCGAGCATGTCAGGCGTTATTGTTTCACCAAGAAGGAAAGAAGGGCAGAATGCTGTGAATCCGACTGCAGCAGCGCGGAACCTTCCGTTTATACCTGCTTCCTCACAGAGAGGTGCAGCCATAAGAAGTATAAAGCAGGATGCTGCTGTGCTTATAACCTTAGCGGCATCGGCAAGCATCTCAGGACTGTCAGTACCGATAATGCTGTTTAACGGTGCTGATACAAGTGCGCCGAGAATATAGAAAAGAGGCGGCCGGCAGCTGTCCGGCTGAAGGGCTTTGTTCTGAATAAGAGAAAGAAGATATCCTGCGTGGCCGGTGGATGATGCGTCGAATACAGGAGTTTCCGCTATTCTTTCCGTGCACGGGGTTATGAGCATGTATCCGATTCTCATGACAAGTCCGCAGTAAACAAGTGCCTCTGTAAGAATTTCTGCGTTAAGCTTTCCGGTTTTACGGCAGTACAGAATGAATATTCCGTCAGCAGCTGCAAGTGCGAGCATTGCGTATCTGATTCCGTCTGTGTTCTGCGGAGAAATGAGTCTGAAAAATACATAGAAAATTAAAATCAGCATAAAAACTGCGATATACTGAAAAATCTTTTTTTCCTTTAATAGTTTCATGGCTGTTCCTCCTTATTCAAAAATCCATGTCGGAACAAGTTCCAGGAAATGCTTTGTGTATGATCTGTCAACGGCAACGCCTGAAAGCTGAGGGAAGAACATAATGAACAGCGCAAGTGAAAGAGCCATCATGATGTATTCCTTTTTCTTCATGCTGCCGCGGAGATTGAGTATTGAGTTGCAGATAAGAAGAATGATGATAAGCATACATCCGAAATACTGATAGATAAATACAGTTCTGTGAATGAAGAGCCACGGCATGAGCATCGCTATGTATGCGACTGAAAGATACTGGGCCCTGATATTTTTTCTGCATCTCCAGAGATATATGTTGTGGAAAAATGCTGCAAGTCCTGCATACGCTGTGAGCGGATTTGCGAATGTGGAAACAGAACTTATTTTGTTGTCTTTAAGAGTGTTTACAGCGTCAAGAAGCGGCTGTCTGACAGTAATCCACTGATACCATTCGCTCTGATACGGATGCGAATCAGTTACGGATGAGTGATATGACAGCATTGACTTTCCGTTTTCTATTGCATGCTGAATAATGTTTTTGTCCGGATAGGACTGAACAAATTCGAAATATGATAAACTGTAAATTACAAGAGGGATTACGATAAAGGAAGCAACACAGACGATGCAGAGTCTGATGAGATAAGGAAGGTTTTCCCTGAAGGTTCCTCTGGCTGCGCAGTGTTTTACCAGGAAAGTAAAGAAGAGAACAGCAATACCGCCGGCAGCGTAGATGCCTGTCCACTTTGTTGCCATTGCAAGACCTGTTGAAAGTCCGCAGAGTACAAGCCACATAACCTGTTTTGAAAACTTTCCGTTCCTGTTCATTTCATCGATGAAGCAGTACATTAACAGGAACATCAGAAGAATGAATGCAGCTACGATAATGTCGATTGTTGCGATTCTTGAGAGGGTAAAATTCATGAATTCAGTCGCGAACAGAACTCCGCCTGCAAGAGCAGATGATGATCTGTGCGAAATCTTCCATGCAAACATGTACATTACCGGAATCATAAGTGTTCCGAACAGTGCAACAACAATTCTCCATCCGAAAGGATTCATTCCGAAAACTGCAATACCGCCGGCAATAAGTGTTTTTCCGAGCGGAGGATGTGTGTTTTCGTAGATTGAGAGATTGTGAAGAAACTCATAGCCTGTTCTTCCGTGATAGATTTCGTCGAACATCATTCTGTAGTAGTATGTAGCCTCTTCAGGGAACATCTCCTGTTCATCAAAAAGATACGGACGTTCTGCTGTGTTTACCGGAGTAATGATGTTTTTGTCCTGGTCAAGGAGAATGATTTCGTTGAAATGAGTGTCACTGCCCGGGAAAACAATTCCGAGATAGCGGAGATTCCAGCCGATGCTGACCTCGTTCCAGGCAAATGCGGTCTTAAGCTCTTCATCACGGATTGACTCCCATTCACGGGAGGTTTCGTTGTATGCGGACAGGCTTACTGTCCTGAGACTTTCCTGTCCGAGGAAAATCTGAAGTGATGAAACAGTTTTGTATTCGCCGAGGTCAATAATGACTTCTGAATTTTCAGAATCGTTTGAATTGAACATGTATCCGGTTGAAGGCGCTTCGTGTGAACCCAGCTGAAACAGAACAGCAGCTGCATACAAAGCTGTGAGAACCACAATATGGACTACGTTTTTTGCTCCGAACTTTTCAGGCTTGTATGAAATTTCTTCGTAATCTGCCTTTCGTTCAGGTTCCTTCCATCCCTTTGAAGTGATTTTTTTCTGTGTGAAAACCAGCAGAACGACAGCTGATACTGTCAGTATGAGTCCTGCTGTGATAAATGCAGGAAAGAAGCTGTCTGAAGTAAGCTCCTTCAGTGAGAAGTCCTGTACAAGAATGCCGTATGCGGCCAGATAAATTCCTGTGCCGGCAAGAGCAAGACTGCCGGTGAATGATGACATGCGGACAAGCGGGTATTTTGAAGTCAGAATAACCATCCATCCGAGAACCAGTGTTACAGCTGCAATGTTTATAATAACTGCAGGCACTGTTCCGACTGTCATGCATATGACAGGGAGCGGGCAGAACATGTATACTGCTGCGGCAGTGCTTTTGCTTCGTGATGCCTTTGACGAAACAAGGCATACTGCTCCGAGAACAGCTGCGTCAACGGCGAGCGCAGCAAAGTTTCCGGCTGCTTTGTCCTCGTACATAAACAGCGGGACAAGTCTGGTAACCGCGTAAAACGGTATGAGCTCAGCAGCTGAATACCCTGATACAGTTCCGGATGACTCACGTTTTGAGTAAACAAACCAGAAAATGGCACAGGATATCATTGTGTAAATAAATACCGATGTCAAGTGTAATTCCTCTTTTCTTTGCTTAATTGTATATATAAGGAACCACTGATTAAATCAC
>DCGK01000097.1 GCA_002315235.1 Ruminococcus sp. UBA1780
TTGTTAAAAGCAGAGCTTTGAAACAAAAATCACCTTCTGTACGGAAGGTGATTTTTGTTTCTGGAAATTTTGAAATGAATTTTATATTATAAAGACTGATGTTAAATTCTTAGATAAAGTTTCTCGGGTCAACAGTGTTGTCCTTGTTCCAGA
The DNA here is from genome assembly GCA_002315235.1 of Ruminococcus sp. UBA1780. Lineage (GTDB taxonomy): Bacteria > Bacillota > Clostridia > Oscillospirales > Ruminococcaceae > HUN007. Next base: position 154 of record DCGK01000097.1, read on the forward strand.
AGGCTGAATTCATTGTTGAGGATTTGTGTACCTCGAAATGAAGGTGAGGGCCGGTTGAATGACCGGTTGAACCGGCATAGCCGATTGTATCGCCTTTTGAAACGAACTGCTTTGCAGCTACTGTTACTGAGCTCATATGTGCATAAAGGGTAGTATAGGTTCCGTCTGTGTGAGCAATTACGACATATCTGCCGTATCCGCCGCCGCATCCGCAGCTTGAACTTTTTCCGTAGTTGTGTGTACATGTGTTCTGAACACTTACAACAATTCCGTCGTATGCAGCAACGATGGCCTTGCCCATAATCGTACCGCCGTCAGAGGATGTGATATCACAGCCCTTGTGGAATGTGCCCCATCTTGAACCCCATTCACTGGTGATTGAACCATAGCCGTTCGCTACAGGCCATGCCCATCCGCTTGATGAAATAACAGGCTCAGCAGGAGTGGTATCAACTGAAGGAATGACAGGTTCAGGTGCTTCAGGTGCCTCTGTTACAGGAGCCTGGGTAACCGGTTTTTCAGTTTCAGCCTGAACCGGCTTCTGTGAAGCGGCATTTTCATCGGCACGCTTTGACTCTTCTGCTCTGCGGGATTCTTCAGCTTTTCGTGATTCCTCAGCGCGTTTTGATTCTTCGGCAATTCTTGAGGCTTCGGCAGCTCTGCTTTCTGCAGCTGACTGAGCAAGAGACGCTGCAACTGATTCGGATTCGGAAACTCTTACTGATTCACTTATGGAGTACTGAACCAGCATCTGCTGTATTTCTTCCATATCTTCGGCAATTTTCTTAAGTTCTTCTTCCTGCTCGGCAACTGCCTCCTGACGTTCCTCGATGCTGAGGACAATTTCGGTTTTTATACCGTCAATACGGTTAAGCTCTTTCTGTGTTTCAATATAATCTTCACCAAGAGCGTCAAGAGCTTCGGTGTATTCTTCTTTTTTTGCCTTTTCAGAGCTTAGATTTTCTTCAAGAACTGTCTGCTGTTCCTGAAGACCGGTTTTTAAGTTCTTAAGTTCACTGATCTGATCCTTAAGTGTTTCAATCAGATCCCTGTCGTGCTCGGCAACCTTGGCTATAAGTTCGAACTTTGCAAGCATGTCATAAAATGAAGACGAACCTGCAAGTATGGAAGATAAGTTGTCGCCTGATGCCATGTAGGAGGCACGCATTCGCTGCTTGAGTAAATCTGTATTTCCGGAAATCTGCGAATCAGTATTTTTAATTCTGGATTCTATTGTGTTTATGCGCTCTACATTTTCGCCTATTTCATCGTCAATTCTGTCTATCTGACCGGCAACGAAGTCTATATTCTGAGTCTGAAGCTCCATCTTTTCAGTAAGAGCTTCACGGTATTCGAGTTTTGAATTTTCATCGGTTACAACTTCGTCGTACTGTGCCTGAGCTTCTTCAATTTCCTTCTGAAGTTCTGCAATACGGTTGTCGTTCTCTGTCTTGAGTTTTTCAAGATCACTGACTGACTTTTCAGCTTCATCAGGCGAGAAGGCTGTAACCGGAGTGTAATATACAGAGGATAAAGCCACTGCAAGAGATAATGAAAATGCCGCAGCGACTCTTCCGAAATGTCTGTCCATTGTTCAAAAATGTCCTTCCCCGCGGAAACACTGATTAAATCATGTCTGACGACCTGACGTACAGTCTGCCTGCACAATATCCGCCAGACCTGCAAAGTGCTTCCATGACTTTAAATATGATTTTATCCAGTGACTATATTATATTACAAAAAGGTAACAATGTCAAGTGACTATTCGGTGAAAGTTATGTCATAATAATGTGAGTCTCTGTAATCTACGCATTTGCGCACTTGAAGCAAAAACAAAAAAAGCTGCACCGGAACCGGTACAGCTTTTTTTTTTGTAAATGATTTGTAATAATTATCTGATTTCGCTGTGGAACTGCTGGAGTGATTTTACTGAGTCAGCGCCTCTGCTCTTGACAGCCTTTATACCTTCAACAGTAGCCTTTGCAGCTGCAATTGTTGTAACATAGAATATCTTCTTGCGGATAGCATTCTTTCTGATGTATGAGTCGTCTTCCATACCCTTCTTGTTGTCAGGTGTGTTGATTACGATATCAATTTCACCGTTTGTGATAGCATCGAGAATATTAGGACGGCCCTGCTGAAGCTTGAAAATCTTTTCTGCGTTTATGCCGTTTTCAGTAAGAAGTGCATGTGTGCCGCCTGTAGCTTTGATTTTGAAACCAAGTGATTCAAAATCCTTTGCAATCTGTACGATTTCAGGCTTGTCACCATCGTTGATACTGATAAGAACTGTACCTGAGAGAGCAATCTTTGTCTGTGTTGCTTCCTGTGCCTTGTAGTAAGCTTCGCCGAAGTTGTCTGAGATTCCGAGAACTTCACCTGTTGATCTCATTTCAGGTCCGAGGAGAGGGTCAACTTCAGGGAACATATTGAACGGGAATACTGCTTCCTTAACACCGTAGTGGCTGAATTTTTTGTCCTTAAGTTCAGGAACAGGTGAAGGATTTCCTGTAAGAGGTGCTGTAATAATCTGCGTTGCAAGATTAACCATCTGGATATCGCATACCTTTGAAACGAGAGGTACTGTTCTTGATGCACGAGGATTGGCTTCGAGAACATAAACCTTGCCGTTTTCAATTGCATACTGCATGTTCATAAGACCCTTAACGTTCATTTCCTTTGCAATCTTCTTTGTGTATTCCTTGATTGTAGCAACGTTTTCAGGTGAAATATTGAGTGAAGGAAGGATACATGCAGAGTCACCTGAGTGAATACCTGCAAGTTCGATGTGTTCCATAACAGCCGGTACAAATACGTTTTCACCGTCACTGATTGCATCTGCTTCACATTCGAGAGCATTGTTGAGGAATCTGTCGATAAGGATTGGTCTGTCAGGTGTTACGCCGACAGCTGCGGCCATGTAAATCTTAAGTGATTCAGCATCGTGTACAACTTCCATACCGCGTCCGCCGAGAACGTATGAAGGACGAACCATTACCGGATATCCGATTTTTTCGGCAATTGCAAGTGCGTCGTCAACGGTAACTGCCATGCCTGATTCTGACATCGGAATACCGAGCTTGTCCATCATTTCTCTGAAGAGGTCTCTGTCTTCTGCAAAGTCAATAGTTTCAGGAGTTGTACCAAGGATGTTTACGCCTGCCTTCTTAAGGTCAGCGGCAAGATTAAGAGGAGTCTGTCCGCCGAACTGAGCGATAACGCCGAGCGGCTTTTCCTTTTCGTGAATTGAAAGAACATCTTCAAGTGTAAGAGGTTCGAAGTAAAGCTTGTCTGATGTATCGTAGTCAGTTGAAACTGTTTCAGGGTTACAGTTTACCATGATTGTTTCAAATCCGAGCTTCTTAAGAGCCTTTGCAGCATGTACGCAGCAGTAGTCAAATTCGATACCCTGGCCGATTCTGTTAGGACCGGAACCGAGAATCATAATCTTCTTTTTGTCAGAAGCTGTGCTCTTGTCTTCGATATTGTATGATGAGTAGTAGTAAGCAGCGTCCTTTGTACCGCTTACGTGAACGCCTTCCCAGGCTTCTGTGATACCGTAGCCGATTCTCTTTTCGCGAACTTCATCTTCAGAAACTTCAAGAATCTTTGAAAGGTACTTGTCTGAGAAACCGTCCTTCTTGGCCTGAAGGAGAACTTCCTTTGAAGGAACACTGCCCTTTGCAGAGATGAGTGCGTTTTCTTCTTCAACGAGTTCCTTCATCTGTTCAATGAAGTAAGGCTTGATTTTTGTAAGAGCTTCGAGTTCTTCAACTGAAGCGCCCTTTCTGAGTGCTTCATACATAATGAACTGACGTTCTGAAGTAGGAATATGGAGCATGTCGAGGAGTTCTTCCTTTGACTTGCTGTTGAAGTCCTTGGCAAAACCAAGGCCGTAACGTCCCTGTTCGAGACTTCTGATAGCCTTCTGGAAAGCTTCCTTGTATGT
>DCGK01000031.1:0-5095 GCA_002315235.1 Ruminococcus sp. UBA1780
TTTCAGTTGGTGTTACTGTAGGTGTATCTGTCGGTTTTTCCGTCGGTGTTAATGTTGGTGTATCTGTCGGTTTTTCCGCCGGTGTTAATGTAGGTGTTTCAGACGGCTTATCTGCCGGAATTTCTGATGGTGTTGCCGGTGTAACAGGTACATCACCATTGGTAAACTTCAGTGAGCCGGCTGCGCTGCTGTATGAAATCTTAATGTCATCCTCCCATGGAGCAATCTGATTCTGAGTTTTCTTGTCATTGAATCCTATTTTGTATACATGGTCGGTCTCAGGTGATTCAGGAAGTATAAAAAGAAGCTTACAGAATTCGCCTGTTTCAGCCATATTCTGACCACCCTTATATGTGATAATAACCTTACTGAGCTCGGCGCTTACTGCAAGATAATCATCTACTCCTTCAAAACGTGAAACAGCACCGTTGTCGTATAATGCACATCCGGCAAAAACAAGATCACTGTCGTATTCAAGAATAATCTGTCCGGCATAAATACCGTAGTTCTCTTCAATATTAAGTTTTACTTCCGCAACATACCTGCCGTCATAAGTTCCGTTCTTTATCTCATCGGAATCTGAATCTGATCTGCGAAGTTCATTTGCATTGTAATACTCAAGTGTTTTCAGTGAATCGATGTTGTATAATTCATTGCTGACTGCAAACCTGTATGATGCAGTTTTTTCCTCAGCTGATACAATATCCGGTGCAGAAAATACACCGTCCTGCGGCAGAACTGCTGCTGAAGCAGATGCAAGCACTGCAAAAGCTGTTACTGCAGCCGCTGATTTTTTTAATAATTTCATTTTACATGCCTCCCTGATGTAATAATTTTTATACTAAATATGATATCACAAACTCGTTTAATTGTCAAATGTTTATGAAAACAAACAAAAAACGGCATATAAATATGCCGTTTTGTACGTATTTGAGTAATGATCATACCAGTTTCTTAATACCAGAAGGACACAATACTTTTTACAGAGTAAGCAATCTCAGGGAATGTGTATACTCCACCGTAATATCTGAATGCCTGATTTACAATCTGAATTCCTTCCGCATAAATCACCCATACAAGGGAGAAGCAAACCATATATGTAATAAGCTTTTTTATAGTTCCGTTTGATGTACTTTTCAGAATCAGAAACATCATCACGAAAGCACCGAGTATAATCTCAACTGAAAAATCTCCTGTATACCTTACCGCATACCCGCTTTCCCATACTGACATTATTATTATCAGCGGAGCAGCAAGACACGGAACAGCAATTTTAAGAAGGGTCTTTATCTTCTGTTTTCTTGTCCCGAACTGTCTCATGGCTCTGCGTGAAGCAAGATAAAACCATGTAAGCGGTACAAGAGTAAACAGACCTGATGTATTCAGTGTATTAAATGTATCTGCATAAAAATAGCCTGAACTGTGCATGTACTGAAAATCCGTTCTGACAAAAGGATACTCCATCTGGAAAACAGGCGGATTAAACAGATAATTATAAAGAGCAACCGCACAGAATTTAATATGAAACTCTGAATTTGTAAAGTCATTGATAGTAAGAGAATACTGAATACCAAAATCAAACGGTGACTCAAACCTCAGATAGTTGTATATCATCTGCATCAGTCCCAGAATAACCATAGGCCCCATTGCACAGAGAAGATACTTAACTGATTCACGGGACAGATATCCGTGAAGTTTGTCAGCCCTGTGAGGCTCTGAAACTCTGCGCGCAGCAGACATCAGAAACAGTGCCGCACATATACAGTACACTGCAAGAGTCGGTCGGCTCAGAACAGCCAGCGAGAAGAAAAGTGAAGAAAGCGCAGTCTTCAAAAGTGATATTTTCCCTTCAGGAACACCTGACTCAATAAAAAAGAAAACAGCCCAGGACATAAAGGCCAGTCCAGCCGCCAGAGATATTTCATAAAAATCAGTTCTTCCAAGGCTGTACCAGATTCCGCTTGAAAGCTGTATTATAAACAGACACGCAATTATAATACCGGAAGAAATACCGGAAAACCACTTTCTTATAAAAGAAAGGTACATTAACGTAATTCCGCATATTGCGGTAAATCCGAAAACAAGTATCGCAAATTCATTTGAGCAGTAATACCCTGTGATAAGATTGTACGGAAGGAACAGAAGGAGTACAGGTGCTATTCCGTAATAGGAATAGTAGTGATTCTTATAAAATACGTGATCCCACGCATATCCTTGTCCGCCTGCTTCATTTCTCTGTGTATCATCGTATGGATTTTCAATTTCATAAAGAAAATCTTCGGTTTCCCTGTCCAGATAAACATGCCCTTTTTTGAACGCCTCTACAAGCTCCTCTGTAACCTGATTTCCATGCTCCGCGTGGAAGCATCCGTACCACGTTCCTTCTGTCATTCTGTAATCAACAATGATAAAAGCTGCTGCAAGAAAAAGAACTGTCATTATAAATGCAGCCTTGCTGCACAGATTACTCTGTGAATCAAAGCTTTCTGACAATACGCCTCCGGAAACAGTACTGTATATAAACACTGACAATATCAGAAGCAGCACAAATCTTATATACTGTATACTGAACGGAACAGGTTTATTAATGATGATTTTGGTAAAGCAGATATTCTCTCCCTCTGACGGGCTCATCCTCAGTCTGATATCACTGACTTTACCTGAGAGATCACATCTTATATATTTTGAGTTTTCAATGTTCCGAACGGCTTCATTTCGCGCCACATCATTCCTGTACTCAGCTGAACGGGTTGAGTCCTTGGCATCAATGCAGAAACGCACTGTCTGAATTCTGGGGTCAGTATACCTCAGATCTACATATACCGAACTTACCGGAATATTTATATTTTCAATCTCTCCCTTAAATTCTTCCCCACACTGTAAATATATGGCTCCGTCAGTCAGTTCTCCGCCGGATTCTGTTTTTATGTCAGAACACGGTATTTCCTTTACAGGATAGTTTCCTGTAATAGCATAGTACGAAGGAAGATTGAACAGAGTAAGCTCCAGCAATGCTGTAACTGTTAATGCCTTTATAAAAAATTTCTGTTCTTTTCTGAAACGTTCAGTGTCCAGGTAGGAGACAAAGCATGACACCGCAGATACCAGTGACATAAAAGTATAGGCTTCCTGATAATGTCCGGGATCCACAACCTTAAAATATGCCAGCATTGATATCAGTACGAGCACAACTGACAGAATCAGCGGTATCATTCTTTTCAGTCTTCCTGACATTCCGTGCCCGCCTGCTATCCTGTTTGTCATAAACAGAACTGCAGCTGTAATAAATGCGCATATAAAAAATATAACTGTATTCATTATGTATTCCTCAGAGAGTATTAATAAACTGATTATAGTGAACGTCAGAATACTCTGACGTTCACTATAATCCCAAACATTGAATATTATACACTATTCAACTGCAATAGTCAATCAACAAAATACACAATCCGGCTTTCATGGTAAAACAAAAAGGAGAACACACTCTCAGAGATAACTGAGAGAATGTTCTCCGTATTTTCAGAAATTAATATCCGATAGTATCATGCAGACTGATTACTTAGCAGCTGAAAGTTCAGCAAGATAATCTGAGTAGAGGAAGTCTTCTTCGCCTGTGATATCACCATCAATTGTTCTTGCATCTCTTTCAAGAATGTACTTGAGTAATACAGAACAGTCAGAAGCATCAACCTTAACTGTTTCTTCCTTATCTGAATCAAGTGCTTCGTAAGCAGCATCTTCAAGCTTCTTTGAGCCAAGCTTGCTTATTGTGTAAGCAACTTCTTCAGTCTTATCTATACCGTCAGCTGCCCATCCTTCAGCAAAGTATGTTGAGTCAGCATCACGGTAAAGTACTTCCTTAAGGAGTACGATAGAATCCTGCTGGTTAGTTGTGTTGTTAAGGTCGCCGTCGCCCTTCATTACATAGATGATGTCGCCGTTTTCAACCTTAGCAGGAACTGCTTCCTTGTTTGCATTTGAAGCATCAAAGAACTTAGCTGAAACTTCAAAAGACTGACCTGAAACTGCTGTTTCAGGAAGTTCAACTACGAGTGTAGCAACCTTTTCATTCTTGAATTCCTTGTCCTTAACTTCTGAAATCTTAACAGGAGCAAAACAAATACCTGTCTTGTCAGCACTTACTTCAAATGTATCTGTGTCAACAACCTTGATATCCTTAATCTTTGCGCCGTTTGAAACGCGGAATCTTGTGTTGATAGCGCTGAATGAACCGTTGATTGTTACAGGAACTTCAACTGTGTTCTTCTTAACTGTAGCAACAGATGAACCAAACTTAACTGAAGCTGTTGCTTCTGATGCTGAACCAACAAGTAAGAACGCTGAAGCATCAGCCTTGTCTGTAGCAGCGATATCGCCTGCAGCATCTGTTACGTTTAAAATAAATAATGAGTTTTCAGGAATAGAAGATGCCTGATTACCCTTGCCGTCAATTATATCAACTGTAACTGTAGCTATAGTATCGCCCTTCTTAACATCAGCTGAACCAGTTACAGATACCTTTCCGTCCTTAATTTCTGCATTAAGACCTTCAACTTCTGTTGAAACCTTGCTGATAACAGCCTTGTATATACCGCCGAAGTACATTTCTGCACTGAGGCCAAGTTCTGCTGAAGTAATCTTAGCAGACTTTGTTACTGTTACAGGTACACTGAAAGAAGTAAGACCCTTCTTGATTGTCTGATCCTGGAGAACTACGCCTGCCGTTGCTGTTGCTGCTTCTTCAGCTGCACATACTACTGCAGGAACTGCAAGCATGGATAATGTCATAGCTGCTGTTGTAGCTACTGAAATTACTTTTTTCATATTAATCCTCTTTTCTTGTGTTTATTTTCATCGCTAATAAAATTATAATTAAATCCTCCTGTCACCAGGAGGATTTAATATTCAAAAGTAAGTTAAAGGAAAAACTAACCTAAATTAGTCCTTCTTCTTCTTAAGAGCTACTGCTGCACCAGCTGCTGCTGCCATTGTAACTGCAAGAGCTGCTACGCCGTTGTTGCTGCTGCCTGTTGCTGGTGTTGAAGCAACCTTAGATGTTGAAACAGCTGTTGTTGTTGTTGTTTCAATTGTTGTT
>DCGK01000031.1:5202-6668 GCA_002315235.1 Ruminococcus sp. UBA1780
TTGTTGTTACTTCTGGTGTTGTTGTTGTTACAACAGGAGCACCTTCAACAATGAATCTAGCTGGCTTGAATGAACCTTCGAGATCCTTCTTGGCATTCTGAAGTGAGAATGAGTATGTTGAAGGATCGTTCCAGCCGATTTCGAATGTCTTGCCAGCTGCATCAGAAGGAAGAGCTGCTGTAAATGTGTAAGCAACAAAAGCTGCGTTTTCTGCATCTACTTCTGCCTGTTCATCAGGATCAGCTTCGATTTCACCAATCTTCCATGGTGTACCGCTTGAAGAAATCCACTGAGCATAGATTTCAGGCTTAATATACTGCTGACCGCCTAAAGAACCATTCTTAATCTTATCTACTGAAAGACCATCGATTGAGTTCTGGAAGCAGAGAGCATCAAATTCCTGATCCTTATCGTTTACAAATACAACTTTAGCCTTAATCTTAGTATCTTCAGCACTGAGAAGGTATGTGTTGTAATTAGCGTCGTAGTTAGCTTCGCCTGCCTTAACTAATGTACCAGTTTCTGACTGAACTTCAACTTCAATTACGCCAGGAGCCGGAGCTGCTGAAACGCTTACTGCTGTACCTGCAGCCATTAATGAAATAGCTGATACGAGTGCTGCTGTTTTCTTAAAAACATTCTTCATAATAATTTAATTCCTTTCAATATATTCCTAAAAATTCGTTTTGGCATTTCAGTTTCTGGAATAAGAAACCTTACAGACATCTCTGTCTGTATACGCATGCCGGGCGTTTATATAGCTATCATTTGTGCAGACCCTTTCGGGCCTGCATCAAATGCTAAACTAACTTTGAATATTACTTCTTGAATTCTGTACCTGCAAGTTCCCATGCCTTTACAGGAATTCTCTTAAGTGTTCCGTCAATAGCATCTCTCTGGAGAATAGCCTTGAGGATTGTATTAGCGTCAAGCTGATTTACTGCAATGTTGTAGTTACCTGACTTCTCACTTAAATCAGCATTTCCAAGGAAGAGTGCAAATTCATTAATGTTTACATTCTTATGAGCTGCAATTTCCTTCTTTGCTGCATCTGAATCAGCAAGAACTACGTCAGAAATAACATCTTCAGTCTTTTCGCCGGCATCAAGATGAAGTACCATCTTGAGTACGCCGTTCGCGTCAACCTGATTTGCACTGTGATTAAGATCAAAGTCACCAAGCTGACCGATCATTACAGGCATAGGTACTGTTGTATCAAGTCCTGCAAGGAAGTTCTTTACAGCTTCCTTAACCTTTGCATCATCAGTAGCGATAGCTGTATCTGCTACATTCTTGCCAAGGAACGGAACCGGAACAGTATAATAGAACTTTGTTTCATCATATACGCTTCCAGGTGTAAACTTCTTATCAGGATCACCAAAATCCTTTTCGCTGAGTTTAACTACTACTTCAATCTTTTCAGCCTTTGAAGCATCATCCTTTGAAGGAACCTGTACAGGAACCTT
>DCGK01000031.1:6863-10333 GCA_002315235.1 Ruminococcus sp. UBA1780
GTTGTTGTAACTTCAGGTGTTGTTGTAACTGCAGGAGCTGTTGTTTCTGCAGGTGTTGTTGTAACTGCAGGTGTTGTTTCTGCAGGTGTTGTTTCTGCAGGTTCCTCAACAATTACTGCACCGTTCTTAAGAACTGGTTTTACGTTCTTCTGAGCAGCGTTTGAAATGTCTACTGACTTTTCATCAAATACTACAGGATATTCACCCTTAGCACCTTCAGGAAGTTCAACAGTAAGAATGAAGAGCTTTGTATCTTCAGCGCCGAACTTGTAGTCAGTTACCTTTCCCTTGAATTCATTTGTCCATGTTACCATGTTACCTGCTGAGTTAGCTAAAACTTCACCAGGAACGCCTGCTTCCTTTGCGCCTACAACCTTAGCGTTGTTCTTTGCTTCAAAGAGAGCAACTACTGCAGTAGCATCACCGTTCTTAACAAGAACAGGTACATCAGCAGTCTTTGTGCCATATGGAACCTTTACTGTGTCAATTGTAAGTTCAATTGTTGATTCTTCAACTTCTGTTTCACCTACAACGAGGTCAATCGAAGGAAGTTTTACAGGGCTGATAGCATCTCTTGTACCAGTAGAAGTATCTTCACCTGCAATGCTCAGTGTGTAAACTGAACCATTCTTAGCGTCTGCCGGAATTGTAACGTTTACAGTGAAAAGATGTGTTTCATCCTTGAAGTCATATCCCTTGAATGTTCCAGGGATTGTCCATACTGCATTGAGGATGTCTGATTCAGAAGCTTCAACTTCACCAACCTTGCCGTTTTCGTAGCCCTTAACTGTCGCACCCTTTGTAAGGTCGAAGTCAAATACTACAGCACCGATTGTATTTGTTTTTGACTGAATCTCAAGACCTACAGGAACTGTCTGACCAGGTTCAACTGTAATCTTGTCTGCTGCTTTCCAGCTGCCGTCTGCATTTTCAGCAAACTTAAGTGTATAGTCATCAGCCTGCTTAGCGCCGACAACAATCTTTTCTGTGAGATCTGAACCCTTCTCATCAAAAGCATATCCTTCTGACTTTGCAAGATCAGATGCATCGAGTGATTTTACAGTAAGTGTGTATGATGAACCGGCTGCCGCATCTGCAGGAAGCTCGATTTCAACATTTGCCATTACTTCTTCTTTAAGTTCAGGAGCCTTAAGGCCCTTGTTTGTCCATGTAAAACTTCTTACGTTTGACGCTGTTTCATTTGGAAGAATTTCGGCGTATTTTTCACTGATACCAGTGATAACAGGATTAGCTGCACCTGCCTTGTCAGCCTTAACTTCAAGTTCAACTACCATAGCAAGGAGATCTGTTGAAGTTACGCGAACAGGAATGCTAACCTTCTTTGCGCCGGCAGATACATAAGTAGTACCGCCGTATGCCTGATCACCGATTCCGATAACCGGTTTTGCTTCAGCTGCAGAAACAACAGCTATTGTACTGTTATTTGTCATTGCCTGTGAAGCAGCTCCACCAAAAACAGAAGCAGTCATCATTAAAGAAGTTACTAAAGATAAACCTCTTTTCATGAATATATCCTTTCTGTATAGGTTCTGTCGCTGACAGAATTAAAGTCATTGTTAACTGACCAGTACCGTCATCCGATAATTAAGATACTGATAAGAAATGCAATCCAAGTGCCGTGGAATAGCTTCCCGGTACTTGGAATGCGATATTTTTTACTGTTCTTAAATTACTTGATTGGGAACTGATCTGCCTTGTAATCCTTAAGGATATACTTTTTAAGAGCCTTGAAGTCCTTAGCGCCGAGAATTGTGTCTGAAGTAAGATCAGTATCTCCGTCGCTCTGGTCCATGTTACCGTTTACGATACCCTGCTTTGTAAGAGCAGCATCCTTAGGGCTAACCATGAACTGCATCATAGCTACGAGGTCCTTTGCTGATACAGCGCCGTCATCATTTACGTCGCCCCATAATGGCTTAAGTTCTTCAGAACCTGCACCAACTGTAATGAGACCCTGTGTAGCAACTGCAGATGTAAGGGCAACGTCCTTAGTTCCGTCAACGTAGCCGAATGTCATGCTCTTGTTACCTTCACGAGGAATTGCAACCATTTCTACAGGAATCTTTGTTCCGTCCTTAACATCTTCAGCAACAGTACCTGTAAGAGTAACGATTGTACCCTTTTCGTGTGCCCATGACTTTGATGAGTCAAGACCTGTACACCAGAGAACAGCAATTACGTTCTTGCCGTCAACTTCCTTAACATTGTAGTCGAAGCAGCTGTAATCCTTGCTGCCGTTAACCATTGTTACTTCCTTGCCGATTTCCGGTGCCTTTGCAAGTTCTTCCTTAGCTGCGTCAGTCTTAAGTACTGCACCTTCAGCAATCTTAACGTCCTTAAGCATTGCAGGATCATACTGGATTGCGAATTCACATCCTGAGAAACCTACGCCTTCGAGTTCTGCGAGATTGAAGTTAAGTTCAAAAGCAGCTCCTGCTGCCTTTTCAATCTGGTCACCCTTGATAATAACCTGTTCTCCAGCAGCTGATGCGAAGGATGCTGCTGATGTAGCTGCCATTGCGAGAGCGCATACAGCTGTAATAAATTTTTTAGCCTTCATTTTTTCCCTCCATTTAAATTTTTATATAATCAAAAGAACGTCCGTTCCCTCAATATATAATATATTTTTATATTACCTGAGTAATATTATGCCTTAGGCCATTCTGTGATAACCTTTGATACAAACTGCTTGATTGTTGAAAGGTCTGTAAGGCCGATTTCGCCGTCCTTGTCAACGTCTGAGTTTGCCTTAGCTTCAGCCTTGAAGCCGTCTGTCTTCTTATCAACGATAGCAATTGAAAGTACTGAAATATCTGTGATATCAACCTTACCGTCAACGTTTACGTCCCCAAGCTTAGCTCCTGTTGTATCATCCGGTGTCTTTGTCGGATCCGGTGTCTTTGTTGGATCTGGTGTCTTTGTAGGATCAACTGCTGTTTCATCAGTGATCTTGATTGTACCAGCTGTTGCTGCAGGGTTAACAACCTTGAGACCTTCAACTACTGCATCGATTGATGTAGCGTCTTTTCTTGTTCCCTTTGTGATTTCTACCTTTGCTTCGCCGGCCTTAACTGCCTTACAGTTAAGTGTAAGAAGAACGCCGTCTGTCTTAATCCATGATGCGTTTGATGAAATCTGGCCTGTTGCCCAGAGAACTGAAACTGCACCGTTAGCAACGTTTGTTGCAAGGTTTGAAGTAAAGCCTTCAACCTGCTTGTCAGATGTCTTTGAAACTGCACCTTCTGTTACGCCTGTTACTTCAAATACTGATGAATCATACTTAACTGCAAAGTCAAGTCCTGCAACACCTGATGAAGGAACGCCTGCGAGTGAGATATCAATTGTAAATTCAGAACCAGGCTTAACTGTCTTTGTTTCAGCTGTGATTGAAAGACCGTCAGCTGCTGATACTGATGTGATTGCTCCGAATACTGATGCTGTGCATGCTG